>CAYQRM010000164.1:0-12709 GCA_964419785.1 uncultured Solibacteraceae bacterium | reverse complement strand
TGGATCATCGCCGCGCGCCAGGCCGGCAAGATCCAGACGCTCGTCGTGCAGGGCGTGCTGCGCACGCCGCTCGCTGAAGCGGCCGACGTCCTGCTGCCTGGCCTCGCGTTCGTCGAGAAGGACGCGACCTACACGAACATGACGGGTCACGTGCAGGCGGCCTCGCGCGTCATCCCGCCGCCGGGTGAAGCGGGCGAGGACTGGCAGATCCTCATGAAGCTCGGCATCGTCTTCGGCACGCCGATCAGCTACGCGTCGTCGGCCGCGGTGCGCGAGGCGATTGCGCAACAGCTTAGGTCGGTGCCGGGCTACGCGGCGCTCTCGAGCATCACGTTCTCGCGCGCGATTCCGGCGCGCGACTGGCTGCAGGCGTCGAATCCGTCCGAGCGGTGGAAGTGGGATTTCATGTTCCAGGATCTGCCGCCGGTCAAATTCGGCGAAGACTTCGGGCCGATTCCACGGGCTGAGGTCATTCCGCTGAAAGAAGTGAAGTGAAGGGCCGGGTACGTCAGGTACAACGGGTACAACAGGTACAACGGGTACGACGGGTACGTTAGGTCCGTGGAACCTGCATTTCAGACAGCTTCTTTGGTTTTGAACCTAGATAAGATGACGAGCGACAGCGCGTTCCGCGTACCCGACGTACCCGACGTACCCGACGTACCCGACGTACCTGGTGTACCTGATGTACCTGGTGTACCTGATGTACCCGGCTCTTATGCCTGATGTTTCCCTGATCGCGGCGTTCGGCGGCGGGATTCTCTCGTTCATCTCGCCGTGCGTCCTGCCGCTCGTCCCCGGCTACATTTCGTTCGTCTCGGGCGTGTCGTTCGACGACATGCGCGCCGCCGATGCGGGCAGTCGCGCGGCGACGCGGCGGCAGATGCTGATCACGTCGCTCGCGTTCGTGCTCGGCTTCTCGATCGTCTTCGTCGCGCTCGGCGCGAGCGCGACCGAGATCGGCCACCTGCTCCGCCATCAGAAAACGATCTTCGAGCGCATCGCCGGCACGATGATCATCATCTTCGGGCTGCACCTGGCGGGCATCTTCCGCATCAAGTGGCTCGACAAGGACACGCGCGTGCAAACGTCGGGCCGCCCGGCCAGCCCGATCGGCGCGTTTCTCGTCGGCCTCGCGTTCGCGTTCGGCTGGACGCCGTGCATCGGGCCGATCCTCGGCGGGATCCTCGCGATCGCCGGATCGAAGAACTCCGTCGGCGAAGGCATTTTGCTGCTTGCGGTCTATTCGGCCGGACTCGGCATTCCGTTTCTCGCGACGTCGCTCGCGATCGATCGCTTCTTCGTCGCCTCCGCGCGCATCCGGCGCTATTACAAAACGATCGAAGTCGTCTCCGGCGTGCTCCTCATCGTCCTCGGCGTGCTGATCTTCACGAATCGCTTCACGATTCTTTCGAATTACTTCGCGAAGTTCCTCCCAACGTTCTAGGGTGATCTCGCGCGGACGTCTCAATTCACGCGGACCTCGGCCCGACGATCTTTATTCCGCCCTCCATCAATCGAACTTCAACCGTTCCTGACGCCCGAAAGTGCTCCCCGTCGACGTGGCAGATGAGCTCGTCGCTGGTCAGTCGAGCGCGGCGCACGCGCGCCCGATAGACGCCGGCGGCGGGCGCGTCGCATCGAAACGCCAGGCGCCGAACGCGCCAGAGCTGGACCAGCGCCGGGCCGGCATCGCAGACGACGGCGTTGAGCCAGCCGTCGTGCGGATCGGCCTGGCTGTCGAGCACGAGGCCGTTGCCGTACTGCGGCGCGTTGGCGAATGCCACGACGAACCGCGCGCCGCACTGCGTCTGGCCGTCGAAATCAAGCTGATACGCGGGCGCGCGATACGACCAGACGAGCGTGAAGCTGCGCGCGAGGTAGTTCAGCGCGCCGCGCCGGCCAGCCTCGTTGAATGCGGCCGCGACCGCCGCGTCGAAGCCGATGCCGGCGACGTTCAGAAAGTGCCGCGCGCCCAGGTAGCCGACGTCCATCGGCCGGGCGCGCCCAGAGAGCGCGATCGCCAGCGCGGCCTCAGGATCGTGCGGCAACCCCAGCCCGCGCGCCAGCCCATCGCCCGATCCGGACGGAACGATCCCCAGCGCTGCCGCCGATCCGACGAGCGGCCCCGCGACTTCGTTGACCGTGCCGTCGCCCCCCCACGCGACGATGCGCTCGGCGCCTTTCGAGAGGAAGCCGGCCGCGAGCGCGGCGCCATGACCCGCGTGGGCCGTGACCGCGACGTCGGCATCGATGCCTTTCGCCTCGAGCATCCGCCGCGCGAGCGCGACGCGCGCCTCCGCCTCGTCGCCGCGCCGGCCGCGTGCGCCCGACTTCGGGTTGATGACGATGGCAACTCTCACTCTGCCCTCTGCCCTCTGCCCTTTGCCCTTTGCCCTCTGCCCTTTGCCCTCTGCCCTTTGCCCTCTGCCCTCTGCCCTTTGCCCTTTGCCCTTTGCCCTTTGCCCTCAAAACGCGGTGCTATAGTAAACGCGGCCGCCATGAAGAAGCACGGGTTTGGTGTGTTGTTCACGCTCACGCTCGTCATTGGCCTCGGCACTCTCTTTCAGGATTTTCGGTTCGATCAACTCCTCGATCGCGAGCGGGACACGGCCATGGCGCTCGACCGCCAGAACAGCGCGGTCGAGGTCGCGCTCGCCGAGTTGCGCGCGGCCGAGGCCGGTTACGTCGCCACCGGCCAGGATTCGTCGATCTGGATGACGCGCGCGTCCGACCTGTTCACTCAAATCGATACTGCGCTCGCGGCGCTGAAGTCGGCAGCAGCCGACACTGACGCGTCGGGCCACTACGAAACCGCGCAGATTGCCTTGAAGGATCTGAAGAGCATCGACGCGCGCGCTCGCAGCGACGTCAACGGCGACCATAAGTACGAAGCGTCGGATCGGCTTTTCACGGACACGCGCGAAGCCAACGAACGCATCGCCGCCGAGCTCGGCGACGCGCGTGCGGGCCTGCAGCTGGCGTCGGCCTCGAGAGTCACACGGATCGGCCGGATGCGTCTTGGCATGAACGGCGTCGCGATGATCTTCGCGCTTTCGGTGGCGCTGTTTTTCTGGCGCGCGCGCAAGCCTGAGGCCGCCGTGTCTGCGGCGATTCCCGACGTGCCACCAGCGCGCGGATCTGATCTCTCGCTCAAGCTCAACACGCCGCCGATCGCACCCGCTGCGCCTGCTCGCACGGCCGAGCCCGCGCCGCCGCCGGCGCGCGCGGTCAATCTCGGCGATGCGGCCGAGCTCTGTGTCGATCTCGCGCGCGTCATTGACAGCCGTGATGTGCCCGCGCTCCTGGCGCGGGCCGCCGGCGTGCTGGGCGCCAAAGGCGTGATTCTCTGGATGAGCGACTCGGGCGGCGCGCTGCTGCGCCCGTCGCTCGCGCACGGCTACTCGGATCGCGTGCTCATGAAGATGGGCGCCCTCCAGGTCGACGGCGACAACGCGACCTCGCTCGCCTTCCGCTCGCTGCGCGGGCAAAGCGTCAACGGCGCGGCCTCGTCTGAGCCAGGCGCCATCGCCGTCCCGCTCGTGACGCCCACGGGCTGCGTGGGCGTCCTCGCGGCCGAGGTCAATCGCCAGCGCCCTAGTCCGGACACCGTCGAGATGGCGCGGATCATCGCCGCGCAACTCGCGATGCTCGTGGCCCCCGCTGCCGACAGCGCACGCGCAGCCCAGGGGTAACTGTCCCCTCGACCGTCCAGTCGTCCTGTCCGACCGGCCTCAGGTACAGACAACCCCGGAGAATTCGCGCGTTTTGTGCGGCTTTTCTCAGCGATCGAGACGGTACGAGTCTTGATATCTAAAGAAACCGGAGCCGCCCGACGTCAACGGGGTGCGCAACAATCGACAGGCAGGCGCTGGCATCGCCGCACCCCGTCCGCTCCAGGTCGACGTTTGGCGGCTCATTTCTTTTGTCCGTCGGTCCCTGACGACATCTCCTGCGTCGTCTGCCGGATGATCCGCTGCGAGTCGTCCTTCCTCGAGAGGGACGTTCGCATGCCGACGAGATCTTTCAACACGTTGTACCAGAACGGCGCGCCAAGGCTGAGCAGCAGGATCGACAGCAGCATGCCCGGATACTTGCGTGCATCTTTCATCTGATCGAGCCAGCCGCCGCTCGGCAGCGTGATCAATCCGGCCCTTCCCAGCAAATCGTAGTACGGCTTGGGCGACGCTTGCGGCACCGTCGTCGCGATCGTCGTCGGTGGATTCACACCCTCGGCCGTGCCGTAGTCCTTCACTGCACCATCGACGAACGACGCGCGGAATTGATCGTCGATCGACAAGCGATTGATCACCGCGATCGTGTCGAGCTGCACCGTGAGGACCACTGCCGTCGCGAGCCCGACGGTGATGAGGTGTGTGTAGCGCGTGAATCGCTCGCTCACGCGGTCCATCGTTTGATCGAACCACGCGTTGATGCGCGCGACGTAGTCGCTCTTCGACGTGCGGATGATCGCGATCGCTTGACGCACGTCGTTCGCGAGGTCGGGCTGCGTTTCTTCGATCTGCAGCGCCGCCGCCCGGATCTGTTTCAGCGTCGCGCCAGGATCGGGCACGCCGTTCGCGTTGAGCATCTTGTTCAACGCGGCCTTCGCATCCGCGCCGAGGTCCGACGGTCCGGTGCCACTCGCGAGATCCATGAGCAGCTTCGTGAGCTCTTCGCGCTGAATCACCGTGCCGAGCCGCCCGTTGGCGCCGGCGATGAGCGGATGTTTCAGGAGCGAGGTGGCGATCTGGTTGGCGTGATCCTCGGTGTCGACGCCGAGCTGCAGCAGCAGGCCGGAGATGCCCTCCATCAGGTGCTTGCCGCGGCGGCCGAACGCGGCGGAGAGCGTCTGCGTGATGACGGTCACCGCCATGCTGAAGACGAGCAGAACCGTGGTGGCGCCAATCAGGATGTCGAGCGTCTTGAGCATAGAGACGTCTCCTGCGCTGGCCGGGGAAGCGGTCAGAGGATAGCAGGTCAGTAGGGCCGGCGGACGTCTGGCTCGGTGGCGGGAAAATCCCTGGTGTTGCGAGTGACGAGGAGCGCCGAGTTGGCGCGGGCTGAGGCCCAGATGATGGCATCTGGCAGGCGGAGCCGGTGCGTACGGCGGATGTTGACGGCCTCGCGCGCGACGGCGCGCGTGATGTCGACGACCTCGAAGTCGCGCAAGAACATCTCGATCACGTCTGTTTCGGCGTCGTCATGGCCGCCGACGAGCAGCTCCATCCAGGTCACGACGCTGATGAGCCGGCGCGGATAACGCCCCAGCTCGCGCTGCGCAGGCTCCTGGCCGTTCAAGTAATCGATCAGGATGTTCGTGTCGAAGAGCGCGTTCATCGCCGCGGCTTGGGCGCGTCCCACTCGCGCCGGAGACGCTGCTGATAGGTCAGCCCGTCCACGGAGCGGCGGCGCCAGAGGCCGAAGGCCTCATCCGGCCGGGCGCTGCGCTCGCGCGCGATGTGCTCGGCGACCGCCCTTCGCACGGCTTCCGCGCGCGAAATTCCGTCGCGCTCGCACAGCGCGTCGAGCGCGCTGAGCTGATCCGACGGAAGCTCGATGATGGTTCGCATGTTGCGTCATCATATAACGTCATCAGATGTCACGTCAACTACCGCGTCAGGGTGCTGCGGTACGGCTCGAGCAGCCCGCCATCGCCGCATCGACCAGATGGGCCCGCGCGTGCCCGGCTCCTTACGGCTGTGTGAGTTTGAGGACGACGATGGTGGTGTCGTCGTTGGAAGCGGCGCCTGCGCGATGATCCTCGACGGCGTTGACGATCGCGGCGACGATGTCCTTCGCCGGCAGCTGGCGCGAGGCGCGCACCACTTCAATCAGCCGCTCCGATCCGAACTCCTCACCGCGCGTGTTCATGGCCTCTGACACGCCGTCCGAGCTGAACACGAACACGTCGTCGACCGCGATCGGCAGCGTGACTTCGTCGTACGTCACGCCGAAGAACGTACCGAGCGGGACGCCGGGCAGCTCGATCGGCGCGACCGTATCGCCAGACGCGCGAATCGGATACGGCACGCCGGAGTTCGCCATCGTGAACGTGCGTCGCTTGAGGTCGAACACGGAGTAGCAGAGCGTGCAGTAATACTCCTCGATCTGGCGCTCGTGGAGGATCGTGTTGATCGACATCAGCACGTTCGCGGGCGATGACTGCTCGGGCACGTAGCGGCGGCGGAACGTCCGGCCGCGGACCAGCTCGCCCGCGAACACGCTATAGAGCGCCGCGGGCGTGCCCTTCCCCGACACATCCCCGACCGCGACAATGAGCGTGTTCGAGTCGGGCAGCAGGAAATCGTGGAAGTCGCCGCCGAGCTCGCGCGCCGGCGCGAATGAGGCGGCCAGATCGACGCCCTTCACGCGTTTCGGCAACTGCGACGGCAGCAGGGCCTCTTGGACGCGCTTCGCGAAGCGCAGCTCCTTCTCGAGCCGCGCCTCGTTGGCGGACGCTTCCTGATAGAGACGCGCGTTTTCGATCGCGACCGCGGCCTGGCTCGCGAGCAGCGTGAGAATTTCGACGTCGCGCTTGCTGAACGCGTCGAGCTCGGGGCTCTCGAGGTCGAAGACGCCGACGCACCGATCCTTCAGCAGCATCGGCACCGCCAGCTCCGACCGCACGTCATCGACGACCTTGATGTAGCGCGGGTCCTTCGACACGTCCGGCACCAGCACGGGCTCGCGATGGAACGCCGCGTAGCCGACGAGGCCCTCGCCGAGCGCGACTTTCGGCAGCTCGATCTTTTCGTCGTATTTGACCGCGACCTTCATCTCGAGCATCTTCGACTGCTGGTCGAGCAACAGGATGCCGAACGTGCGGTAGTCGACGACGCGACGCGCGAGCTGCGCGATGCGCGAGAGCAGCTCGTTGAGATCGAGCACGGCGGCGACTTCGCGGCCGATTTCCGCGAGCGTCTCGAACGCCTCGGCATCGAGCCGCTGCTGCTCGAAGAGGCGCGCGTTCATGAGCGCCGTCGAGACGGCCGCGGCGAACTGGCGAAGAATCACGGCGTCGCGATCGGTGTACGAGTGGCGCTCGCGGCTGAGAATGTTCAGCGCCCCGATCGGTTTCGACTTGTAGACGAGCGGCACGGCGATCGACGAGCCCATGCCGGGCACGACCTCGATGTAGTGCGGATCCGCCGTCACGTCGCCCACGACGAGCGCCTGCTGCGTGCTCACGACCTGGCCGACGACGCCCTCGGTCTTGCGGACGCGGAAATCGGGCACGTCCGGGTAGCCGACGGCGTAGCCGATACGCAGATCGCCGCGCTTTTCGTCGAGCAGATACACGGCGAACGCGTCGAACTGGAGCAACCGGCGGATCAGGTCGGGGATGCGCCGCAAGAGCTCGTCGAAATCGACGACGGACGCCACCTGCCGCCCGAGATCGAAAAGGGTGAGCAGGACGTCGTGCTCGTTGGCACTCGTCGAGGGCGGAGATGGCGTCTGCTGGTGACTCATGCGGTCGATTGGCGCGTCCGAACATTCAATTATACTTGGCACGCGGCATCGATTTCATGACACGGGAATTACCACTCGATTACACGGCCATCGAACGCATCCTGCCCCACCGGTATCCATTTCTGCTCGTCGATCGCGTGACCGAGCTCGAACAGGATCGACGGATCGTGGGGATCAAGAATGTTTCTCAGAACGAGCGCTACCTCTGGCGCGGGCCTGACGACCGGCCGGTGCTGCCGGCGACGATTCTCACGGAAGCGGTCGCGCAGGTCGGCGCGATTCTCATTCTCTCCAAGCCCGAAAACAGCGAGAAGCTCATCGTCTTCATGGGCATCGAGCGCGTGCGCTACCGGCGGCCCGTGCGGCCCGGCGACGTCGTCGAGATCGAAGCGGTCGTCAAGCGGCTGCGCAGCCGCATGGGATCGCTCAGCGGCGCGGCGCGCGTCAACGGCGAAGTCGTGTGCGACGGAACGATGACGTTTGCGCTGGTACCGAAGGCCGCGAGCGCGCAGGCGCCGGCGTAAGGTCGGGCGAGTAGATTCAGACTAGCCCTGCGGGTACTCCGCGGTGCTCACCGTCGCGCCGTGGCGCTTGACGCCAACGCGAATCGTGTCGGCCGTCAAGGCCGGACTGTCGGGAACGCTCACGACGTATTGCGACAGGAGAATCTCGACGAGGCGCGTATCCACTGGATGGCGCGCCGTCGAACTGATCGGTCTTTGCACGCTCGATTGAAACGCACGGCCAACGGCCTGCACGTCTTCCACCGAGGTGGCGTTGACGAACACCAACGAGATCGGCCCCGTCACCGGACGGTCATTCGCGTCAGCGACAGCGACGTAGAGATCGCGCGTCGCTTGCGCGGCGGGGAGGGCCCGCGAGTGTCGTTCGCCCTCAGTACGCCGACAGCTGAATCACCCGCAGGCCAGGAATCGCGGGCAGTCGCCGATCGTTGGTCACGAATGTCCTGCAACCGGTGGCAAGCGCGGCGGCAAGTTGCAAAGCGTCTGGCGTCTTGATCGATGCGGCCGCGCGGAGCTGCGCCGCCGCTCGGAGAAGATCGAGACTCAGGTCGATGAGCCGAAGGCCGCGGCTTTGCGTGAGCAAGGCTTCGTACCGCTCGGCGAGCGCCAGGTTGCGCGCGCGATAAGGCACGACGAGGACTTCGAACAGCGTGAGCGCTGAGGTCACGAGAACGCGGTCGCCGCGATCCGCCTCTGTGAAGAGCGGCAGAATGTGCGGCAAGTACCGCGGCTCCTGCTCGATGAGGTAAATGACGAGCGCTGTGTCGATCGCCACCGCGCCCGGGCCGACGTCGTCGACTAGTCCCACGCGTCGCGCTCACGCGTCACGTGGCCCGTTGCGTCGAGGCCTCGCCAGAGGTCCTTCCCGAGGCCCTGCAATTCGAGGATGGAGAGGCGCCTCGGCGTTTCGACGGCGTCGCTCAGAATGCGAGTCACTTCCTGCGCCACGGAGCGGCGCTCGCGCCTGGCTCGAGCCTGAAGCTTGCGATACAGGCCGTCGGGCAGGTTCTTGACATTCAGCGTCGCCACGGTGCCTCCGTTATTCCTCCATTCTGGAGGAATCCTTTCGGCCGGTCAAGCCACCCCCTCCCCAAGTCCACCAGGACTTCTGAGTTCTCGTGATATATGATGTGACCACATATGGCGCCAACGGCACTGGAACGCGAGCTGAAACGTGGCAGCACCGAGGTCCTCATCCTCGCGCTGCTCGAAGAACAGGACCGCCACGGCTACGACATCGGCCGGCTGATCGATCAAAGATCCGACGGCGCCATCACGTTCCACATCGCGTCGCTCTACCCCACGCTCTATCGCCTCGAGGGCAAGGGCCTCATCGACGGCCGCTGGATCGAACGGCCCGGCCAGCGGCGCCGGCGCTATTACCGTCTCACCGCCGCGGGACGCCGCGTCCTCACCAAGCAGCGCAGCGTGTGGAAGCACTTCGTCGTCGCGCTTGATCGCATTGCGGGCATCGGCACCGCATAAGTGAGGAAACGGACATGGACTGGACGCTGAGCATTCGCGACGCCGCCACGCGGGCTGGGCGCGCGCTCGATGTCGACGTCGTCGACGAGCTCGCGGCGCACGCGCAAAGTGCGTACGACGCCGCCTGCGCGCGCGGGACGACCGTCGACGAGGCGCACGCGCACGTCACCAATCTCATCCGTGTGTGGATCGCCAATCCTGACAGCCTCGATCGCCCTGCGCGCCGGGCGCCGGCGATCGATCCACCGAGCAATGGCTCGCGCCGCCTGGCCAGCCTCGCGCAGGACTTTCGCTACGCGATGCGTCTGACCCTGCGTCAGCGCGGCTTCAGCCTCGTGGCGATCGCGACGATGGCCGTCGCGATTGGCGTGATGACGACGCTCGTGAGCGTCGTCTACAGCGTCCTCATGCGGCCGCTGCCGTGGGCTGATCCGGACCGCCTCGTGCGCCTTACCGAAACGCACGCCGGCGCGACGCGGCAGATGCCGCTCACGATGACGAGCCTCGGATACCTGCCGTGGCTCGACAGTCCGGCGACGATCGACGCGATCGGCGCGTGGCAGACCGGATCGCCGATCGTGGCCGTCGGTGACAGCACGGATCGTTTCTCGACCGCGTCCGTCACGCCGAGCATCTTTCCTCTGCTCCGCGCGACGCCGCTGCTGGGCAGCGTCTTCACGCGCGACGATGCCACCGACGTTGTCATTTCATTTGGCTTCTGGCAGGAGCGATTCGGCGGCAGCGCCGCGGCGCTCGACCAGACGATCAAGATCAACGGTCAGCCGTTCACGATCGTCGGCGTCATGCCGGCGGATTTCATGTTCCCCGATCGCGACACACGGTTGTGGCGGCCGTTCAGGATTCAGCCGGTTGTCGACGACAAGGGCCGCTCGTTCGTCTCGACGTTCAGCGCGATGGCGCGGCTGAAGCCTGGCGTCACCCCGGCGGCCGCCGCGGCCGAAGCCACCGCGCGCGCGCAGAACGCGCCGAAGGAAACGGGGCCCGTGACGCTGGCGATTTTCGGCGGCAACGGACCCGCGCAGATCTTCGCCGTGCCGGCGCTCGACGCGCTCACGCACGACATCGCGCCGGGCCTCGTGGTGCTGCTCGTCGCGGTCACGCTGCTGCTCGTCACGGCGGTTGCCAACATCGCCGGCCTGCAGCTCGCGCGAGCGACGACGCGGTACCGCGAGATGGCGATTCGGTCGGCGATTGGCGCGGGCACGTCGCGGCTGGCGCAGCAGCTGATGGTCGAAAATCTCTGGCTTGCGGCCGTCGGCGGCGCCGTGGGCATCGGTCTCAGCGCGCTGCTCCATCGCGCACTGCCGTCCGTGCTGCCCGCGGATTTTCCACGGGTGAATGACATTCACTTCGGATGGACGGTCGCGATGGCGGCGATCGCCATCACCGCGCTGACGGGCCTCGCGCTCGGGGCGTTGCCGGCACTGCACCTCGCGCGTCTGCGTCTCGCGGGCGCGCTGTCCGAAGGCGCGGCCGGTGCGATCGGCGGTACGCGCGTGCGCGCGCGCACCGTGATGATGACCGCGCAAATCGCCACGACCTGCGCGCTGCTCATCGTCGCGCTCCTGCTCACGCGCAGCTTCATGGCCATGGTCGGCCAGGATCGCGGCTTCGAGCCGAGCCGGACGCTGAGCGCGAGGCTCACGCTGCCAGACTTCGCGTTCAACCCCGCGCAGCGGCTCGACGCGCTGCGGCGGTTCATCGACCTTGCGCGCGCGCTGCCCGGCCACCCGACGGTGGCGCTCACGACCGGATTGCCGCTATCGGGCTCGGAGAATCTCAGCGCGTTCGACATGCCTTCCGTCCAGCATCCGGGCACGGATGTGCAAGCTCACGCCGTGCGGTCCGTTGTCACGCCGGACATTTTCGCTGCGCTTGGTTTGCGGCTCGCGCAGGGCCGGACGTTCCGTCCGGAGGAAGACTCGGCCACCGCGGCGAAAGTCGTCTTGGTCAATCAGACGTTCGCGCGGCAGTACCTCACCGACCATCCCGTCGGCGATCGCATCCAGAACTTCATGCAGGGCGACGGCGTCCCGTTCGAGGTCATCGGCGTCGTCGACGACATGATTCGCAACGGGCTGCGCGACCAGACGCAGCCGGAAATCTACAGCCTGCTCGCGCAGAGCCCGGGGCCGGCGACCACGCACGAGGTCGTGCTGCGGACGACGGGCGATCCGCAGTCGCTGACTCAGCCGCTCCGATCGCTCGTGCGGCAGCTCTCGCCCGACGCGACGCTCGGATCGGTCCTCACGATGGATGAGCGGATCGCCGCAAGCCTGGCGAGAAACCGGCTGTACGCGGTCGTGCTCGTGGCGTTCGGCGTCTCGGCGCTGGTCATCACGGCCGTCGGATTGTTCGGCGTATTGTCGTACTCGGTCGCACAGCGCACGCGCGAGATCGCGGTGCGATCGGCGCTCGGCGCGCGGCCGCGTCAGATCTTCGGACTCGTCGTCACGCAGGGCGTCATCGTTACCGTCGTCGGGTTGACGATCGGCGCGGTCGCCGCGGGCGCGACGACGAAGTATCTGACGACGCTGCTCTACGGCGTTTCGTCACGTGACGCGTTGACGTTCGTCGCGGTCGGCATCGTGATGATCGCGATCGCGCTGGCGGCGTGTCTCGTGCCGGCGCTTCGGGCCGTCCGGGTCGATCCGCTGACGGCACTGAGGGCGTGAAGACAAGGAGCAAGTTAGAAGTTTGAAGCCAGAAGTGAGAAGTGCAGAAGATCACGCGTGATCCTGCGACGTTCTGACCGCGTGATCCTCCGAACTTCTCACTTTTGGCTTCTAACTTTAAGCTTGATCCTCTTTTGATCAATCCCTCCCCGCGGCCGCGACGAGCACGACGCTCGCGATCTTCGCGCCGCGCGACGCCCACTTCGCCCACGCCGCGTCAGGATGAAAGTAACGGTAGCCGTCGAGCGCGGCCGGCGCGAGCACGATCGCGCCAACGACGGGCTCGGGCCAGCCGGTGGTGCCGAGCGACACCGCCATGCCCCGCGTGTCGCGCTCGGGCGGACCGAATTCGCCAAACGCCGCGATGCTGTACACCGTCGACGCGCCGAGGTCGAACGCGAAAATACCCTTCAGCAGCGGCTGATGCTCGTGGCGGAGGTCCGGCTTGTTCGAGAGAATCAGCTCCGAATCGAGGTACTGCATCCAGAAACCCGCGGACGAGATCACGAACTCCTCGCGCCGCGAGACCGG
>CAYQRM010000163.1:0-9316 GCA_964419785.1 uncultured Solibacteraceae bacterium | reverse complement strand
GAGGAGGTCCTGATCCAGGAGCTGCAGAGCTCACAACGCTCCTGGATCAGGACCTCCTCGCCCATCGCCGCGGGTCTGAGACGAGGACGTGCGCACTGACGCGTCCCACCGATCTTGCTGTCCGAATGGGGAAGGCTGTCCGGCAACGAGAGCGTTGTGAGCTCTGCAGCTCGCGTTGTCGGATAGCCTTCCCCATTCGGGCTCTAGCTTCCGACGCGCATCGCGACAAGTCCGAAGATCAAAAAGACCGCGCCCAGCCCGCCGCAAAACAGTGCGATCGGGACGTAGCTGTCCTGAATCTCGAAGTTCGTGATCTCGTCCTTGACGCTCACCACCATGCGGCTCGGATTGGCCGCGCCGGATGTCGATGCCGCGCTCGTCGCCTTCACGAGCGCCCGCACCTGATCGGCGTGTGACGCGCTTTGATCGCCGCCGAGCGTGGCGACGTCGCGATTGTCGCGCGTGTGCAGGATCAGCGTGTCGTTCGACGAGGTGTGATCGGCATTCGATCCGCGGCCGCTTCGGTACGCCTGCTGCGAGCTCGTCGACGTTCGGACCCAGGCGTCGACGACATCTGGCACGGCGAGTTCTTCAACCGTGATGAAACCGAGCAGCCGCGAACGCCCGACACGGCAATCGACCCGATCGCCGTTGCGGCGGCAGCCGAGCGAGTCCGCGCCGGTCATGTAGCAGGCTAGCATGATCAGCAGCAGGCCGAGGCCGGCAAAGATTCGAGGCGCGATCCACTCGATGGGCTTTGTGCCCATCAACTCTTTCGCTTAGCGCGTCCTCGACCGGCGTTTTTTACTCGAGGTTCTTGCGCTCGAGCCTTGGGCGCTCGAGCGCGAGCTTTCGGAGACCGCACCGAAGCGCCTTCGTCGCTCAGCACGTCCTCTTGACGAGCCAGCGCCGGCAGACCCGCGCCGCGCTTGCTTGCGGGCGCGCCCGGGCCCGGCAGCTTGACGCCGGTGTCGACGAACTCCTGTCCGTTCAGCGAGAAACGCAACGGCTTGCCGCGGTTCTCTGCAAGGAATTGCGGATCGAGCACCTTGAAGTAGATGCCGCCCGAATATTCCCAGTACTTCGGGATGCGCACATCGCCCGCATACAGGGCCCATCCGAGGCCGGTCGCCGGCGGAATTTCTCTGAGCCGGATCTTGACGATGTACGCGACCTCGCGCAGCGGCGAGTCCGCGTCGGCCGCCAGGCGGGCAATCATCGCCGTGTCCGCGGCGGTCGGTCGCGTCGCGACCACTTCCGCCGAGAGAACTTTCGGTGCTTTGAGCGGTGCCGCATCCATGATCGCAACCCTCGTCTCGAGTGTCAGTGAGAAATCTGGATGTCGCCGACGTACAGCACGCCGGTCGCCGGTTGATCGAACACGAAGGCAATCGATCGCAGGTCGCTCGGATCCACGCCGCGCTCGACGAGTTCGCGGATCGGCAGCCGCAGCGTCTGCATCACGATCTTTCCAGCGCCAAACACGACGTCGGGATAGAGAAGACGATGGAGGCTGCTGGCGGGAATGCTCGCGGTCCGCGACCCGCCCGACACCTCGAGCGTGAAATCCTGATCGCGGTTCGCGGCGTTCTTCGCCTCCGTCGATTGGCCGACGCGAAGCGACAAGGTTCGATATCGCTCCGCCGGAACGGTACCCGCGTCCAGTGTGAGCAGCAAGCGTGCGCCAGGGGCGGACCACTCGAGCCGCAGCGTGACCGTCGTGACCAACCCAAATGAGTTGACGAGATCCTTCAATTGCCGAGCGGCGACGAGCGTGTCCGTGAACGCGCTGCCCTGGACCGGCAAGGAGACTTGCGGCGCCAGCAGTCCCTCCTGCTCGTGTTGAATGAACACGCGGTCAGGATCCTGGTACTGCGACACGAGGTTCACGTTCACCGGCATCCACGCCGACGCGTGACGATGATCGCGAAGCACCTCGAGGTACGCGGCGTGATCGAGCAGGATCGCTTGAGCAATGGTCCCGATGAACACCCTCAAGACCAGCTCTTGATCAGGTCGCGGCATGGTCGTCGCCGGCGGCGTTTCTGACGGCCACGCGCTGTTGAACTGATTGTGATTCGCCCCGTACACCCACAGCAGCGCCTTGATCTCGCCATCGTCGGCCGTCGGGTTCGCGAGGTCCACGGCGTGTGCGCGGTTGTACGTGTTGTAGCCCTCGAATGTCGAGACGTCGCCGTCGCGGCTGCCATGAATCAAGCAGTACGAATCGGGAACGATCGTGGCGCCCGTCAGCGGCTGATACTGTCGATCGGTCGGCGCGATCGCCACGACAACGGTCAGATTGAAGCGGTACGGCCCGAGTCCCGCCGAGCCGTCGAGCGGCACCAGCGGCGTGAGCACGTCCGGCTTGATCGAGGCGAGCCGGTTGAAGAACGACGCATGTCCGACGCCTTCGCCGCCGCGCGAGTGTCCGACGATCGCGATCCGGTTCTGATCGACCTGGCCGTGAAGCGGATGGCCGGCCGTCGAATTCCACGTTCGAAACTGCTTCAGGTGCTCGAGGTGGACGATGCCCCGCGCGTCGTTCTCGCCGAAGTTCGCGCCGTTCAGGAAATTGACATCGATCGTCGCGCCAATGACGCCGTGCGACGCGAGGAGTTGGCAGAGATACATGTACCCTGGCGTCGAGTTCTCGAATGGCGAGTGATTCCCGTGCGCGAAGACCATCAATGGAAACGGTCCGCGACCGCGAGGAATGCAGATGTGGCCGTTCAGCGGAACGCTCGTGTTCAGGAACGGCCACGGCGCGGAGCCGAGATTCGCGAACGGCGAGATGTTGATGCGCGGCGTCACGTAGCCGGGCGTCGGCGTGTCGTAGATCACGTACTGATTGAGCGACGGGACCGTCGCGTAATTGCTGCCGGCTGACGCGTAGATCACGGTGTCGAACGGCGTCGGGCCAGCAATGGCGGGATTGGTCAGCTCGGCCATGCCTGATTCCTGGACGAAGGGGCCGCACGCGTCGTCGCGCGGTCAAACGATCTGGTGATCCGTGGGGAAGCCCGAGCAGTGTATCTCGAAGGTTGCGAAAATCAAGCGCCGAAATCAGACGCTCCGCAAGTACTGATGCACCGAGAAAATCGCCGCCGATCCCTCGCCAACGGCGGCCGCGATCCGGCGATTGGCGTTCGCGCGCACGTCGCCGGCGGCGAAAATCCCCGGCACGCTCGTTTCGAACATCAGCGGGTCGCGGTCCAGCTCCCACTTGACGCCAGCGGCTCTGACTTCTGCGCCTGTGAGGATGAAACCCTTGTCGTCGGTGGCGACCACCGGCGCAAAGGCCGCGGTGTGCGGCGCCACGCCGATGAAGATGAACAGCGCGTTGCCGGCGAGCGACTTCATCTCGCCAGTCTCCGCGTTGCGGATATCAATGCACTCGAGATGCGAGTTGCCATGGACGGCGACGATCTCGGAGTTGCCGATCACCGTGATGTTCTCGGTGTCTTTGATCCGGTCAACGAGATACTGCGACATCGCCGGCGAGAGGGTGGGCTTGCGGACGATGAGCGTCACTTCCGCGGCGTACCGCGCGAAGAACAGCGCACCCTGGCCCGCGGAATTTGCCCCGCCCAACACGCACACGCGCTGGCCGCGGTACATCGCGGCCTCCGACAACGCGGCGCCGTAGTAGACGCCCGCGCCGATGAGCGACGTAAGCCCCGGCACTTGGAGCTCCCGCACGGACATGCCTGGCGAAAGCAGCAGCGCGTGACACGCGACTTCCTGGCCGTTCGAGAGCGTGACGACTTTATAGGGATCAACGCGCTTCAAACCGACGACCGCGTGCCCGACGAGAATCTCGGCGCCGAATCGCTTCGCTTGCGTCGCCGCACGCCGCGCGAGGTCCGCGCCGGTGACGCCGTTCGGAAAGCCGAGATAGTTCTCGATCATCGAGCTCGTGCCGGCCTGGCCGCCGGGCGCGTTCTGCTCGATGAGAATCACCTTCAGACCTTCCGACGCGCCGTAGACCGCGCACGCGAGTCCGGCGGGTCCTCCGCCAACGATCGCGAGGTCGTAATACGGCCGCGCCGGCACCGTCTGGAGACCGATCTTCGCGGCGAGGTCCGCCTGACTCGGCTGCGTCAGTGTCGTGCCGTCCGTCAGCACGACGACGGGTAGGCGCGAGAGATCGTTGCCGGTCGCCGAGAGCGCCGTTTCTCGCATCGCGGCGTCCTGCTCGACGTCGATCCAGTGATACGGAATTTGATTGCGCGACAGAAAATCGCGAGTGGCGTAGCTCGGCGGCGACCAGCGCGAGCCGAGCACGCGCACGCCTTCGAACGAGACGCGCGCGTGCGCGGACCAGTCGGCGAGCAGATCGTCGAGCACGGGATACAGCCGGCGATCGGGCGGATCCCACGGCTTCACCAGGTAGTGGTCGAGGCCAACCTCATTGATCGCCGCAATCGCCGATTCGGAGTCTGCGTACGCCGTCAGCAGCGTGCGCTTCGCCGCCGGATGCAGCGTGCGCATCTCTCGCAGGAACTCCGTGCCGGTCATCTCCGGCATCCTCTGATCCACCAGAAACAGCGCGACCGCCGCGCCGCGGCGATTGAGCTCGCGCGCATCCTCCAGAGCCTGGCGGGATGACTGCGCCGCGACGATGCGGTAATTCTGACGATAGCGCTGCCGTAGATCGCGTTCGATGGCGTTCAGCACTTCGCGGTCATCGTCAACGACAAAGATTACGGGCTTGGACATCAGCTGCTGGATTCCTGAGGCGAGTGAACCGCGGGCGTCGACGAGGAAGCCGGCAGCGTCACGCTGAATTGCGTACCGCTCGGGCCGCTCTGCACGTCGATCGCACCGTGGTGGCGTTGCACGATACGTCGAGCGATGTCGAGCCCGAGGCCCGTGCCCTGCCCGACGTCCTTCGTCGTGAAGAACGGATCGAAAATGCGGCTCACCAGCTCCGGCGGAATGCCGTGACCATCGTCGATGACGCGCACGACGACGTTCGAGTCAGTGGCCTCGGCCTCGATCGTCACGTGGCCGCCGGGCGCCGCGTCGATGGCGTTGTCGACGAGATTCGCCCAAACCTGATTGAGCTCTCCGCCGTAACCTTCGACAGCAGGCAAGCTGTCGGGGATGCGCGTCTTGACGTCGACGGATTTCTCCTTCGCCTTCGACCGCAGCACAGTCACCGTGTCGACGATGCCTTGGCCGATCGCGATCGGTTGGAGCGTCGCCTGCTGATTGAGGTACGTGAATCCTTTGACCGCCTGAACGAGCGAGTGAATGCGCGTGGCCGAGGTGGCGATTTCCCCGGCGAGCTGTTGCACGCTCCGGTCCGCCACGACATACGCCAGCACCGTCGAGAGCCTCTCGGGCCCGACCTGATCGTGCAGTGACTCGAAATCCGACAGTTCGAACCCGGATTCCGCGAGCGGTGCGACGTCGAGGCCAGTCACGTGATGCGCGTCCAGCCACGTCTCGATCGCCTCTCGCCGATCGGCTAGCTCGAGAGGACTCAGCGCCGGACGCGAGCTCGCCGGCCGGTCGCGCAAACGTGCGATCGCGACGCACTGCGCGTCGTTGAGCGTCAGGCCGCAAAACTTCTTGGTGGCCTCCTCGAGCAGGTCCAGCTCTTTGACCAGGGTCTTCGCACTTCGCGCGACCGCCGAGGCCGGATTGTTGAGCTCGTGCGCGAGTCCCGCGGCCAGCCGGCCAAGCGACAGCATCTTCTCGTCGAGCAGCTCGCTCGATTTGAACACCCGGGCGCGGTCGAGCATCACGTGCACGAGGACCGCCGTGAGCTCGTGGCACTCCCGAATCATCCGCGGCAGCTCGGCCGCATCAATCGCGAGGATGTGCGTTGGTTCTTCCGCGACGACGCTGCCCGGCGGAGACTTGATGCGCGAGTACGGCAGGACGCCCGTGACGTCACCGCCGCGCCACTCCATCACCACGCGCGGGCCCGCGCCGCGATCGACGCGAATCGAAAGGTGACCGTCGAGCACGATATACAGGCCCTTCACGGGCCCGGAGCTCGACGTCAAGATCTCGCCCGGCTCCAGCGTCCGCAGGACGCCGGTCGCCGCCAGCCATGCGAGCTGTTCTCGAGGCACCGAAGCCAGCGTTCGGTGCGCGGCGAGGCGATCGAGGATCGAATTCACCGAGGCGATCTTATCCCGCGCTTCGCGCGAATGCTCAGCACCAGCCAGAACGTCCAGGACAGCGTGGTGATGATGGCCACGGCCAGAGGAAACCACGCCGCTGCGACCGCCAGCAACCCATAGAACACGGCGGCGAAGTAGCCGTTCCGGTGGCTCACACGAATGGCGGCGGTGGCGGTCGCGTCGGCAGTCAACCGATCGTTCAGCGCCGTGCTCGTCAGAGCGATCCAGCTCAGCGCCTGAACGGCCAGCACGGCGTTGTAGAGAATCACCGCTGGCGCAGCTTGATCGGTCCCGAGGAACTCGCCCAGGAGTCCCGCGGAAAACGGCAGCGACACGACCGTCAGCAGCAGGAATCCATTGGCGTAGATGAACGGCGCCGAAGAGCCGCTCACCTGTTGCATCGTCGCGTGGTGATTGACCCACGTGATGAAGATGATGCCGAAGCTCAGGACGAAGGCGAATATCGTGGGCGTCAAGCGTTGAAGGGCCCGCCAGAGTGGGTCTGAGCTGGTGATGCTCTGCGGCGAGGGCACGCGGACGTCGAGAATCAGCAGCGTCAAGGCGATGGCGAACACCCCGTCGCAAAACGTCTCGAGCCGAGCATTCTTGTGCTGGGGAGTCATGCCTTATCCTTGATCGTCGCGCGGCCGATAATCCCGGGGACGTGTCCAATTCCGTGGATTCTCCAGTCTCCGGGCCGCCGAGCCGGTCTCGCCTTGGCGAGATATTGCTGGCCGACGGCCGCCTCAACAAATCGCAGCTCGAACACGCTCTCGAGCAACAGATCGCGCAGAAGCGTCCGCTCGGCCAGATCCTGACCAAACTGCACTACGTCACCGACGAGGTGATGCGCGAGGCGCTCGGCCGCCAGCTCAACATTCCGTACGTCGATCTCGACAACATGCTGATCGACCGCGAGCTGGCGCGCGTCATCAATCGCGGCTACGCGAAGCGCCACATGCTCGTGCCGGTCGCGCAGCGCGGGTCGCTGCTCACGGTCGTCATGGACGATCCGACGGCCCAGAGCGTGATCGACGATCTCGGCCGGCTGACGACCTTCACGATCACGGTGTGCACGGCCTCGAATCGATCGATTCAACGGGCGTTTCGCCGGTTGTACGAAGAGACGGAGCCGCAGGTCGCGGTGATCGACACGAGCGAAGCCCGCGACGAAGCCGTCGCCGCCGACGAGACGGTGACGCGCCGCGCCGACGAGTTGTTTCGGCTTCTGCTCGCGCGCGCCATCGAGATGGGCTGCAGCGACATTCATCTGGAAACGCTGCCGTCGGGACTCTACATCCGGTTCCGCATCGACGGTGTGCTGCGACGCCCGCAGCTCGGCGAGCTGCAGAACGCCTTCGATCAGAGCGCGCGCGAGGTCGCGTCGCGCGTGAAGATTCTCGCCAAGCTCGACATCGCCGAGCGCCGCCGGCCGCAGGACGGCAGCTTTCAGGTCGCCGTCGATCGGCAGAGCACGAAGGTGCCCGTCGACTTACGCGTTGCCGTGCTGCCCACGTACTTCGGCGAAAGCATTGTCATCCGCATTCTCAACCGGTCGCGCGCGGCGCGGTCGATCGAGGATCTCGATCTCTCGCCGTCCGTGCTCGGACGGTTGAACGAGATCTTGAAGCGCCGGACGGGAATCTTCCTCGTCACGGGCCCGACCGGAGCCGGCAAGAGCACGACACTCTATTCCTGTCTGATGCGGCTGCATCGGCCGGAAATCCGCATTCTCACGGCCGAAGACCCGGTCGAGTATGTTTACGACGAGCTCAGCCAATCCCAAGTCAACGATCAGATCGGCAACACGTTTGCGACTTACCTTCGCGCGTTCCTGCGACACGACCCCGAAGTGATCATGGTCGGCGAGATTCGCGACGAAGCCACTGCGGAAATGGCGTTTCGCGCGGCTCAGACCGGCCACCTCCTGCTCAGCACGCTGCACACCAACAGCGCGCTGGCTGCGCTGACGCGGTTGCTCGATCTGGAGGTCGAATCGTCGCTGATCGGATCGTCGCTCATCGGCGTGATGTCGCAGCGCCTCGTGCGTCGTATTTGTCCAGCATGCTCGACGCCCGACACGCCGGATCAAAGCTTGATCTCCGAGTTTTTCACACGCGTTCCCGACGGCCTCACGTTCTATCGCGGTGCCGGATGTTCGGCGTGCGCGTTCTCCGGATACAACGGGCGGACGCTCATCGTCGATCTGTGGGTGCCCGACGATCAGGATCTGCGGCTCATCACGCGACAGGCGCCGATCGACGAGATTGCTGCCAGTGCCACGCGCACGACGATCTCGATGGCGCAGGACACGCAGGAGCGGCTTCGCGCCGGGCGCACGACGCTCGACGAACTCTTCCGCGTGCTGCCGTACAGCGTCGTCACCGAACATCGGCAGCGATTTTCGGCGCTGCGGTGACCCGCTGGCCGGTTCCCAGCCGACGCCGCCGACCGCGGCGCGGATTCTCCCGGTCTCTTGTCGCCCCTGCTGGTCCACTGAACCAGACCCGGCTGGTTCAATGAACCAGACCCGAGTGGTCCACTGAACCAGACTAGCTGCACGAGGTGGGTCCAAGAGGGCCCGCCGGGCGGGTTGGCGCGCCGTCCGGCGGCGAGTGGCACGATCCGGCAGCGGTTGGGCGCGCGGCTCGGCGAGCTATTCCGCGAACCAGTCGTCGGGCTCGGGTACGAACTCCCGGGCGTGCCAGTTCAGCACCCTCGCGAGCTGAACCGGATCCGCGTCGATCGCACGCAGCAATGCCCGGGCCGGCCCGTGCGGCCGTCGCCGGCCCTCCTCCCAGTTGCGCAACGTCTCCCGCTTGATCCCGACGAGATCGGCGAACTCCTGCTGCGTGGCTCTGAAACTCGCTCTGATCATGCGGACGTCCTCAGGGCTGAATTCGGTCTTCGCCCGTCCGCGCCGCTGGCGGTTCAGCGGCTGCTTCACGTGTGCCAGCGGATCGGTCAGCGGATTCTTCGGCCGGCGGTGCACGCGCTGCGCATGTTCACGCTTCCAGTTGTAGTTCATGACGCGCTGTCGGAGCACGATCGGTGCCGCTCCAACTCGTGCAGAACAGTGCGAAGGCAGGCTGGGATCGCAGAATCTGCAATTCGCCGAGGCTCATGAGATTGACATCGTGGTCTGCTGGATCGACCGAGTCGCTCGGACTACACTC
>CAYQRM010000162.1:0-48830 GCA_964419785.1 uncultured Solibacteraceae bacterium | reverse complement strand
CGTCCGAGCACGCCGGTCATGAACAGCACGGGAATGAAGACGGCCGCGAGCGACGTCGTCATCGTGATGATCGTGAAGCCGATCTCCTTCGACCCGTTGAGCGCGGCTTCGACCGGCCCCTCGCCGTGCTCCATGTGCCGGACGATGTTCTCGAGCATCACGATCGCGTCGTCGACGACGAAGCCGACCGAGAGGATGATCGCCATCATCGACAGGTTGTTCAGGCTGAAGCCGAGCAGCTCCATCACCGTGAACGTGCCGAGGATCGAGAACGGCAGCGCGAGCGCGGGAATCAGCGTCGCCGATCCATTGTGGAGGAACGCATAGATCACGGCGATGACGAGGACGAGCGTGACGAGCAGCGTCACCTGAATATCGTCGAACGCCCGACGGATCGTCTTCGATCGATCCATGCGAACCGACAGGTTCGCCGACGGCGGCAGCTGCTCTTCGAACTGTGGGAAGAGCGCGCGCACGCGATCGGTGACGTCGATTGTGTTCGTGCCCGGTTGGCGCATGATCATCAGCGTGATCGCGCGCTCGGAGGTCGGCGTGCCGCCTTCCTTGTGGTAGAACCACGCAGAGCTGAACACGCTCTCCGTGCTGTCGATGACGTTCGCGACCTGATCGAGGCGCACCGGCACGCCGCGGTTGTGGGAGATGATGATCGGCCGGTACGCCGAGGCGTCGTCGAGCTGTCCGGCCGCACGAATGTTGTAGGTCGCGTCGGGCCCGTACAGCGTGCCCGTCGGCAGGTTCACATTCCAGTTCGTGATCGCCGAGCTGATCTCGTTGAGCCCGATGTTCTGCGCGTGCAGCTTGTCGGGATCGATCTGGACGCGCACGGCGTACTTCGCCGATCCCTGGACCTGTACCTGCGACACGCCGCTCACCATCGAGATGCGGGGCGCGACGACGTTCTCCGCCCAATCGTCGAGGACCGGCAGCGGCAGCGTCTTCGACGTCAGGTTGAGCATCAGGATCGGCGAGTCGTTCGGGTTGTTCTTCCGGAACGACGGCGGCGACGTCATCGTCGTCGGGAGCATCGGCATGACGGCCGCGATCGCCGTCTGCACGTCGACGGCTGCGCTGTCGATGTTGCGCCCGAGGTCGAACTGCAGCGTGATGTTCGTGTTGCCGGTGCCGCTGTTCGACACCATGGAATCGACGCCGGCGATCGTCGTGAACTGACGCTCGAGCGGACTCGCGACGCCCGACGCCATCGTGTTCGGATCACCGCCCGGCAGGTTCGCCGAGACGTTCAGGGTGGGATACTCGACCTGCGGCAGGTCGCTCACCGGCAGGGCCATGTAGGACACGACGCCAAAGAGCGCGATCGCCGCCATGAGGAGGCTCGTCGCGATCGGCCGCTTGATGAAGATCTCGGAGAGGTTCACGTGCCGAACTCCGGAGCGGGGTGACTACCGCCCGCGCCCGTTCGATCCCGGCGCTTGCGGCGGGTTGTCGCCGCTTCTCGCGCCAGTGCCTGCGCCGCGGTTCGCGCCGCCGCCGCCGGCGCGTCCGCCGCGTCCGCGGCCGCCATTGCCCGGCGCGGCTTCGCCCGTGTTCGGGTCGGCGCGCGTGACGCGCGTGCCCGGCTCGAGCCGCAGCTGCCCTTCGGTGACCACCGTCTCGCCCGGCGTCAGGCCGTTCGTAATGACGACGTCGTCGGCCGCGGTCTGGCCGATCGTCACGGGGCGCTGCTCGACGGTCTGATCCTCGCGCACGACGAACACGAACTGCCCGTCCTGACCCGTCTGCACGGCTTGTGAGGGTACGACGGTCGCGTTCTGCAGCGTCGTCAGGCGCAGACTCACGCGCGCGAACTGGCCCGGCCACAGCGTGTGGTCCGCGTTGGCAAACGTGGCCTTGAGCTTGATCGTGTCGGTCGCGGGATCGACCGCGTTGTCGACGAACGAAAGCGCGCCGTCGGTCGAATGGCCGGCGCTCGTCTGCGGCGTCGCCGTGACCGCCAGCTTGCTGCCCGTCATGTGCTTCTTGATCTCGGGCAGGTTCACCGCAGGAAGCGAGAACGTCACGTAGATCGGATCAAGCTGCGTGATCGTGACCAGCTCGGTCGAGTTCGCGCTGACGAGGTTGCCGGCCTTGAGCGCGAGATCGCCGGTGCGCCCATCGATCGGCGACACGATGGTCGAGTACTCGAGCTGAAGTTTCGCGCTGTCGATGGCGGCTTGCTGCGCAACGAGCTGCGCCTTGGCGCTCGACACGGCCGCCCGATCCGCGTTCACGGCAGCTTTCGCGGCGTCGGCAGCCGACGTGGCCTGATCGCCCTGGTCCTTCGAGAGGATGCCGCGGCTGACCAGCTCCATGGTGCGATCGGCCTGCGCTTTCACGTACTCGGCGCTCGCGATGTCTCGCGCCAGCTGCGCCTCGGACTGCGCCTGCAGCGCTTCGTCGCGCGTGAGGTTGGCGTTCGCCTGGTCGACCGCCGCCTGGAAGGACCGCGGATCGATGCGGAAGAGCACGTCGCCCTTCTTGACGAAATCGCCTTCCTGAAACTTGACCTCGGTGAGTGTGCCGGTAATCTGCGCCCGCACCCCGATCGTCGAGAACGCTTCGACGTTGCCGATCGAGGTGATATCGACCGGGACGTCCTTCTGGACGACCTTGCCGAGGACGACCGGGACGATGCCTCCGGCGTTCGCGCCGCCGCGGCCACCGCGCCCACCGCCGGCGTTCGCGGTCTGGGTCGCAGCCGACCCGCCGCTGCAGCCCGAAACGGAGGCGAAAAGCGCACCGGCCGCAATCAGGCCGACCAAACGAACACCATTCAGCACATGAGCTCCACGAGAGGGGCCGCGGGCACACCCACGGCACAGGGGTACCCTTCAAAATACGGCGGCCGGGGCCCTGGGATTTACGCCGGCCTGACGGTCTGCCGACCCGATCCTGTCACGAAAGCCGACGATTCCCCTACTGGGCCCGGGACCGGGGCCAATATGATGAAAAAGCGCCCCCCACGCGGTCCAAGGAGTCCCATGGCGGACACTGACGGCAAGTCGGCACCCGACTTCACCAAGGGTATTTCACTCGACCGCATCCCTGATGGTGGCTCGCTCGCCGGCAAGATTGGCGAGGACGAAGCGATCCTCGTCCGGCGGGGCGAGACCGTCTACGCGATCGGCGCGCACTGCACGCACTATCACGGACCGCTCGGTGACGGACTCATCGTCGGCACGACGGTGCGCTGCCCGTGGCATCACGCGTGTTTCAGCCTCGAGACGGGGGAGCCGGTGCGCGCGCCGGCGCTCGATCCGATCGCCTGCTGGCGCGTCGAGCGTCAGGGCGACGAGGTGTTCGCGCGCGAGAAGCTGCCGGAATTTAGCAACCGTAAAGCCGCGAGCACGGGACGCGCGCCATCGTCGATCGTGATCGTGGGGGGCGGTGGCGCGGGCCTGGCCGCGGCGGACATGCTTCGCCGCGAGGGTTATGACGGGCCCCTCACGATGCTCAGCGCGGATGATTCGCCGCCAAGCGATCGGCCGAATCTCTCCAAGGATTTTCTCGCGGGCACGGCGAAGGACGACTGGATTCCCTTGCGCGGGCCTGAGTTCTACACCGATCGCAGAATCGATCTCGTGCTGAACGCACGCGTCTCGTCGCTCGACGTCGCGCAGAAGCGAGTCCACGTCGATGGCGGCAAGTCATACGCGTTCGATCGACTGTTGATCGCCACCGGCGCCGAACCGGTGCACCTCGACATTCCTGGCGCAGCCACGTCGCAGGTGAACTATCTGCGCACGTTTTCCGACAGCAAGGCTCTTGTCGCGAAAGCGGAGGCGGCGAAGTCGGTGGTGGTCATCGGCGCGAGCTTCATCGGCCTCGAAGTCGCCGCGTCACTGATCGCGCGCAAGCTCGACGTGCACGTTGTCGGGCCCGAGAACCAGCCGCTCGAGCGCATCATGGGCCCAGAGGTCGGGCGGTTCGTGTGCGGCCTGCACGAGGAACATGGCGTCAAGTTTCATCTCGGCCAGACGGTGGCGAGCGTCGCGGGCGGCACAGTCACGCTCAAGGACGGATCGACCATCGACGCGGATTTTCTCGTCGTCGGCGTCGGCGTCCGTCCGCTCACGGCCATCGCCGAGCGCGCGGGGCTGACGATCGATCGCGGAATCGCGGTCAACGAGTTTCTGGAGACGAGCGCGCCAGGCATTTTCGCCGCTGGCGACGTCGCGCGCTGGCCCGACCCGCACACCGGCGAGCGCATCCGCGTCGAGCATTGGGTCGTCGCCGAGCGCATGGGCCAGGCGGCCGCCAGGAACCTTCTCGGCCGCCGCGAACGCTTCGACGCCGTGCCGTTTTTCTGGAGTCAGCACTACGACGTGACGATCAACTACGTCGGCCACGCGGAGAAGTGGGACACGATCAAAGTCGAGGGCGACTTGAAGAAACAGGACGCCGCGGTCAGCTACGTCCGCGCCGGCAAGACGCTCGCAATGGCGACGGTGTTCAGGGACAAAGACAGTCTCGAGATCGAGACACAAATGGAGGCACGAGAAGTCCGACCTGATTGAGAAGTCCGGGTGAAGCGGAACTTCTTAGCTCCTCCCGAACTGCCGCGCCTCAGCCGTGACGCTTGAAGTACTGAACGGCGCGCTCGTGCTTCTCCGCGGCCGCACGCGTCGAGAAAGTCCCGAGGTTGCGGCGCTTGCCTGATCGATCGGGCTTGCGTGAGTACAGGCGATATTTTCCCTCTGCGAGCTTGCGGATCATGGCTGACCTCCGACGCCGGCCCTGATCCAAGACATGCAACGATCCTGCCGTCGCGCGTTCACGCGCGCGCACTCATCACGCCTCAACACTCTCGATCGGCGCGGCCCGCCGTTACCAGATCCTTGTCGCGCAGCGACTCCTTCTGAGGATAGAGCGCGACCTTGAGGACGCCGTCCCGCTGGTGACTGAAGAGATCGAAGGCCTCCTCGATATCATCGAGCGCGAAGCGGTGTGTGACGAGCGGCATCAAGTCGACGCGCCGCTGCTCGATCATCGCCATGAGCCGGCGCATCCGCTCTTTGCCACCGGGACACAGCGTGCTCACGATCTTCTGATCCGCCAGGCCCGCATAGATGGCCTCGTAGGGCGCGACGACCTTGCCGGAGTACACGCCCAGGCTCGACAGCATGCCGCCAGGACGAATCGATCGCAGCGCGTTCTCGAATGTCTCCTGCCGCCCGAGCGCTTCGATCGCGACGTCGGCGCCGCGGCCGCCGGTGAGCTGCTTGATCACGGCCACGACGTCCGACTCATTGGGATTCAACACAACGTTCGCGCCGAACTGCCGCGCGGTTTCCAGCCGGGTGCTCGATGGATCGACGCCGATGATGAGCGACGCGCCCTTCAGCTTCGCGCCGAGTGTCGCGCACAAGCCAATCGGTCCTTCCGCGAACACGGCGACCGAGTCGCCCACGCGAATCTGCCCGCTCTCGGCGCCGCTCAGTCCCGTCGAGAAGATGTCGGGACAAAGCAGTACTTCTTCGTCGGTGAGCGTCTCGGGAATTGGCGCGAGGTTCGCGCGCGCGTCGGGCACGAGGAGGTACTCCGCCCACGCGCCATTGATCGTGTTGCCGAAGCGCCAGCCGCCGAGTGCCCCGCCACATTGCGACGACGACCCATTGAGGCAGTAGAAACATTGCCCGCACGGCGTGATCGCGCCCACGATGACACGCTGCCCAATGCGGTACTCGTGCTCGAGTCCCGCGCCGAGGGCGTCAATCACGCCGACGGGCTCGTGACCGAGGATCAGCCCCGGCCGGACGGGATACTCGCCGCGCACGATGTGCACGTCGGTGCCACAGATCGTCGTCGCCGTGATCCGGATGACCGCCTGACCGGCGCCGGGCGCTGGCTTTGGCACCTGTTCGACGCGCAGGCGATCTTTCCCTTTGAAGACGACGGCTTTCATCGTGGCCATGTGCGAATTCCTCCGGCCGGCCGGGTGATCCCGGTACGCCCGACCAGAACGCAAATGCGGTACCGAAGGAGCCAGCCGCCAGCGCGAGAGAAACGGCCGCACCCTCGCGCCGCGCCTGCGCAAAGACGTGGAAAAACCCTCGGCGACTGTGGAAAGTTCAGCGCGAAGCGAGCAGGCGGCGAAGATGCGCGGCCACGTCGCCGACGAACCGATGCACGGACGCCTCGGCGAGCCGATGGCCGACGAGCGCATTCATCGCACCGCCGATCAAGCCGAGCGGCGGCTCGTACTGTCCAAGAAAGTCGAGCTGCGTTTCCGTTGAGGTCAGCGGATAGAGCGACAGCTCGGCGTCCATGAGCGGAAAGAGACGCGGATGCTTCGCCGCTTCCCACGAGACGGGAATTTTCGTGACCGGATCACCGAACACGCCGTCGGTCTCGTCGACGATGGTGCCGATCGTGACGGCGATCTCCGTCGCGACGTCGATGCCGCCAATCGAGACGCGAAGCTCCGCCGCCACCGACCGCGCACGATCGGCGGCCGCGCGGGTCGCCGCCGCAAAGATCGCGGCCGGGTCGCCAAGCAGCGCGTGGCGCACCTGACGGTACGGCGCGTTGATGTAGTCGTAGCTCCGAATCTCCAGCCGTGACATGTCCGCTCCTCACCCCCCACCATCCAGGGCGCGGGTTTCTGCGCAGGCAGCGCGGAATTTTCGGGTGAGTGACCGCACTGCCCTCCAGCCCGCGCACAAACTGTATTGCAAGTTGGCTGCCTATTCGAGCGCAGCCCGCAGGTACGCCGCTTGCACCGACCAGGCCGGTAGGAGGGCGTCATGATCGCGATTAAGAACGTCCTGGTGGCTACGGATTTCAGTGAGTGCTCTGACGCCGCGCTGACATACGCGCGGGCGCTCGCCGGTCAATTCGGCGCGCGCCTCCACGTACTGCATGCCATTGAGTTGGTCGGCGCCGTCGACGTGGCCGGCATCGGGGTGTTCTCTCCGGCGACGCCTGAGTTCATCGAGGAGCTGGAGGCGGACGCGCGCGGTCGCATGAATCGTCTGCTCGCGCCGACCGACAAAGACGCCCTCAAGGCGCAGACCGTCGTCACGACTGGCGGAACGCCGCCGCAGGCCATCGTCGACTATGCCAGGCAGGAAGACATCGATTTGATCGTTCTCGGCACGCACGGACGACGCGGGCTCTCGCACTTTCTGCTCGGCAGCGTGGCCGAGCGCGTGCTGCGCCAGGCGCCCTGTCCGGTGCTCACCGTCCGGCATCCCCAGCACGAGTTCGTTATCGAGGACACGCGCGTCGGGGAGTCGGCGGCCCGGATGTAGCCGCGGTCTTAGGCCAGCGCGCGCTGGGGCAGCGCCACGCGGGCCAGAGTGCCGCCGCCGGGTCGTGGGCCAAGCGTGAGACTTCCGCCGTGCGCTTCGACGATGCGCCGCGCGGTCGGCAAGCCAAGTCCCGTGCCGCGATGCTTCGTCGTGAAGAACGGTTCGAACACGCGCTCGCCGAGCTCGGCTGGAATGCCCGGCCCGGCATCGGCGACCGTCAGCGTCCACCCATCGGCGTCGCTCGTTGAGACGGAGATTTCGACGCGCCCCGTGTAATTCATCGCCTGCGCCGCGTTGATCACGAGATTGGTGGCCACGAGCCGCAGTTGATCGATGTCGCCTTCGACGTTCAACCCCGGCTCGACTCGTGTCACGATCTCGACATCGCGCATGGCGGGATCGAGCGTGATGGATCCGGTGAGGTCCGCCAGAAACGCCGCGACGTTGATTTCTGCGCGTCTGAGCTCCCGGACGCGCGCAAACGTCAGCAGGTCGCTGAGCACGGCGTTGAGTGAATCGACGCGCGCGACGATTTCGCCGATGAGCTCGCGGCCTTCGCCGGCGTCCGGAAACGTCGTCGCGAGCAGCTGCAATCCGCTCCGGATGCCTGCCAGCGGATTGCGCACTTCGTGCGCGACGACGGCCGCCATTTCGCCGAGCGTCGTGAGCGCCGCCTGGTCGCGCAGCCGCTGCTCCTGCTGCTTGCGATCCGTGATCTCGTAGCGAATCGCCATGTACTGGCGCGGCTTGCCGCGTTCATCCAGGAACGGAACGATCGTCGTGTCGACCCAATAGATGGTTCCGTCCTTGGCCCGGTTGCGAAGCTCACCACGCCAGATCCGGCCCTGCGCGATTGTCTGCCAGAGCTCCTTGATAAACGCCTTGCTGTGATACCCCGAGCTGATGAGACGGTGGTCCTGGCCGAGGAGCTCCTCGCGTGAGTACTGCGACACCTCGCAGAACTTGTCGTTGGCGTACGTGATGCGGCCCGATATGTCGGTAATGGCGACGATCGCCGATTGATCGAGCGCGTAACGAATCTGGGCGAGCTCGTCGGTAGACGGCTGGCTGGTGGAGGAATCCTTCATCCTGGTCTGGCGCGATTCTTGGTTACTCTATGGGCCGGAGGCGGCGGACGCAAGAAAATGGCCGGTTGCGCCAGGCGCGCCGAGGAATTTTCCGCACCCAGCCGAACTTTTCCGCACTTTGCCATGGCCCACGAGACCGTTCTCGTCGTTGACGACGAACACCTGATCCGGCGGTCGATTGCGAAACGCCTGGCCGCGGCCGGATACACCGTGCTCGAGGCGGAGAATGGCAAGGCCGCGCTCGACCAGGTGGCAGGCGTCGATCTGACCATTCTCGATTATCGCCTCCCCGACCTTGATGGGCTCGCGGTGCTCAAGCAGATCCGCCAGATCGATCCCGACGTGCTCGTGATTCTACTGACGGCCTATGCGAGCGTCGAGACGGCGGTCGACGCGATGAAGCTCGGCGCGTACCACTTCATGAACAAGCCATTCGACCTCGAGGCGCTTGCCGCGATGGTCGAGCAGGCGCTCGAAACGACGCGGCTCCGGCGCGAGGTGCGTCAGCTGCGTGCAAATCAAGCCGAGCCGTACAGCCTCGATCGCATGGTCGGCGACTCGGCGCCGCTGCGCGAGTTCAAGGCGCTCCTCAAGCGCGTCGCCGCCAGCCCGGCCTCGACGGTGCTGCTCACCGGGGAGAGCGGGACGGGCAAGGACCTCACGGCGAAGATCCTGCACTATTCGAGCGCGCGCGCCGCGCGGCCCTTCGTGAACATCACGTGCTCGGCCCTGCCCGAGACGCTTCTCGAAAGCGAGTTGTTCGGTCACGAGCGCGGTGCGTTCACCGACGCGCGGCAGCAGAAGAAAGGACTCTTCGAGCAGGCCGACGGCGGCACGGTGTTTCTCGACGAGATCGGCGAGATGACGCCGCCGCTTCAGGTGAAGCTGCTGCGCTTTCTCGAGGAAAAGGCGTTTCGCCGAGTCGGCGGTACCGCCGATCTTCACGTGGACGTCCGCGTGGTCGCCGCGACGAATCGTGATCTCGAGGACGACGTCCGGCGCGGGCGCTTTCGCGAGGATCTGTTCTATCGACTCAACGTGCTCCAGCTCAAGCTGCCGCCGCTGCGCACCCACGCTGAGGATGTGCCGGCGCTCGTCAGTTTCTACATCGACGTCTTCAACCGCGAGTTCAAGAAGAACGTGCGCGGCGCCTCACCATCGACGCTGCGTCTGCTCGACGGCTATGGCTGGCCGGGCAACGTGCGCGAGCTGAAGAACGCGGTCGAGCGCGCGATGCTGCTGGCGCCGGGCCACACGCTCGAACCCGCGGATTTTCCCATCGTGACCGCGGGAGCCGGCTCGCCGCGCGCCCTCGAGCTGCCGCCCCAGGGCGTCGATCTCGAAGAGATGGAGAAGAGCCTCGTGCTCCAGGCGCTCGAGCGCACGGGCTGGAACCAGACGCGCGCCGCGAAGCTTCTCGGCCTCAATCGGGATCAGATCCACTACCGTATCGAGAAGTTCCAGCTCACCCCGTCCATTCGGACCTGACACGTCATGCAGAACGCCTTGATCGCCGCGCGGATGCAGTTCGCGTTCACGATCATGTTTCATTACCTCTTTCCCATTCTCACGATGGGATTGGGCGTGTTGATTGCCGTGCTCAAGACGATCCAGCACTTCTGGGGACGCGACGAGTACGGCGAGGCGGCGAAGTTCTGGGCGCGCATCTTCGCGATTACGTTTGCCGCCGGGGTCGTCACCGGCATCCCGATGGAGTTTCAGTTCGGCACGAACTGGGCGCGCTTCTCGCAGTTCGCCGGACCGGTCGTCGGCCAGACACTTTTCATGGAAGGCGTGTTCGCATTTTTCGCCGAATCGTCGTTCCTCGGCGTGTTCCTCTTCGGTGAAGAGCGCGTGCGGCCGCTCTTCCACTGGCTCTCGTCGGTCATGGTGGGATTCGGCGCCGTGCTCTCGGGCTTCTTCATCGTCGCGACCGACGCGTGGATGCAGCATCCCGTCGGCTATCAGATCGTCAACGGCCGCGCGGAGCTGACGAGTCTCTGGGCGCTGCTCACCAACCCGTACTTGCGCTGGCAATATCCGCACGTGATCTCCGGCGCGCTCGTGACCGGATCGATGGTGATGGCCGGCATCGGCGCGTTCTATCTGCTCTCGAAACGCCACGAGGCGTTCGGACGGCTGTGCGTGCGGGTCGGGGTCCTCTCAGGTCTGATCTTCGCGCTGTTCTCGCTCTTTCCGAGCGGATCGTTCAATGGCGAGCAGATCGCGCGCACGCAACCGGCGAAGACCGCGGCGATGGAAGGGCTCTTTCACACGCAGCCGAACGCGCCGCTCGCGATCATCGGCATGCCGGACACCGAGAAGGGCATCCTGCTCGATCCCATCGAGATTCCTGGCGTCCTGAGCTTTCTGATCTACGGAACGACGTCGGCGGCGGTCACGGGACTCAACGACATTCCGATCGCCGAGCAGCCGCCGGTCGAGGTCGTCTATTACGCGTACCACATCATGGTCGGGCTCGGGACGATCTTCATCGCGCTGCTGGCGCTCTCGGCGCTCGCGCTCTGGCGCGGCAAGCTGTATTCGTCGGCCGCGCTCTTGTGGGCGCTGATGCTCGCAATGCCGTTCCCGTACATCGCGAACGAGGCAGGCTGGACGGTCTCTGAGGTCGGCCGGCAGCCGTGGATTGTCTACGGCCTCGTCCGCACCGCCGACGCGACGTCGACCAACGTCAGCGGCGGCATGACGATCTTCACGCTGATGGGATTCATGGGACTCTACCTGCTCGTCGGCGCGCTCTACGTCTTGATCTTCATGCGGATCGTGAGTCAAGGTCCCGACGCGCACCTGGTCGCGCCGAAGCCGCTGGCGAAGGCGAACGCATGATCCAAACGCTCTGGTTCCTGGTGCTCGGCTTGATGCTCGCCGGTTACGGCGTTCTCGACGGGTTCGATCTCGGCGTGGGTACTCTGCATCTCGTCCTTGGGCGCACGCGCGACGAGCGCACCCAGATCATTGACACCATCGGCCCGATCTGGAACGGCAATGAAGTGTGGCTGCTCGCGGCGGGCGGTGCGATGGTCGTCGCGTTTCCGACGCTGTACGCGGCGGCCTTCAGCGGCTTTTATCTCGCGCTGATGCTCGTGCTGTGGCTCTTGATTCTGCGCGGGCTTGCGCTCGAGTTCCGTCATCAGCTCGACAACGCGCTTTGGGTGCAGGCGTGGGACGTCACGTTTTCGCTGTCGTCTCTTTTCTTGTCTCTGCTCTTCGGCGTGGCGATCGGCAATGTGCTTCGGGGCGTGCCGCTCGATGCTGACGGTCATTTTCAGGGATCGTTCGCGTTGATGCTGAATCCCTTCGCGGTGCTCGGCGGCGTGCTCGGCGTCGTCACGCTGGCCATGCACGGCGCCAGTTGGATCGCCCTCAAGACGCAAGGCGACCTTCAATCACGCGCCCGACGTCTGCAGCGCCAACTTGGCTGGGCGACGACCGTCGTCATCATGGCGTTCGTCATCGCGAGCTTCGTTGCTCGTCCAGATTTCACTCGCAACTTCGTCAGCATGCCGTGGCTGCTCGTCGTTCCGCTCGCGGGCCTGGCGTCGATCGCCGGACTGCTGCGATTTGCCGGACGTGACGATCTCCGCGCGTTCACGTCGAGCGCCGGGATCATTGCGATGCTGCTGGGATCCGCCGCGGCCGGGCTCTATCCGACGCTTCTGCCGGCGCTGCCCGGCAGCGCGCACACCGGCCTCGACATCTACAACGCGTCGTCGCCCGCGGGCAGCCTGCGAGTCGCGCTCGGAATCTATCTCGTCGGGATGCTGATCGTGGGCGCGTATTTGATTCGCATCTATCGAGTGTGGCGCGGACCGTCGAGGACCTATTCGGGAACCGGCCACTGATCGGACCGAGCCTGATCGGGCGCGAGCCTTGCAATTGAAGACAAGGCTCCGTACGATCTCGGCCGTGCATCGCTTTCTCCCCCTCGCGATCCTGGTACTTGCGTCTTCAATCTCATACGGCCAGCGCGTGCAGACGCAAACGGCCTCTTCAAAAGTGGATTTCGTTCGCGACGTGCAGCCGATCTTCCGGCAAAACTGCTACGAGTGCCACGGCCCGACGATGCAGAAGAACAACTTTCGGCTCGATCGCCGAAAGGACGCGATGCGCGGCGGCACGCTGGTCGTGATTGGTCCGGGCAACAGCGCCGGAAGCCGACTCTATCAGCGACTGATCGGATCCGACTTCGGCCGCCAGATGCCGCCGACCGGCGCGCTGAAGCCGGAGGACATCGCGACGATCCAAGCGTGGATCGATCAGGGCGCCGCGTGGCCGGATGCGGCATCTGGCGAGACGCCGCCGCCACCGGCCGATCCCGACGCGACGAAGCTCGTCGACGCGATCGCTCGCGGGGACCGCGCCGGAGTGACGAGCCTCGCCCGCGGCACGACCGGACTCGGTGGACGCCGCGGTCCGGGTGGCACGACGCCGCTCATGGCGGCCGCACTCGACGGTGACCTCGCGACCGTCGCGCTCCTGCTCGACAACGGCGCGAATCCCAATGCTCGCAATGATGCCGGCGCAACCGCGTTGATGTGGGCGGTGCCCGACCTCGAGAAGACGCGGCTGCTGATCGCGCGCGGCGCCAATGTCAACGCGCAGTCCGACGATGGACGCAGCGCGCTCATCGTCGCGTCGGGTTTTCACGGCGCACAAGACGTCGTTGCGCTGCTGCTCGAGAAGGGTGCGAACGCCTCGCTCAAGGTGCCGGGCACCTCGCCGCTCATCGAAGCGACCCTCTCGGGCGACCCCGACATCTTTCACCAGCTCGTGAGCCACGGCGCCGACGTGAGCGTCTCGAGGCCCCTGCTTCTGTTTCTCTCCGTGCGAGCCGGGTGCGCAACCTGCATCGAGACCTTGTTGAAGGACGCGCCGGCCGACGACGTGACTGAGGCGATGTTCCGGCTAGCCCCGCCGGGCTTCGCCGCAAGCCACACCGATCTGTTTCTGAAACACGGGGCCCAAGCGGACGCCGTCGATCCAGACGGCGAGACGATGCTGATGCTCGTGGCGGCATCGGAGACGATGCCCATCGAGGCCGCGCGTTCGTTGATCGCCGGCGGCGTGAACGTCAACGCTGTCAGCAATCACGGCGATACCGCGCTCGGGCTCGCGCTTCGGCAAGGATCGACGCCGCTCGTTGACCTGTTGCGAAAATCTGGCGCCAAAGATGTCGCCCTTGCGCCAGGTCCGGCCGCGACGTTTGCGCCGGCCGCCTCTGTGCGCGCGGCGCTCGATCGCACGCTGCCGCTCGTGCAGAAGAGCGACGAGCAGTTTCTCAGCAAGTCTGGCTGCGTGTCATGCCACAACAACTCGCTGGCAGCGATGACGATTTCCACCGCGCGCCATGCCGGATTCAGCGTGAACGAGACGATCGCGCGCCAGCAGAAAGTCGCGATCGGTGCCTACCTCGAGACTTGGCGCGAGCGCGCCCTCCAGGGTACGGCGATTCCTGGTCGGGCCGACACGGTGGGCTACATCCTGGCGGGCCTGGCGGCCGAGGACTTCGCGCCCACGCCAGCCACGGATGCGATGGCGCGCCTGCTGATGCGGGAGCAGACGCCAGACGGATCGTGGCGCGCCACCGCGCATCGCCCGCCGATTGAATCGAGCGACATCGAAGTGACCGCGATGGCGATGCGCTCGCTGCAGACGTATCGTCCCGCCTCTCGACGCGCGGATGCGGATCGCGCCGTGAGCCAGGCGGCGGCATGGCTCGTCCGTGCGACGCCGACGTCTGTCGAAGATCGAGCGTTTCAGCTTATGGGCTTGACGTGGTCGCACGCGGCCCAACCCACCATCGCCCGTGCCGCGGCCGAGCTCACGGCGATGCAGCGCGCCGACGGCGGCTGGTCGCAACTGCCGACGCTCGAGAGCGACGCGTACGCGACGGGACAGGCGCTCGTGGCGTTGATCGAGAGCGGGGCTGGGAGCGATCCCCTCGTCGGGCGCGCGGTGCAATTCCTTCTGCGGACGCAGTACGCCGACGGCTCCTGGTTCGTCCGCACGCGCGCGCTTCCCATTCAGCCCTACTTCGACGCAGGATTCCCGTACGACAGAAATCAGTTCATCTCGGCTGCCGCCACCAATTGGGCGGCACGCGCGTTGGCAATGACCGCGAGCGCACCGACCGCGAAGCGCTGATCCAGCCGAACCGCTTGACCTGACGTCTCGCCGGGGCGGACAATCGCCCCAGCGCGCGCTGGGGCGCCTCCTGTCCGCGGCAAGGGATTCCCACCCAGTCGGGTTCGTCAGCACGACGCGAACCTTCTTCCAGCCTGATGTTCAGCGGACCTCGGGCAGTTTGGGAGGAAGGTTATGCCTCGTCGTCTCACGCCCGATCTCTCGCTCGATGATCTCAAGAGGGAAGCGAAGCGATGGTTGAAGGCGCTTCGCGCGAACAATCCTGACGCGCACGCGCGATTCGATCGCGCGCTTCCAGGCGCGACGCATCCACCAACGCTCCGCACAATCCAGCTCGCGCTGGCGCGCGAGTTCGATCTGACCGGATGGACGGACCTGAAGCAACAACTCGAGTCGCTTCCGGCAGCCGCCGCCGGCGCTGACAGGCTCGACAAGTACGAAACGATGGCGCGGACGCTCCTCGAGGCGTACGAGACCGGCACGCCCGAGGCCATGGAGCGTCTCTATCACTACACGTGGCATCGGCGTCCGTGGCAGACGATGCGCACCTACCTGCAGCTCGAGCTTGGCAAGCGCCCCGCCAAGCCGGGCGATGACGTGCCGCTCACGATCGACGACACGCGCTACATGATCGCGCGCGGGCACGGTTTCGCGGACTGGGCCGCGCTCGCGTCGTTCGTGTCCACGACACCCGCCGGCGTGACGTTGACGACGATGCCGGTCGCCGTGTCAGCGGTTGGCGACCGCGACGCCCCGCGCAAGCGCGTGCGGGACTGGCACCTCGTCCTGCAGCTGCTCGCGTCCACGCCTTCGGCGTCTCTCGAGGCCGAAGGGGCGATGACTGACGACATGCTGCGCGACGTCGCGCGCATCGAGACCCTGACCTCGCTCAATCTGTCCAGTTCGCACGGCATCACCGACGAGGGTCTCGCGCACCTCGCCCGCGCTTCCAACTTACGACGCCTCGATCTCACCAACACGAGCATCTCCGATCGCGGCCTTGCGGCTCTGTCCGCGCTTCCGCGCCTCGAATCGCTGTCGCTGGCGATGACGAACGTCACCGACGCCGGGATGCCAGTGCTCGCACGATGCCCAACGTTGTCGACCGTGAATCTGATGGGCACGACGACCGGCGATGCGGCGATTCGCGCGCTCGCCGGCCACCAGAATCTGCGCAAGTTCGAAAGCGGGAACGGCGTCACCGACGAGGGCCTTGCGATGCTGCACGACCTACCGGTCTTCAAGAACTGGCAAGGTGGCGAGGTCGAGTTTGCGCTCGTGAGCTACGACCCGAGCCCCAACAAGCTCTCGTTGCGCGGCCCGTTCACCGATCGCGGCATGCAGCATTTCCGCGGACTGAACGGCCTGTTTGCACTGAACGTCGACGCGAGCGAGCTCCAGATCACCGCGGCCGCGCTCGACCCGCTAGCCACACTGCCCCGCCTCGGCTGGCTCGCCGTCGATGCGAAGGACGACTGGATGCCGTTCATCGCCGAGATGCCGCGCCTGCAGTTCCTCGGCGCGCAAGACACGTCGGCCGGAGACGACGGCTTCGTTGCGCTCAGTCGATCCCGGTCGATTCAGTACATTTGGGGTCGGCGATGTCACAATCTGCGCGATCGCGGATTCGCCGCGCTTGCAAACATGCCGGCGCTCCGCGGCCTCTCGGTGAGCTGTCTCAATGTCGGTGACGCCGCGATCGCCGCGCTGCCGCGCTTCCCCGCGCTCCGCGAGCTCATGCCGATGGGCATTCCCGACGCTGGCTACCGGCACATCGGGCAGTGCGTCGATCTCGAGTCGCTCATCTTGATGTACTGCCGCGACACCACAGACGCGGCAACCGAGCATCTGACGGGGTTGAAGAAGCTCGCACGCTACTTCAACAGCTACACGACGATCACCGATCGCACGCCGGAGATCTTGTCGACGCTGGACTCGCTCGCAGAGGTGACGTTCGACAATTGCCACAACCTGACGAACGCGGGCATCGCGAAGCTGGCGAAGCTGCCGAAGCTCGTGAAGCTGCGCGTGCAGGCGCGTGACGTGACATCCGACGTGGGCGCCGCGTTTGCCGCGCGCGTAACGGTCGACGTCAACCAGTGAGTCGTGCCGTGGATTAGACTGGGACGACGGACCGATGCCGCCATGCGACCGTGGACGTCGTGACTTTCTGCGTTTCGCCGGTCTCACGATCGGCGCGGCGGCCGCTCGCACGCTGAGCGCAGCGGGCCAGACGACGGCGGCGGCACAGTCCCCGTCGCCGCCGCGTCCGGCGGCGCCGAAGGGCTCGGAGTTCGTCTTCGCGCGCCTGCGCTACGACTCGGGCGACTGGGACTACAACCCGAAGGTCGCCGCCAACGTCCTCAACTCGGTCGTCGAGTACACGGACATTCCCGTCTACCCGGAGGAGGTCGTGATTCCCGCCGACTCCGAGGATCTTCTCGCCTATCCGTTCCTCTTCATGACGGGGCACAAGCTCGTGCGCTTTTCTGACAAACAGCGCGCGAATCTCGTGAAGTTCGTCGACAACGGCGGGCTGCTCTTCTCGGATGACTGCAACCACGACGTCAACGGCCTCTATTCGAAATCGTTCGAGGAGGAAATGCATCGCGCGTTTCCCGGCCCCGACACGCTCGCGAAGCTGCCGAAGACGCACGCGCTCTATCGATCGTTCTTTCAGTTCCCCGGCGGCCCGCCGCAGACGTCGCACGAGCTCAACGGCTGGGGCGACGACCTCGTGCACGAGTACCTACGCGGCGTCGAGCGCAAGGGCCGGCTCGGCGTGCTGTACTCGAACAAGGACTACGGCTGCGAGTGGGACTACGACTGGCGCAACAAACGGTTCTTTAGAGAAGACAACACCAGGTTCGCGGTCAACGTCGTCGTCTACGTCATGACCTAGTCAGGCATTCGGCCTCGCATCGAACGCCTAGTGCCTGGCCTGTTGTCTTGTCGCCGTGGGCGCCACGTAGTGCTGCCGCGCGCGAATCATGAGCTTCGGATCCTTCAATTTGACATTGAGATCGTGGACCTTCCCGTCGGGCGTTTGCGGCGTGAAGCCCAATAAGTAGAGATAGTGGAGCTCGTTGAGAATCGTCGTGAACAGCCGGTTCATTTCTTCCTTCGGCGTCAGCACCACTCGCCCACCGCCGGTCTCTGTGGCGAGCTGATCGACGAGCGCCGGTCCGCGCAGCCAGCGCGGGTCGTCGACCTTCTTGAAATCGCTGATCGGCGATCCATCCTTGAGCTCGAGGTAGTAGTGCAGCAGGCATGGCAGCCCCGCGGTCGAGGGCCGCACGGTGCCCATCGTCATCGGCATGTGGTACCCGAATGTGATTTCGTGCTGCGGCGGCGGCTGCACCTCGAGGTGCGGCTTGAACATCACAGCGTAGACCATGACGTCCTCGGCGCGCACGCGCTCGAGCAGCGGTTCCCACGACATCTGGCTGGCGGTATCGCACCCGTCGGTGAACACCATGACGACGCGACGGCCGGTCTCGGGAAGAAGCGCCGTGATCGAATCGTCGATCGCGTCGAGGAGCCGCGTCGGATTGTTGTACGGCTGATCGCGATGGAGCCACGACAGCAGCGCATCGCGGTTGGCCGTGAACTCCGGACTCATCCAGGTCTGCGTGCTAAACATGCCGACGCGCGCGCGGTCATCCGGCCGCAGCCGATCCACGAACAACTCCGCCGCCGACAGGGCCTCGTCGAGCACGGGCGTCATGCTCGCGCTGACGTCGACGAGCGCGACGGCGCGGATCGGCTGCAGGCCGCTCGAGAACGTCGTGATCTCCTGCTTTTTACCGTTGTCGTAGACGGTGAAATCTTCGCGGGTGAGATTGGTGACGAGCGAGTTTTCCGGATCGAACACGGTGACGGGCACCGCGACCGTCTCGATCCGGCCCCGGAACACGGGCTGCTGTTGCTGCGGCGTCGGCTCCTGCGCACGGACCAGGACCGCGACGCCGACCAGCCCGGCGATGAGCGCCGCCACCGATCTGCCGAACATGGTTCTACAAGCCGTCGAAGGGTTTCGCAGCGTCGAGCGTGGCGCCGCAATAGAGACACGTCGTGCGGTGGCCGGCAATCGCGCGGCCACACTTCGGACACGATCGCGTCGCGGCGACGCGGCCGTCGCGGACGCCGTCGCGCATATCGATCTCGTCGATCTTGGCGGCGAGATCCGCCTGACTGACCTTCGCGCGCTCAGAGAGCAGTTCGGCCAGCGCCTGCGTCACCAGCGCCAGGCGCTCGAATCGACGGTTCAGGTCCGCGACGGCCGCGTCCTGCGTCTGCACATCGGATCGGGCCAGCGCGGCCTTCGCGTTCACCTCGCCGATTTGCTGCTGTTGTCGAAGATTCCAGAAGAGATCTACCAGGTCCATGAGGGCCCTCCCGAACGGGCGGCGCGTGTATATGTCCGATTGATGTCTTTCACGACCGGGTCGAGCTTCGGCTCGAGCACCTTGATCACCAGGAACAGGCGGCCGTCGTCACCTGGAACGAACGCACGCGTCATCTTGAACGGCGTGTTCAGGTATCGGGTCGAGAACTCCTGGACGAGCGTTTGATCGTTCCACCGCGTCTTGACGTCGATCGCTCGCGCATGCGGCATTGACCCACGGCCGGTCGTCGGTGACCATCCGGCAGGGCTGACGATGACGTCGAGGTTCTTGGTATGGACGAAGTCAAAGACGGTCGCTTCGCGAAGATCATCGTGAATCGTGACCGACGTTGGCGTCACGGTGAGCGCCAGCGTGGTTGATCGAGTAATCAACTCCCGGCCGAACGCCTTGACGACAAACTCTCGAGTGAGCTCGAACCCGATGCCGGATCCGACGGCGGGCTGCGCGCACGGCTCCGCAGGTGCGTCTGTGCCATCGGCGTTCCGTGGTGTGATGACCGGCTGGCACGCAGAAGACGGCGGCAGCCCGCGAGGCGGTCGATTCCAGTTGGTGTCTCTCTCTTCGGGCCCGGACTCATCGAGCGTCCACGCGCCGGCGAGCGACTGATGATCATGCGGGCTCGATGACGAGGTCTGTCCGGACGGCCAGGCCGGAGTGAGCAGGACGATCAACGCCGGCCACAGACGAGGTCGGAAGGTCGCCACTTGCAACCATCCTACGCCTCAGGCGGTTGGTACCAGGCAACAAGCACTCGGCACCAGGCACTCAGTATGGGCACTCAGCACCAGGCACTCGGCACGCGGCACTCCGCTACGCGAACGCGCCCCCAACCATGATCTTCTTGATCCGCAGCCACGGCGAGCCGTGCGAGATGTTCTGTGTCTGCGTGGGCTGGCCTTTGGCGTCGCCGCCGGTGCCAAACATCCGCCACGATTCCTTGCCGGAGATCGCGTCCAGGTTGCCCCAGAAGTCGGTGGTGATCGCGTTGTACGTGACGTTGGTCACCATGCGCGTCTTCTTGCCGTTCTTGATCTCCCAGAACGCGTTACCGCCGAACTGGCCGTTGTAGCGCTGCTGATCGATCGAGTAGCTGCCTCGGCCGTCAATCATCACGCCGTCCTTCGTGTCGGCGATGATCTGTTCGGGCGTCGGCGATCCTGGCGGGCCCGGATCGACATGCACGTTCGGCATCCGAAGGAACGGATACTGCGACCAGTTGCCGGCCTGCGTGCAGCCGCGGCTCGATTTGTCGCCGGGCATGTAGCGCGCGGTCTCGCGATTCGTCGAGAGACCCACGAGAATCCCCTCACGCACGATCGGGAACTCCGTCGTCTTCACCCCGTCGTCGTCGTAGCCGATCGTCGCCATGCCGTTGAGGCGCGTCTTGTCGGCCGTGACGTTGAAAAGCTTCGATCCGTACTTCAGCTTGCCGACGTCCGAGATCTTTACGAAGCTCGTGCCGGCATAGTTCGCCTCGTAGCCCATGATGCGATCGATCTCGGTCGCGTGCGCCACGACCTCGTGAATCGTCAGCATTGCATGCGCGGGCGTGAGGACGAGATCCTTGACGCCCGCGCTGATCGGCGTCGCCGTGCAGAACTCCGCCGCCTCGTCGGCGAACCGCTCGGCGTCGTCGATGATGCGCGCGTTTTCGGCGATCTCCCAGCCGCCCGTTCCCGGGGGCCCTTGATGCGTGCGCGAGCGCGTGATGTCGTCCTTGCGCGCCGACACGTTGAACGACGGCGTCGTGGTCATCAGCTCCTGCTCGATGTAGGAGCCCTCGGATGACGCGAAATACTTCCACTCGGAGACGGTGTTCACCGAGGCCGTCGCCGTGACGACATCCTTGTTCCTCGCGGCCGCGTCGACGATGGCCTGGACGAGCGCCTGACGATCGGTCTGCGACACCTGCCGAGGATCTTTCGCGACCGGTGACGCCCAATACACCTGGTAACCCTGCACGGGCGCGAGCACGACGTCGCTCTTCTTGGCAATCGCGCTGGCCTTGGCGACTTCGATCGCGACGCGCGTGATGCGCCGGATCTCGTCCTCGCTGACGATCGGACTGCTCGCAAATCCCCAGACGCCGCTGTGAATCACGCGCACGCCGAAACCCGCCGCGATCGGCGTGCCGTCGGCTTCGTTGCCGCCGCCTCCGCGCCCGCCACGACCGCCGCCACCGCCCCGCCCGAATCCGCCGCCGCGTCCGCCACCACCCCGGCCACCGCCACCACCGCCGGCCGCGAGGTCTGGCGGCACTTCACCGGCAAACCCGCCGCCACCACCTGCGCCCCCGCCGCGACCGTTGCTGTACATCGCGTTCGCGCCGGGGATGTTGATCGTCCGCGTGAACCGCACGTCTGCGTACGAGCAACCCTGCATTTTCGCCTCGCCGAGCACGATATCGGCGAGCCCCTTGAACTTCGACTGCATCGGGTTGCCCGGGGGCGTCTGCGCGAGCAGATTGCCGATGATGTCGCTCGCGTACAGAACGACGACGCCAGCGCCGAGAGACTTGATGAAATCGCGACGAGTAGTGTCCATGGCTATTGAAACGCCGCTCCTACCATGATCTTCTTGATGCGCACCCACGGGGCGCCGTGCGACACGCTCTGGCCCTGCGTCGGCTGGCCTTTCGCGTCACCGCCAAGGCCGAACTGCTGCCAGTATTCCTTGCCGGAGATGGCGTCGAGGTTGCCCCAAAAGTCGGTCGTGATCGCGTTGTAGGTGACATTGGTCACCGCGCGCACCTTCTTGCCGTTCTTGATCTCCCAGAACGCTCCACCGCCGAACTGTCCGTTGTAGCGCTGCTGATCGATCGAGTAGCTGCCCGCACCGTCGATGAGCACGCCGTCTTTCGTGTCGGCAATGATCTGATCGGGCGTCGGCGATCCCGGCGGTCCTGGCTCGAGGTGCACGTTGGGCATCCGCAGGAATGGATACTGCGCCCAGCCGCTCGCCTGCGTGCAGCCGCGGCTCTCCTTCTCGTTGATGAAGTGCGCCATCTCGCGGTTCGTCGAGACACCGACGAGAATGCCGTCCGTCACGATCGGGAACTTCGTCGTCTTCACGCCGTCATCGTCGTAGCCGACGGTCGCGCGTCCGCCCGGGCGCACCTTGTCCCCGCTGATGTTGAAGAGCTTCGACCCGTACTTGAGCTTGCCGATGTCGCCGACCTTCACGAAGCTCGTGCCGGCGTAATTCGCTTCGTAGCCCATGATGCGATCGAGCTCGGTCGCGTGCGCGACGATCTCGTGAATCGTGAGCGCGAGGTGCGACGGCATCAGGACGAGGTCCTTGATGCCGGGCGTGATCGGTGTCGCCGCTGCCAGCTCGAACGCCTCGTCGACCAGGCGATCGACGTCGGACATCATGCGCTTCTCTTCGACCAGCTCCCAGCCGCCGGTGCCACCGGGAATCTCGAGATTGCGCGAGCGCGTGACGTCGCCGCGCTTGGCGGTCACGCTGAAGCTCGGACTAATCGAAAAAATTTCCTGCTCGATGTACGAGCCTTCCGACGATGCGAAGTACTTCCACTCGCTGCTGAAGCCGACGTTCGCGGTCGCGCTGACGACGTCCTTGTGCTTGATCGCCGCGTCGACCGCAGCCTGAAGCGTCCGCCGCTTGTCGGCATCCGACATCGCGCGCGGATCCTGCTGCATTTCAGTGGACCAGGAGAGTTGATACGCGGGCGTCGGTGCGAGCTGGACGTTCAGCTTCTTGGCGATCGCGCTGGCCTTGGCGACGTCTGTCGCGACGCGCGTGATGCGACGGATTTCGTCTTCGCTGACGATCGGACTGCTCGCAAATCCCCACACGCCGCTGTGGATCACTCGCACGCCAAAGCCGCCGGCACGCGGGGTGCCGTCGGGATCGTTGGGCGGTCCGGCATTTTCGCCGCGCCCGCCGAATCCAAAGCCGCCGCCCCCACCACCGCCGCGTCCGCCGCCGCGGCCACCGCCGCGTCCGCCGAAACCGCCGGCGTCCGCCGCGGGCGCGTCCCCGCCGTTCGACGCCGTGACGTTCACGCCTGGCAGCGTCATCGTGCGCGTGAAGCGGATGTCGGCGTACGAGCAGCCGCCGATCTTCGCTTCGCCGAGCGCGATGTCGGCCAGGCCCTTGAACTTCGAGTGGAGCGGATCGGCTTTCGGCGACTGGGCGAGCAGATCGGCAATCAGATCGCTCGAGGCGATCGCCACGCCGGCCACTCCGACGGTCTTCAGGAATTCACGTCGCGTACGATCCATGTCACACCGCTGGAGAAATCGACGTCATGTAGAAGTCTTCGATGCGCACCGGCGGCACGAGCGCGGTGCCCTGGCCGTCGTACGCCTCGCCCGTGTGAATCGGGACGGGCTTGCCGACGAGCGTGAGGTTCGCGTAGCCGACGAGCGGCGACATGTTCCAACGGAAGTTCTGAACGGGCGTCGTGATCTCGCCGTTCTCGATCAGGAACAACCCGTCGCGCGTCATGCCCGTGTTGAGGAGCGGCTGATCCTCGGCCGGCACGCCGCGGATGTACCAGAAGAACGTGACGAGCAGGCCGCGTCGCGTCTGCTTGACCATGTCCTCGATCGACAGGTCCGTGCCTTCCTGCACCAGGCTCATGTTGACGGACGCGCCGATGTCGGGCGTCGCGAAGTTCGTGAGCACGCCTTTGTCCACCCACGTCACGGGCTTGGCCGGCAGGTTGTTCGGCAGAATCGGTGTCTGGCGCAGGATGTTGTTGCCGATGTCGCTCTTCAGCGTGAACATCTCGCTGAAGATCTTGTCGCCCACCGCGCGCGGCAGCGCACTTCCGCGGCCGCCTCGTCCCCCGCCCCCGCCGCCGCGCCCCCCGCCACCGCCCCGACCGCCGCCCGCGCCGCCTCGGCCACCGCCGCCGCCACCTTGATTGAAGATGCCGGTCATGAGCGAAAGGAATCGCGCGTTAGCACGCGGCTCGAGGATTACCGTGTACCGTCCGGGTTCGATCGCTTTGGGTTTTCGGCTCTTGAGTGCCTTGTTCGATGCCACCTCGGTGATGTGTTTCTGGTCGATCAGGCTCAGATCTTTCACGCCGGTAATGCCCGCCCAGCCCGATCCGCTGCCGTCGGCCATGCGGCACGTGAGCACGAGCCCGGCCTCGGCGTCGCGATAGTACGCAAACAAGCCCTTCGTGTTGGCCGTGCACGTCGTCTGATCGACTTTCGGAATGTAGCCGGCGCCGACGGTCCCCATCTTCTCGCAGATGTCGATGCTGTCCTTGACCATGCGCGCGCGCTCGGCCGGACCGAAATTCACCATCGCGGGCATCGCGGCATCGACCGGAATGTAGGTCTGTGCACCAATCAGCTCCGGCTTCGACGAGGCGGTCGACTGCTGCGCGGCGGCCTTGGCTTCGTCGACGAGCGCCTTGAGGCCGGCGTCCGTGAAGTCGCGCGTGGACGCGGAGCCCGACTTGTCGCCAGTCCAGACGGTCACCGAAAGATTTCGATCGTATTGAACGAGGTTGGTCGTGATGGATGAGTTGGCCCAGCGCGTCCCCGAACGCTCGCCGCCGGTGAGCGTGACTTCAGCGGCGTCCGCCGTCGTCATGTCGAGCACTTTGTCCGTGAGGGCCTTGACGGCGTCGCGAGAGTAATCGTCAGCAGTGTACATGTCGATCGCACCAGGAGTTGCGCCGCGCCGCTCGCGCGGGCAGGTGGAGCGTACTGGCCGATGACAATGGTGTCAAATCGTCGGTAGTGATCAGGCGAGTCCGCGCCGGCGTCGGAGCCACCACTCGCCGGCGAGCGCGAGCGCGAACGGCGGCAGCCACCACGCCGATCGCATCGGAAAGACCCGCGCGATCTGCGTAACCGGCGGCACGCTCCGCTCGATCGCAGCCCCGAGCGCGTCCAGATGGTCCGAGGCGATCGCGACGCCGCCATGCGCGGTGGCCCAGCCCGCAAGCATCGCCGGATCGCTCACGCGCCCGAGATCGTCGGCGACCAATAGGTCAATCGTGAGCGTGCGATCGCGGCCGCCTGGCGCCGTGCCAGCAACGTTCAGCCGATACACGCCTGGAGTGATCGGAGCGCCGGCGGCCCCGGCGAACACGCCCGGCCGCTCAGGCCACAAACGCACGGGCGTCGACCCGGTTGGACCATCCAGGCGCGCGTTGACGCGTGTCTCTTCGCGCGCCGCCGAGTCTGGATCACCCAGCTCGACGCGAATCGTCATCGGCTCGCCCGGCGAGAACAACCGCCGCCCCAGTCGTACCTCGATCGGCCGGCGCGCCGCAGCCGCAGCGTCGGCGGAGAGCGTCTGCCAAAACCGCTCGAAATCGCTCCCGTCAGCCGCGCGCTGACGCCAGGCGTCCAGCGCGCCGCTGGTGACGACGAGCCCGCTGCCCAGTGGCGCTCGCCACACGACCGGTCCGCTCGGCGACGACGCCACGGGTGCCGTCATCGCGTCGAGACTCGCGACCGCGAGGTCCGTGGCCTGCAGTTTTCCAAGGCGCGCTGAGCCGGAATCGAGAGAGACCGGCGTCTCGCTTTGCCGCTCGGTCAAGTTCTTTGCGCCGGTCAAGCGCTCGAACGGACCGGACGCCACGCGATCCATGAGCAGGCACACGGCGCCGCCGCGCTTGGCGAACGCGGCAAGTCGATCGACGTCGGCGGACGACAAACCGTCGGGCGCGCCGACCATGATGAGATCGAAATCTTCGAGCGACCCGCCGAGCGACGCGGGCGCCTGACCGGTCTGCGCGGACGACTGCGGCGACGTCGCCACTCGAGATGTCACAACGAACCGGCGATCTGCCTCGAGCGCGCGCCTGACGAACGTCGCGGCGTATGACGGATGCGGATCGAACGACAACACGCGCCATCGCGTCGGCTGCACGTCGACGGCCGCGTCCACGGCGGCGACGTCCTGAGCGTTCGCCACTTCCACGCGAATGCGCGCGAGACCGCCGGTGGTTGGCGCGAGCGCCAGGTCAGCGGCGGCCGTCGCCTCGCCTGGTTGGGTCGTCAGCGTCTGGCGATCGACGACGAGGCCGTTGACGCGGAGACGAGCTTCGGCAGTCGCCGCGGCCGGACCGAGGCTGGCGCGAACGTGAATCGGCACGCGCGACTCGAGATCCGCCCGTTCAGGAACATCCAGCTGCACGATCGCTGGACCGCTGCCAACAAGCGCGAAGGCCGGCGCCCTGCCGGGCTCGAGCCCTTCGGGCGCGCGGTCGCCGACGGCAACGACGGCCGATGCGCCGGCGTAGGGGCCACGCACGATCGTGAAGCTGCTCGAGAGCGCACGGGCCGCGCGGTCAGCAAGGTTGCGGTCCCGCGCGGACACAGCGACCACGGATACGACCGGCTTGTCTCGATGCGACCACGCGATGGCGGGATCGATGGCACCGCCCAGGGCGATCGCGATCGCCAGCGCGCGGAGGACACGCGTCATCCTCACAGCCGGCCTCCTCCGCGTCGCAGATGGTCGGCCAGCGCGCCGGCGAGTGATGCGGCGACTGGATCGACCGGACGCTGCGGCGAATCCTTCAGCTGTTGTCGCACCATCGCTGACACGTCCACTGCCGCAGCGCTGATCAACTCGGCGACGCGATCCGCGCCTCGACCGGCCGCGACCGCATCGGCAGCGGCGACGACCCGCGACGCCGCATTGCGATTCGCGTCGGCGCCCGGACGGCTTTGGAGAATCGCTTCGGCCACGGCCGTGAGTCGCGCGCGATCCCCCGCGCTGAACGAAGATCGACCAGCCAGATCGGTCAGAGCATCGAGTGCGCGCCGCAGTTGTGCGAGTCCAGGGTCTGATGCGACGTCGGCCTGTTCGCGCCGCCATGCCAACTCCCCCTTCGCGTCACCGGTCAGACGCCGTGTGGGATCGATCCGCTCGCGGACGCTGAGCGTCCGCAGGATCAGACGGCTCTTCGTGAATGCGCGCTGCAACGCCGCCACCGCCGCTCGCTCCGCCACGAGCGCCGTCGTCGTGTCCGCGACCGCTAGCGAGGTCGCGGCCTCGCTCATGCGACGAATCGCAATGAGCACGTCCTGCCGCCCTTGGTTCTGCATGCGGCCCGACAGGAGGTCCTGCTCGCCGGCGGCCTCGTTTTCCTCGTGCAGCTCGGTCGTCGCGGCGGCAGCCGCTTCGGCTTCGATGTCCTCGAGCTCGCCGCCGAGCATGAACACGAACTCCGCGCGCACCGATCTTTGCATCGCCGACAGCCCCATCGCCTCGTCGTTCAGCGAGTCAGCTGAAAGCGTCGGGCGCTTCGCATGCAGCTGCTCGGTCTTGACGATGATCATCTGCTCGCTGAGGGCGTACTTCTCGCGATCGTCGCCGGTCGCGAAACCCTCCATCGCGACGTCACTCGGCGAGAGCACCTGGATCACGAACGCATCGGACTCGACCGGCGCTCGCGATGGCAGCGAATCGAGCGCGACCGCGCGGTACACGACGGTGTCACCCGGCACGAGCGACAGCGTCGACAGAGCGAGCGCGCCCTGGCCCGTCCACGATCGATCGCTCGTCTTCGTCAGGCGAAGTGGCGCCTCGCCCTCCGTGAAGGTGAAGTTCTCGCCCGATCCAGACACCTTCGTGTAGAGCAGGCGCAGCGATCTCACCGCCAGGTCATCGTCGGCTGAAACCGCTACGTCGATCGTGCGCGCGGCGTCGGCGACATACAGGTCCTTCCCCGGCGCGGTAACGCGGACGGTTGGAGGACGGTCGGGCCGTACGGCCAGCGTGATCAGATCGCGCGGGCCCGCGACACCCGCGGCCGACACTGGCGCGATCGCGAGATAGCCGTCGGTCAATGCGTCGAGGATGCCGGCAAATTTCCCGGCGCCCGTTGATTGGAGCGCGTGAACCGCGCCTGACTCGTCGGTGATCGTGATCGAAGCTGCACGACCTTGAACGTCGAACGCCAGCCGGCTACCGGCGAGCGCTTCAATGTGATCTGGATGTCGATACGATGCGGCGGCGCCGCCAACGTAGGTCGGCGGTTCGACGCGAACCGTCACATCGTTCACCATCGCCTCACCGCGACCCGTGGCGAGGGCGACAGCCGGGCTCGACGCCCAGGCGCGTGGCAGCACCGCTGCGATCGCGACCCACGCCGCGACCGACGCGACAAAGACAAGAGCCGCGCGTCCAAGCGGCACGGCGCTGCGCACATCGGTCCGAGACGCGACGCCGGCGGCGTCTTCGAAGACCAGCGCGCGAATCTGTGCGGGCGCGCGATCCGGATGATCCGCGAGCTCGGCCGCCGTCACGAGCAGATTTCGGAACGCCGAGGCGCGGCGCTCGACGGCGGCAGCAACGGCTCGACGGCTCGCCTGCGTTCGAACGAACGCGACGACGACGGACACAACCACGATGAACACCGCGGCCACGATCCCGGCACGAATCGAAATGAGGCCGAACCAGGCGAGCGCCATCGGCGCGAGCGCGACAAGCGTTCCAACGCCGACTCCGCGGGCCGCACCGCGGAGTCGGATGCGGAGACGCACGCGCCTGGCAAATCGGTTGAGCGCCTCAGGCCACACGTCGGCTCACCACGGGAGGCTCGTCCACCGCGTCCATCCGGCGGCGCCACCAGGTTTCGAATCCAATCCACGCAAGTGCGACGATCCAGAGCCATCGCCCGAGCGGCGCCCCGACTGTCGGCGAGACGACGTCCGGCGCCGACGCGATCGGCCGCTCCCAGCGCGTGAGCTCATCGCGAGCGATCGTGTCGGGCTCGAGCGTGGACAACTCCGTCGCGCGCGTCGCATCAGTCACCGCAACGGCGAGCGCCGCCGTGAAGACCGTCGCCGCGGGCACGTTCGAGGTCAGCAGGAGGCGCGAAGAATTCGGGCCGACGCTGCCCGCCGCCAGCAGCACACTGCCCGCACCATCGCGCGTGATTGGCGTCAACGTGGCGGGCAGGTCTGCTCGCGAGGCCTGAGACGACCGCGCAGCTGACGCGAGCGTCGCATCGTCGGCCAACGCGCGGATGACGTCGAACATCCACGGCTGATCGATCGGACGCGCGTCGATGACCAACTGCGCGCGATCCGGCGCGTCAGCCAGGACGATCGTCACCGGACGATCGCCGGCACGCGCGGGAACACCGACGTCGAGCGCGGCGCCCGTCGCGCTCGCCAGCCCCGCCGCATCCTCGGGCCTCACCCGCCAGTCGATCGCCGCCGATTCCGCCGCACCAGCTACGGCCCACGTCACCGTCGTTTCACCCGGACGAAGCGTCAGGTGCGGCGAGAGACCGCGCGCCGAAGCGCCACGCGCAAGCGGCGGTCCGATCGGATGTTCGTCCGCGCTGATCGGCACTTGAACGAATCTCACACCAACGCCGGCAGGTACGTTCGCGACGTCTGATGCAGCAACACTGCCGATGGGGAATCCAGAGACGACCACCAGTTCACGTCTGCCACCCTGACGCGCGATCCAGCCGATCGCGGATGCCAAGCCGGCTTGGATATCTGCGGCCTCCACGACGACTTGCGTCGTCGCCGTTTCTCCTCCGCCCGCGCGCAGCGCTTGCGGGACGGTTCGATCGACGACCACCGCGCGCGCGAGCTCAGATGGCGCGACACTCGACGCGCTCGCGCGGTCGCGCCAGATCGGCTGCGCCACGCCGACGATGGCGGCTGCAACGATCAGCAACCGCACAATCATCAAAGACACATCGGTCGGACGATGGCGGCGCACCGCCACGACGCGCGCCTCTGGCAGGAATCTGAGCGTGGGAAACAACCGGCGCGTGGCGCGATGCCGCCTCAGCAGATGCACCGCGATCGGCAACGCGAGCGCAATCGCGCCGATCCACGCCCAGGGATTCGCGAAGCTGATCACGCCTTCTCCCGCTGGCCGTGGCTCACGAGGCTCGATCCCCGGCGCAGCAAGTGACGCCGCAGCGTCTCGTCTGGCGGCGCGTCAGTCGTCACGAGCGAGTAGTCGAGACCGAAGCCGAGCGCTTCCTGTCGAACGCGGCCGAGAAACTCTGCCACCGCGCCGCGATACGCGCGCCCAACCGCGGCGGCATCGACCACGCGCGCCTCGGCGCCCTCGAGATCCTCGAACTCGACAGCGCCTCGATACGGAAATTCAATCTCGTCGCGCGAGAGAACCTGCAGCGCCGACACGTCGTGCCCTCGACGCGTGGCTCGCCCGATCTCCCGCCACAAGGCCGGGTCTTCGTCATAGAAATCCGAGAGCACGAAGAGCACGCCTCGGCGTCGCAGCAGCTCGGCCGCACGCGCGATCACGCGCGCGGCCTGCCAGGTGCCTTCAGCTCGCAGCCGCGCGAGTCGCGCCAGCAATGTCCGCAAGTGCAGCTGTCCCGTCTTCGGCGGGATGTAGACAAGCGACTCGCCCTGCGACGTCATCAGACCGACACTGTCGCCCTGCGAAACAATCAGATACGCGAGCGCCGCCGCGAGCACGACGCCGTAGCGGAACTTCGATACGCCTACGTCGGGAAACGCCATCGACCCGCTCGTGTCGATGGCGATGACGGCCGCCATGTTCGTCGTCTCGTGAAACTGGCGCGTGTAGAGGCGATCGGTGCGCGCGTGCAGCTTCCAGTCGAGATACTTCAGATCGTCGCCGGGCCGGTACGCGCGATGCTGACTGAACTCCGCGCTGAAGCCGTGAAACGGACTGCGATGGTGGCCGGACCTTACGCCTTCGACAACGCGCCGCGCGACGACCTCGAGATCATCGACGGCGGCGACGACAGCCGGATCGAGCGGCGTGGTGGACATTACGACGCCGGGATGGCGTCGACGAGTTGCTGGATGACGTGGTCGGGCGTGACGCCGTCGGCCTCCGCCTGGAAGTTCAGCAGCACGCGATGCCGGAGCACGGGCAATGCGATCGCGGTGAGGTCGTCTCGCGCGGGCACGCTGCGCCCGCTCATCAGCGCGCGCGCCTTCGCCCCGAGCAGCAGCGCCTGACCGGCCCGCGGACCGGCGGCCCACTTCACCCACTGGCGGACGATCGGCGGCGCGGTCTCGTCGCCCGGCCGCGTCGCACGCGCGAGGCGCATCGCGTAATCGACGATGTTCTCCGCCGCCGGCAGCTCGCGGACGAGCGTCCGCGCGCGCTCGAGATCGGCGCCGGTCGCCACCGGCGACACCGGCGCGGCCTCCGTCGCTGTCGTCTGCGCCAGAATCCGGCGCTCCTCGTCGGGCGATGGGTAATCGATCGTCACGTTGAACATGAAGCGATCGAGCTGCGCCTCGGGCAGTGGATGCGTGCCCTCCTGTTCGATTGGATTCTCGGTCGCCAGCACGAAGAGCGGCCGCTCGAGCGGGTAGCGAACGCCGCCAACGGTGACCTGATACTCCTGCATCGCCTCGAGCAGCGCCGCTTGCGTCTTGGGCGGCGTGCGATTGATCTCGTCCGCCAGAATGATGTTCGCGAAAATCGGGCCGCGAATGAACCGGATGTGGCGCTTGCCCGTCGTGACGTCCTCTTCGATCACATCCGTGCCGACGATGTCGGAGGGCATGAGATCAGGCGTGAACTGAATGCGGCTGAACTGAAGATTGATCGCCTGCGCGAGCGTCTTGATGAGGAGCGTCTTCGCGAGGCCGGGCACGCCGCGGAGCAAGCAGTGCCCGCCGGCAAGCACACAAATCAGCACCTCGTCGAGCACGCGCGATTGGCCGACGATGACGCGGCCCACTTCACCGCGGAGACGCGCGAGCGTCACCGTCGCGTCATCGAGCGCGTGACGCGCGGTCGCGGCAGAGTGATCAGACGTCGTCGGCACGTCGAGTCCTGACTCGAGCGGATTGTATCAAGCCCGCCCGATCGCGACTTACTGCGACGGCAGATCGCCGGCGAACTTGTAGTTGACGTCCATGTCGCGCGTGAGCTTCATCTTGGTCACCGCGAGGCGGATGAGCGCGATCGGCATGTTGCCCTGGCGCATGACTTCGTCGTGGAACTGCTTGTTCGTCATGATCTTCGTGTCCACGAGCTCCTTGCGGATGCCTCGCAGCTGCAGACCGCCCAGCAGGTAGGCCGCCTGGTAGAGCGGCTGATTGGCGTACTGCGGCGATTCGAACGAGCGCCGCACTTCGGCTTCCGCGTTCGCGGGCTCGTGCCCGACTTTGTCGACGAGGAAGTCCACGCACTCGCGCGGCGACCACAGGCCCATGTGGAAGTTCAACGAGAAGATGATGCGCGCGCACCGGTGCATGTGCCAGAAGAGGGCGCCGACTTTCTGCTCAGGCGTCTTGTCGAAGCCGAGGTCGTACATCGTCAGCTCCCAGTACAGCGGCCAGCCCTCGCCGAAGAACGGTCCGCCGCCGCCGAGGTTGGCGCGGTAGCCCTGATAGCGCTGGCCCATGTATCCGACGAGGTTGTGGCCCGGGATCATCTCGTGGAACGCCGTCGCGTGCGAGAAGCCGGGGTTGTTGCCGCGCATGCTTTCCATGCGCGCTTCGTAGTCCATCGTGTCGGTGGGATACGACACCAGGATGTGATCGCCGCCAAGGAAGAACGGCGACGTCAGTTGCGCCTCGGGCGACATCATCGTCATGTGCAGTGATTCGGACGCGACGCCCGGCACCGTGATCAGATCGTTCGCGCGCAGGTAATCGATCGCTTCGTTGAGCAGGCCCATGATCATGCGGGGCTGATCGCCGGGCGGCACGTAGGTCTCTTTGGTGTGCTCGACCGCCTTCTTCCAGTCCTCGCCGTAACCCATTTCGCGCGAGGCCTTCTTCATCTCGGCTTCGCACCACGCGAATTCCTTGTTGGCGAGCGCGATGAGCTGCTCGGGCGTGTAGACGATCATCGCGTCCTGCAGATCGTTGATGAGGCCCTCGCGGCCCCGCGGCGTGCCGCGAAGATCGAGATTGTCGGGCTTTCGCGGCGGCCCGGGCGGAATCGTCTTGCCCACGCGCGAGAGATAGAGCTCGGCGCGATGCCGAATCGCGAGGTAATCGACTTGGGCGTTGCGCGTGAGCGAATCGAAGTCGAGCGTCCTGAGCGCGGCGAGCCAGTCCGTGAAGTACTTCGCGTCGGCGGTCGCTTCGCCACCGCCGCGTCCGCCGCGGCCGCCGCCCGCGCCGCTCATGAAACGCGCGACGACATCGCGCATTTCATCCTGCGGCAGCGCGATGATCTCGGCGAGATCCGGCACCGAGGCGACCTTCGGCGCCGGACCCGCTGGAATCGGCTGTGGCGTCGGCTCGGTGACGCTGAGGTTCGCCGTGGCTACCGTGTTCTGCAGATACGTCGCGTAGTCCTGCAGCGCCTTGTCGATCTTCTTGTACGGGACGCCCATCCACCAGGTGAAGAGCGGGTCGTAGCCGTTGTAGAAGCCGTACCACTCGGCGAGCCCGCTCTTCAGATTGAGCGTGGCCTGCGCGCCAAGCGTCGCCTGATCCTTGTTCAACCGCAGCATGTCGCCGCCCATGCCCGCAATCCCGGCGTCGAGCTGCTTCCGCAGTTGCGTGATTTGAGCGGTCACGTCGGTGAGCGTGAGCGCGGACTTCTGCGCGTTCATCGGCTCGATGCGGATGCGGTCTTCGATCAACTTCACGATCGCCGGCATGAACGGCACGGCCGGCGTCACGTGCGAGATCGTGATTGCGTCGGCGTCGAGCGACGCGAGATCGCTCTGGATCGTCGACTTGAGGCCGTCGAGGTCAGATTTCGCCGCGGGCGTGAGCTTCGGCGTATCGATCTTCGCGAGCGCGGTCTGCCAGTCCAAGTCGAAGCGCTTGAGCCGCGCGATGCGCGCCGGCGATATCGCGACATCAGCGGGCGCCGCGCCCGGCGCCGATCCCCCGCCTCGCCGTCCGCCGCCTCGTCCAGCTCCGCCCGCGTAGTTGCCGTTGAGCAAGCCGCGATCGGCCGTATACCGCACGACGACAAGCCGCAGCTCACTCGCGCGCGGTGCGAGCAGCGGTTTGAGATCCGCCGGGACGTCCTGTTGGAGAGCGATTGTGTCGCGCGCGGACAGCAACCCGTCCGGCGTCAGACAAGTCAACGCGCAGACGAGCGCAACGGCCCAGGGTTTCGATGGCATGTGGGATCCTCTCGGCGATGGTGCCGCTAGCTTAGTCCGCGGCGGGGCGGTACGGCCACGGCCAGTAACCCGGCCGACGGCCGTCTGCTACGAGGCGTCGAGCAAGACGTCAGGCGTGTTCCTGACCAATGGGCGGATCCGATCGAGATCGGCGCGCGCCTCGGCTGAGCCAGGATCAATCGCAAGCGCCCGCTCGAAGGCGGCGACGGCTTCGGAAAGCCGGCCCTGGAGCGCGGTGGCCCGGCCCAGCAGGTCGAACGGCGCGGCGCTGTGCGGCTCAAGCGCCAGCGCCTTTCGCGCTTCCGTCTCGGCCTCGACCGACCGTCCGGCGGAGAGCAGCGCCAATCCGAGACTCACGTGAAGGCCGGCGTCCTGCGGGACGAGCGCCACCGCCTGTCGCAGCGCGGCGAGGCCGCCTGCGGGATCGCCGGCGACCTGAAGCGCAGTGCCGTAGTTGGCGAGAGCCTCCGCGTCCTGCGGGCGGTGCTGAAGGTAGTGGCGATAATGCGCGGCGGCCAGCCTCGGCCAGCGCATTGTGAACAAGAGCCGGTTCGCCAGCGCAGCCTCCACGTCTGGCGCGGCCGACAGATCGATGCGTTCCGCTCCGTCGACCGCCTCGGGCCAGTGATCGATCCAGTAGACGCGGATCGAGTGGCCGATCTCCGCCGCCGGCGTGAGGTTTCGGAACCCGCTGTAGAAGACGCGCCACTGGCGATCGAGGTAGACGCCGCTCAACACGGTGGCACTGATCGCCACGTATCCGGGCAGCACTGGCGGCTGCGCGACGCGCGACGCGAACGTCACGCCCACTGGCAGGTACGTACAGTCGATGCCGTAATAGTGCGGATCGGCCTGTCCGAAGTACGCCAAGTTGAGGTGCCGCACGTCGTGCTCGTCCATCCAGTCCCTCAGCAGCTTCAAGTGCTGACCCCAGTCGACGTTGGAGTCCGACAGGTACGCGAGGCCGTTCTCTGGCCCGCCGGCGAGGACGTTGAAGAAGCCCAGCGTGTGCGGGTACGCCCGCCCGACGCTCACCACCCATAGCGTCAGCAATCCGGCGAGCGCGAGCCGGCCAGTGCGATGGCGGGCGCGATACAGCCGATCGGCGGCGACACCGGCGATCATGAACACGAACGGATAGACCGGCAGGAGATGTCGGATGCCGATGTTGATGCCGCTCGCCATCGCGACAATCAGGTACGCCGCGGCGGGTGCGATGATCAACGCTTCGTTCCTCCATCCGAGCTTGCGCCAGTCCGCCACCCAAGCGATGAGGCCGACCGCGAGCAGCGCGATCAGCGGGAACGGCGTCTTGAGCAGAAACGCGACCGGAAAGTAGTACCACCAGCCGTAGTCGCTCACTTGCCCGAGCAGATAGGCGCGCTGCACCGATCCGATCGCGCACGACAGAAGTCCCTGCGTAAAGGCATTCGGCAGCAGGTGGTGCGAGTCGATCCAGCTTGCAACCCGCGCCAACGGCATCGTCGCGTGGGCCGCAGCGTCGGCCGGGACATCGAAGACCCAGCCGGGCGACGGGCTTGGCGCGTAGCGGAATCCGTACGCGGCCCAGATGGCGAAGATCGTCGCGCCGGCGACGAGACCGGCAATGGCCGCCGCCCGCGCGGGCGTCACTTCGGGCCGCCGCCACGCCGCGACCACCAGCGCCGCGAGCACCACCGGACCGAGGATGACGCCTGAGAACTTCGTCAGGACGGCTGCCGCAACCGCAAGGGCGAGTCCGAGCGCGCGTCCCCAGGTCGGCGACGAACACACGCGCCAGAGGAGATATGCGGCAGCGAAAATGCACAGCGTTACGCCAAGATCCGTGGTGACCAGGGCCGCGTGAGCAGATATGTTTGGCGACAGCGTGTAGCACGCCAGCGCGAACCCGGCGACGCGCAAGCCGCGCCAGGCGTACGCCCAGGCAAACACCAGGACGCCGAGCGCAACGCCGAGCAGAACGATCATCATGCGCGACGCGTTCAGCCACCAGTCCGCGTCCGGCCGCGAATACAAGAACTCTCGCGCCACGTCGCCCGGACCGCTCGACGCCAGCCAGGTGCGAGCGGAGGCCCGATCGATCGCCGCAGAGGGCGGCGACGGAGGAGTGAATGCCAGAAGCGGCAGCGCGGCCCACATCCGGACGAGCGGCGGATGCGAGGGATCGAGCCGGTAGTCGCTTGCTGCCAGCGCGGCGTAGCCGGCGATCAGGTGCGTGGGTTCGTCGACCGTCGCCGATCGCTCGACGCCGCTCTTCGCCGAGAGGGCCGCGAAGACGACGGCAAAGAGCGCCAGCACGAGCGCGACGAACTGGCGCTCGGCCGACCCGGTCCTCGAGATCCCCACGGGAGTGTCCGTGGCGCGCGCCGCGCGCCCGCGCCCGCCCGCTCGACGTGCATCGCGGCGATTCATACTGGGGCATGGTATCCAGGTGATGCTTTGAGTTCAAATGAATTTGGCCGAAGGCGACTTGCCCGCAACCGCACGGCCTCGTATGATGCAAGGACGGGCTGTGGCTCTGGTCACATTGCGGATCGCGCTGATCGCCCTCGGCCGCAACCGGCTTCGCTCGGCGCTCACCATCCTCTCGATCGCCGTGGGCCTGGCCGCCATCGTCTGCACCGCTGCGCTCGGACGAGCGGGCGTCGTCCAGGTGCGACAGCAAATCGATGCCGTGGGCGAGAACTTCGTGTGGATCCGCGCTGGCAGCGTGCGCACCAACACCGGCGTCCGCACGGGCTTTGGCGGCGCGCAGACCCTAACCCCCGACGACGCGGCCGCGATCGAAGACCTGGTGCCCGAAATTGCGATGTGCTCGCCGGTCGTGCAGGGTCGCCAGCAGATCGGCCGCGCGGGCCACAACTGGAACACGAGATACCAGGGCGTCCTTCCGGCGTTCTTCACGATCCGGAATCGCGTCACCGATCGCGGTCAGCTCTTCACCGACTATGACCAAGGCCACGCCGCACGCGTGCTCGTGCTCGGCGCCTCCGCCGCCCAACAGCTCTTTGGGGAGGACGATCCGGTCGGCCAGCCGGTCCGGATGAATGGGTTTCCGTTCACCGTTGTCGGCGTGCTGGGGCGCAAGGGCACCAGCGCGGGCGGTCTCGATCGGGATGACGTCGCGTTCCTGCCGCTCGCGACGGTGGAACGCGACATCGACGGCCGCGATCGCGTGAGCGACATCATGTGCGCCGCCTCGCAGCCGGCGGCGACACCGCGCGCCGAGCGGGCCATCACCGCCGTCCTGCGCGATCGTCACCGCCTCGATGACGACGACGCGCCTGACGACTTTCAGATTCAGCGGCCGGTCGACGCGCTCAACTTGCGGGCCTCGTCAGCCGACACCCTCGCGCGGCTGCTGACCGGGATCGGCGCGGTCGCACTCGTCATCGGCGGCGTCGGCATCCTGAACATCATGCTCGTCTCGGTCGCCGAGCGCCGGCGGGAGATCGGCATTCGTCTCGCGGTTGGCGCGCGGACGCGCGACATCCGGCGGCAGTTCCTGATTGAAGCGTCGGTGCTGGGACTGGCAGGCGCCGCAGCCGGTATTGCGCTCGGCTGGGTGGCCGCGCTGAGCTTCTCGGCGCAGTTCGGCTGGCTCATCGACCTCTCGCCGTCGATCGCCGTCTGGGCTGCGGTCGCCGCGATAGCCGCCTCGCTCGCGTTTGGCTATTTTCCCGCGCATCTCGCGTCCAACCTCGATCCCCTCGAGGTCATGCGCACCGAGACCTGACAAACGTATACCGGGAATACTTTCCTCGAATTAGGACACGCCGGCCTCGAGCTCGCGGACGAGCGCGCGCAGCAGATCTGCCGCAATCGCCAGATCGCGCGCACCGGCGCGGCCGAGTACCTCGGTGACGCCTTCTTCGACCGATCCGCGCGCGACACGGGTGGTCGCGCGCCCGCGATCGGTCAGTGAGAGGTGCACGCGCCGGCGATCGCTGCCGTCGACGGTCCGCGTCAGCAGCCCGCGCCGCTCGAGCCGTTGAAGCACGCCCGTGAGCGTGCTCGGGTGCAGCTTCAACGTGTCCGCCAGCAAGCCCGCGGAGACGTGCGGCATGTGCCCGATGACGCGCAACGCGAGCCGTTGCGGTCCGGTGACCCCCTGATTGCGCGCCATCCATTTCGATCGTTTTTGCAGCGCGTGATCGAGTCCCCACAACAGCCGCATGAAGTCGAGCGTCGGACCCAGGGGCGATTCCCCGCCGCGACGCGCCGCGCGTTTGGCGCCGGGCGCGCCCGGTCGCAGCCGCAGCAGCGCCGCGAGCAACCGATCGATGTCTTCCTGATGTCTGAGCCCAAAGCCCGCGCTCGTCTCGACCGCGGGTCCGACGCGAATCCCCAGCAGCCGGCTGGGCCGCGCCACGCGAAAGACGCTCTCGTCCGTTTGATCGTCGCCGACAAAGATCGCGCGGCGGCAGTCGTGCCTCCGCCTGGCGGCTTCAACCGCCGCGCCCTTGTCTGGCGCCTCGCGCGCAACGATGTTCACCACGAGCTTGCCGGGCACGACACGGATGCCCGCGAGGCGCCGCGCGGCCTCCTCGAACACTTCTCGCGATCGCTCGCGCCGCGGCGTCTGGCGATAGTGGATCGACAGCGAGTAGGTCTTGTCCTCGAGCCACGCGCCGGGCGATTGACGCACGACCGGCTCGAGCGCGCGTCGCGCGCGTGCAATGACGCGCCGCACGTCGACGCCGCGGGCCTGCGGCTCGGCGCCGTGATTGCCGATGACGTCGACCGGCATGCCGCCGAGGCGCGAGAGCGCATCCCGGTGCGATCGGCCAGTCACGACGACGCACGGATAGCGCCGGGCGACGGCCAACAGCAGCCGCGCCGTTGTCGGCCGCATGACCGCCGCGGCCGGACGCTCCGCAATCGGGGCGAGCGTGCCGTCGAAGTCGAGCGCGAGGAGCGTTCGATCATGAGCGAAGGCGGCCAGAATCGGCTGGTAGCGCGCTGCGAGGATCGGCTTCACGTGTCCTCAAGTGTACAGGTACGACAGGTGCCTCAGGTACGACAGGTACATCGGGTACGACAGGTACATCGGGTACGTCAGGTCCGCGGAATGAGCTGGCGCGTGCCAGCTTTCTTGGTTTTCAAACCAAGAAAGAAATTGATTAAGGCGCAGGTTCCTCGGACCCGACGTACCTGTTGTACCTGTTGTACCTGTTGTACCTGTTGCACCTGTCGTACCTGTTGTCCCCGGCCCTTGTTATCATCGCGACATGAGGTTGGAGGAGCTGGGGCTCATCGGCAACTGTCAGTGCGCCGCGCTCGTCCACGATTCGGGCGCGATCGTCTGGTGCTGCCTGCCGCGCTTCGACTCGGAGCCCGTGTTTGGCGAGCTGCTCGATCCGCAGGGCGGGCGCTTTCTCGTCGGCAGCGCCGATGGCCGGGTGGGCAAGCAGAAGTATCTCGCGAACACGAACGTGCTCGAGACCACGTTCGACGCGCCGGGCGGAAAGTTTCGCGTCATCGATTTCGCACCGCGCTTCGAGCAGCACGGACGAATCTTCCGTCCCGCGCAGATCGTGCGCGTCGTCGAGCCGCTCGAGGGCTCGCCGCGCATCGTGGTCCATGCCGAGCCGGTGTTGGGATGGTCGAAGGCGCGTCCCAAGCCGCTGCACGGTTCGCATCACATCAGCTACGACGGGTACGGCAGCGAGCTGCGGCTCACGACAGACCTCCCGCTCTCGTACCTCGAAGGCGTGCCGTTCACGCTTACCGGACGCCACGGTCTGGTGCTGTCATGGGGACTGCCGATCGAGGAGCCGCTGCTGCCGCTCTGCGATCGGTTCCTCGCTGAAACGTCGCGCCACTGGCAGCGCTGGGTCAAGCACTGCGATATTCCGCCGCGATATCAACACGAGGTCATCCGGTCGGCGCTCGCGCTCAAACTGCATTGCTTCGAAGATACCGGCGCGATCATCGCGTCGGTCACGACGTCGATACCCGAGGGCGCCGGCAGCGGCCGGACGTGGGATTACCGCTACTGCTGGCTCCGCGACGCGTATTACGTCGTCGACGCGTTTCGTTTGCTTGGCCAGTTCGACGAGCGCGAGCAATTCCTGACGTACGTGCTCAACGTCGCGGAAAGCAGTCAGGACTTGGCGCTCGCTCCGCTCTACCCCATCGCGCTGAAGGCAAATGTGAGCGAGCGCGTTGCGACGAACTGGGCGGGATGGAACGGTGATGGCCCGGTCCGCGTCGGCAACGGCGCGGCATCTCACGAGCAGCACGACATCTTCGGCGAGCTCGTGCTCACGCTGGCGCCCGTCTTCCACGACGAGCGCTTCAGCGCCGAACGATCGTCGGCGACGCGCGACCTGCTCTTCCGACTCGCGCGCCGCGCGATCGCGGTTTCGGGCAAGCCCGACACGAGCATCTGGGAGTACCGGACGGCGCCGCGGCCGCGAACGTTCTCGAGTTTGATGTGCTGGGCCGCCGCCGATCGCGCGGCGGCCGTCGCCGAGCGCGTGCTGCCGTCGGTCGCCGAGGAGTTCCACACCGCCGCCGCGCGCATCCGCGACGAGATCGCTCTGCGTGCGTGGAGTCCCGTCCGCGGCGCCTACGTCGGCTCGTACGATTCCGACGGGCTCGACGCGTCGCTCCTGCAGATGGCGCCGCTCCGCTTGTTCCAGTCCAACGACGAGCGCTTGCGCGCCACCATCGACGCCATCTGGTCGCAGCTGTCGCACGACGGCTGGCTGATGCGCTACCGCGAAGACGATGGCTTCGGCAAGCCGACCGTCGCGTTCATCCTGTGCACGTTCTGGCTGATCGAAACGTTGGCGACGGTGGAGCGGATGGATGAAGCGCGCACCCTGATGGACGCCGCCGACGATATCGTGTCACCGCTCGGGCTGCTCGCCGAGGACTATGACACGGCCCATCGCCAGCTGTCGGGAAACTATCCCCAGGCATACTCACATGTCGGATTGATTCGCGCGGCGTTTGCCGCCGCGCCTCGATGGCGGGACGTGCTCTAAGCGCGATAAGGCCGAGAGTCTCCGGATGCGTCAGCGATCGGGGAGGGCGCGTCCGGCGGCGTGAGCGTTGTGAGCTCTGCAGCTCGTGCTGCCGGATGCGCTCTCCCCGATCGCGGCCGTAGCTATTTGTCGATCCCGAAGTCCCACATCGTCGTCGTGGCCGCACCACCGCCGCCAGCATTCGACGAGAAATAGAACGCATACTCACCGGGCTTGAGCGGCTCCTTCGGCGTGAGCACGTACTGACCTTGCGCGAGCCGTTCGCTCGTGCACGCGATCGCGTCCCGGCTCTCGGAGCTGCCCGTCGCAGACATCTTGCCGACTTCAGCCTCGCGGTTGTTGGACTTGTTGAGCGTGAAGCGCACGAGCGTGAAGTCGCCCGCAGTCTTCGCGTCCGCCGGAAGCGAGTCGGTGCCGCCCTGGTTCATCATGGCCATGGCGGCCGCCATCGGATCGTCGGAGGACTTCGCCTTGTCCTTGTCGTCGGCGGTCGCGAAGTAGAAGTAGAACTTCGCCGCGCCAGCCACCCGCACGTCGGAAATCGGTCCGCCGAGCTCGGCGCGGAACGAGCCCTTCGCAATGCCTTGCGAGAGCACCATCTTCAGCATGCCGGTCTGCTTGACCTCTTTCGGCCGGCTGCCGGAGAGCTTGGTGAGCGCATCGGCGCCGCCCTTGCCTGGCGCCGCAACGTAGATGCCGGGCTTCTGTTTCGCCGGGGCCGATTCGGAGCCCTGCGCCAGCACTCCGGCACCGGCGCCCAAAACGACCGCAATGGTCAGGAGACGTCGTGACGCGAACATAGTTCCTCCTCTACCGGATCCGGAAGCCCTGCGACTGCGACGAGGTTTTGGTGATCTGATCGGTGGTCTTGGTCATCTCTTTGTAGATGAAGTAGGTCGCGCCCAAGCTCGCGACGAGGCCGACCACCATCATCGCCGTGCCGCCGCCACCGCCGCCGCTCGCGCCACCGCTCGCCGCCGAGTTGCGCCGGTTCGACTTCTTGTCCATCGGCGGCGCAAGAATCTGCTGCCGCTCGATGATCTGTTGTTGCTCGTTGATCGCGCTCTCGACGGCGCGGGCCGTCGCGCTGCGCAGATCCAACGTCGACATCAGCTTCGACGGGGCCGGAGCCTTCGTCGACACGATGCTGTCATCGCCTGCCCAAGCCGTCGCCGGCACAAAGCCGACGAGGAGGCTGGCCACCACGCCTGCCGCCGTCACTCGCTTGATGCTCATGATGTCCCCCTGTCCAGCTGTCCCGTTCTAATTGAGAATTGGTCCCGCACAGGGAATACGCACCAACGTGGGGCGGCGGAAGAAAGGGCAAAATTGACGCCTTCCACGCCGACAGGCTACGGTAACGACACTCTTCTTCCGGCATAGCGTCCTCGAGCGTATTCAAGATGGCGGAGTTCGATGCGGTCTACCGGGCCCATGTGCAATCGGTCTACCGATTTGCCTTGCGCGCGGTCGGCAATCGGGCGCTCGCCGAGGACCTGACGGCCGAGGCGTTCCTCGAGCTGTACCGCCGGCGCGACGACATCGATGCCTCGCGCCTGCCAGCCTGGCTGCTCACGGTGGTCCGGAACAAAGCCCGGGACCACTGGCGGCGCCAGCAGGTCGAACGGCGCTACGCTGAACAGGAGGCCGAGCTCGATCCGGTGGAAACGCCGGCGCTCGAGCGGTGGGTGCTCGAGAGCGCGGACCTGAAGCCGGTCCACCGGACGTGCCTGACGCTGCGATACGTGCAGGGCATGACCCGCGCTGAAATCGCCGAGACCACCGGGTTGACCGAGATCCAGGTCAAGGGCCACCTTCAGTACGCGCTGGAACTGTTGCGCAGGACATATTTCAAGGACGGCACGAGATGACCACGCGACCAGACGACTGGGATAGTCACGAAGCCGAGCTGGTGGCGCCCGTGCGCGCCGAGCTGGACGCTCTCCGGGCCAGACATCGTCAGGATCCGCCGCTCGACTTGCTGCGCGCCGCCGACGCCGGCGCGCTGCCCGACGAACTGCACGACGCGGTCGCCGCTTCGCTTGCGCGCAGCCCCTTGCAGCGGCAGCTCGTCGAGGATCTCGCGGAAGTTCAGCCGGAGCTTGACGAGGCCGGACAAGCGCGACTGCTCGCGCGAATTCAGGCAGAGGCGGGACGAAGCGCAACGGCACGCGCGCCCGTCCGGCGATTTTCAGTCTCCTGGCGACCCGTCCTCGCCTTCGCCGCCATGGCGGTCATCGTAACTGCCGTGGTCGTCCGCATGCGCCCGGGTCCCGAAGCGCCCGTCACGCCGACCGGCACCTCGACCGTCGCGCCGCCCGCCGCAACGCCATCCTTTGTCTTGACGCTCGACAAGCCTGACGTCAAACTCACGGCCAAGGCGCTCGTGCGTCGCAGCACGGGCCGCGAGGCAGGATTCGTGGATGACATCGCACCGGCCATGAACGCGTTCCGCGCGGGCGACTATCAGACCGCAGCGCGGGAGTTCGCGCGCGTCGCGCCGCAATATCCGGACGCCGAGGAGATTCCTTTCTATCTCGGCGTGAGTCATCTCTTCCTGGGCGACGCGCCAGCTGCCATCACCGCGCTCGAGTCGGCGCAGAAGATCGCCGACGAGACCTTCAGCGCGGACGTCACGTGGTATCTGGCCGTCGCGCACGAGCGCACGGGCGATGTGGCGGCCGCGCGCTCGGAGCTCACCGTGCTCTGTCAGGGATCGTCGACGTATGCCGCGCGCGCGTGCGACGCGGCCGCGAGGCTCAAGGGCTAGCACATCATGGCGCGGCTCGGTCCGCTCCGCGCAGTCGTGGCGGCATGCATCATCATCGCCGCCGGAGGCGGAGTGCGTACCGCGCCCGCCGCGCCGCAGGATCCCGCCACCGACGCGAAATATCAGCCGACCTACACCGCCGGGCAGCAGGCGTTTGGCGAGAAGCGCTACGCGGACGCGCTGGTGAGCTTCCAGACGTTGCTCACCATGGCTCGCCAGGATCATTCTGAATTCTGGGAAGGACGCGCGCTGTACGGCATCGGCGGGTGCGAACGCTTCCTGGGCAAAACGGCCGAAGCCCGCGCCACATTTCTCCAAGCGCTCGCGATCCAGGAGGACCTCAAGAATGCGAACAGCGTGGGCGTCATACACATGTCGCTGGCCTTTCTCGCGGAGTCAACCGGTGCGCGAGAGGAGGCCGCGAGCAACTTCAAGGCCGCCAGCAGGGCGTTCGAAATGGCAGGCAATCGAGAAAACCAGCTCACCGCCGACTATGACGAGCTGCGCGATCGCGATTATGCGATGACCGAGGAGCAGGCCAACGCGACGTACCAGACGTTGCGCGACCGCGCGCGCGCGCTCGGCTCCGGCTCCGCGGCATTCGAAGGCTGGATTCTCCACAGCTGGGGCGATCTCCTGTTCAACATGGGCGACTATGACGCCGCGATCGAGAAGCTCACGGAGGCGGTGCCGCTGACCAAGACCGATCCGTCCGAGTCGGGCACGATTTACAACAGCCTCGGTCGCGTCTTCCGCGTGCACGGACAATATGCGGCCGCGCTGCAATGCCAGCTCCAGGCGCTCGCGATCCTCGAAAAGTCCGACAGCGCACACGACGTGATTCAAAGCCTCAACGCCGTGGCGGTGGCGTATCAGTTCGTCGGCAACGATGCCCAGGCGCGAACCTACTACGAGCGCGCGCTCGCCGCGGCTGAGAAATCAGGCGACCACACGTACATCACGTTCATGCGCGCGAACTACGGCTCGTACCTGGTCGACAGCGGCGAACATGCTCGCGGCCGCGAGTTGATCGCGCAAACGATTCCCGATACGCCGTCGTACCTGCTCAGCCGGCGGCTCGTCCAGCTCGCAGATGCGGACCGCCACCTCGGGCGGAATGCTGACGCGCTGCGCGAGGCGGACGAGAGCATCAAGTCCTGTCCGGGCGGCGAGCGAAGCCAGTGTATCTTCGCGCGGATCGAGCACGCGTACACGCAGCTGGCCCTCGGCAATGATCAAGCCGCCCTCGTGGACCAGCAAGCCGCGCTGCAGTTGATTGAAGAGTCGCAGGCCAAGCTTGCCTCGCAGGATTTCTTGAAACAGGGATTCGATCGGTCCTGGCAGCCATCGTACACGCTGGCCGTCGAGCTCGAACTGCGCGCCGGCAAAATCAAGGACGCCCTCGAGACCGCGGAGCGCGGCCGCTCGCGCGCCCTGCTCGACCTGCTCGCGTCGCGCGACCTCGGGCAAGCCGCGCCGGCGCCCGTCTCGACCCTGACGCTTCGCGGCACTCCGACGACCTCCCTTCGGAGCAATGCGGTCGCGCAATCCGCGACGTTCGACGGCCTCTCATCGATGGCCGCGCGTCTGCACTCCACGCTGCTCCTCTACTGGGTCGGCCAGGACAAGATTTACGAATGGGTGCTCACGCCCGACGGGACGCTGACGAACGCCAGCGTCAAGGTCTCGCTCGACAAGCTCGGCTCGCTCATTCACGCGACGACGGCGTTTGCCGATCAAACGACCGGCGGCACGAGTCCGACGACGCGCACGCGCGGGCAGCAGTCGATTTCGCTCGTCATGAAGCCGCAGCCCGCGTGGCGCGAGCTGTACGACTTGCTGATCCAGCCCGTGGCCGCCTCCCTGCCGACGACGGCCGGCGCGAGGTTGACGATCGTCCCGCACGGTCCGCTCATCAACGTGCCGTTTGCCGCGCTGAAGGACGCGCAAGGCCGCTATTTGATCGAGCGCTACGCGCTGCACTCGCTCACGGCCGGCGCGATGCTCGACTACACGAAGAGCCACACGAGCAATCCGCGCGCGGGATCTATGCTGCTCGTCGCCGACCCGTCCGAGCCTCCGACGATTCCCGGCGAGCCTCCATTGCCGCGGCTGCCCGGCGCGCAATCGGAGGTGCGCGCGATCGCGGCGCTGCTGCCATCGTCGCGCGCGACCGTTCTCGACGGCGGCGACGCCACCGAGCCGCGCGTCGTCAAGGCGGCGTCTCGGCAAACCGTGCTGCACTTCGCGACGCATGCGATCGTGCGCGACGGCGACCCGCTCTCGTCGTTTCTCGCGCTCGGACGGACAAGTGACGCGTCAGTCACCGGCCGCCTCACGGCAGAGAAGATCTACCGGCTGAAGCTCGACGCGAACCTCGTCGTGCTGAGCGCATGCCGCTCGGGTGAGGGCGTGCCCAACGGTGACGGCATCGCCGCACTGGCGCGCGCTTTTTTCTACGCCGGCACCTCGTCGCTCATCGTCAGTCTGTGGGATATCGCCGACGAGCCGACGAATCGCCTGCTGCCGGCCTTCTACAAGGAGTGGCTGAAGGGCACCGACAAGGCGCGCGCGCTTCGCGCCGCGCAGCTCCAGCTGCTCGGAGATTTGCGCGCCGGCCGCGTGAAGGTCTCGACCGCCGTCGGCGAAATCACCGTGCCCGAAGATCCCGCTTTCTGGGCGAGCTTCGTGCTCCTCGGCGAGCCAGAGTAGTCTGGCCTTCTCATGCGCTTTCACGATCGCCTGGACGCCGGGCATGCTGTGGCGCGCCTGCTGTCCGCCTACGCAGGTCGCACTGATGTCATCGTGCTCGGTCTGCCGCGAGGCGGCGTGCCGGTCGCGGCCGAGATCGCCCGCGAGCTCGGGGCGCCGCTCGACGTGTTCCTCGTGCGGAAGCTCGGCGTGCCTGGTCACGAGGAGCTCGGGTTTGGCGCGATCGCGCAGGGCGGCGTGCGCGTGCTGAACGAGCCGCTCGTCGCCGATCTCGACCTGCCGGCGCGCGTCGTCGAGCACGTCGCGACGCTCGAGGAGCTCGAGCTCGCTCGCCGGCAGCAGTTGTATCGAAACGGACGGTCCGCTCCGAGCCTCCGCGATCGCATCGTCATCCTCGTCGACGACGGTCTGGCGACGGGCGCGACGATGGAGGCGGCGATTGCAGCGGCGCGGCAGCAGGGACCGGCGCGCGTCGTCGTCGCGGCGCCCGTTGGGGCGCGAGAGACCTGCGATCGCCTCCGCCGGCTCGCTGACGATCTCGTCTGCGCCGCGATGCCCGAGCCGTTCGAGGCCGTCGGCCTCTGGTATGAGGACTTTCGTCAGACGACCGATGAAGAAGTCCGCGCTCTGCTGTATGAACGGCGGTCCCCGGACGGATGATCACGCTCGATTGGACTCGCTCGCCCGAGGCTCCTATCATCCCCCTGTGACCGAAGACCTTCGCTACCCCGTTGGCAAATTCGAGTTTCGACCTGACGCGGCGGTGCGCGCGAAAGATCGCGCGGTGTTGATTGAGCAGATCGCCGAGGCGCCTGCCAACCTCGCCGGCGCAGTCGAGCATCTGACCGACGCGCAACTCGACACTCCGTACCGTCCGGGCGGCTGGACCGTTCGGCAGGTCGTGCACCACGTGCCCGACAGCCACATGAACGCGTACATCCGCTGCAAGCTCGCCGTCACCGAAGACGACCCGCAAATCAAAACGTACGAGGAGGCGCGGTGGGCGGAAACCATCGACGGCCGCACGGGGCCGATCGATGTCTCGTTGACGCTTCTCACGTCGCTCCACAAGCGCTGGATCATGTGGCTGCGATCGCTCGACGAGCCCATCTTCTCGCGCAAAGCGTTTCACCCGGACTGGGGCCCGATGCGTGTCGACGATCTCTTGCAGCTGTACGCCTGGCACGGCCGGCATCACGTCGGCCACATCAAGCAGCTGAAGGCGCGCAACAAGTGGTAGAGGCGCTCGACGTCGATCGATGCCTCGAGATTCTCGAGCGCACTCCACGCGTGCTGGGCGAATTGCTCGCGGCGTTGCCGGCGGAGTGGACGCACGGCACCGAAGGGCCAGAGACCTGGAGTCCGTACGATGTCGTCGGCCACCTGGTTCACGGTGAGCGCACGGACTGGATCCCGCGCGCCGAGATCATTCTCGGGCCCGGACCAGACAAGCGTTTCAAGCCGTTCGACCGCACGGCACACTTCCGCGAGAGCGCGGGTCGATCGCTCGACGCGCTGCTCGACGAGTTCGGCACGGCCCGCCGCGCGAGCCTGGTCCGGCTGCGCGAGATGGCGCTGACGGAAACGGACCTCGACAGGTCCGGCGTCCACCCGGCGTTCGGACCGGTCACCCTGCGACAGTTGCTTGCCGCCTGGGTCGCGCACGATCTCGATCACATCGTGCAGATCTCGCGCGTCATGGCCCGCCAGGTCACCGCGGAAGCCGGCCCCTGGCGGGAGTACATGCGGGTCCTTCGCGACTGATGTCCTGCCCTGTCACACCCCGTCGGTAAGCTGGGGTCATGGCAGAGCGGTCCAAAATCGTTGATTTTCAGCGTTTCCGGAAGGCACGCGAGCAGGCGCGGCTCCCGCTCTTCGATGACGCGCCGCCGGCGGTCCAATCGCTTGTGGCGATTCCGGCCGCCCGGCCGCTCACCCCGGAGGAGGTCGCCCATCGCGAGCGCATGCTGAGGCACCTGCGCGAGTCCAGGGGGTAACGCCCTGGGCGCAAGCCTTAAGCTGTCTGCATGTCCTCGCTGAACGACCCGATCCTGCCTGGCACGGCCGCGACAGATTACGAGCGGTACCTGCGAACCGACGAGCTGCTTTCGCTGCAGAAGCCGCTCGCCGCGATGGCCCATCGCGACGAGCTGCTGTTCCAGACCATCCATCAGGTCTCGGAGCTCTGGCTGAAGCTGGCGTGCACGGAGATCGAGGAAGGGACTGCGCGCCTGGATCGCGACGAGACGTGGGGCGCGGTGCGCGTGCTGCGACGCGCGAGCGACGCGCTGGATCTCGTGTCCTCGAGCACGCTCATGCTCGAGCACATCGCGCCGTGGGACTATCACCACCTTCGGCCGGCGCTCGGACACGGGAGTGGCTTCGACTCACC
>CAYQRM010000161.1:0-3100 GCA_964419785.1 uncultured Solibacteraceae bacterium | reverse complement strand
GCCGGTCGGCGCCGGCGGACAAGCTCAAGTCATCACGACCAAGACGCTCGTCGTCTACGGCACGGGCCGCAACGGCGGACCGCGCGGCGCGCCACCGCAGCTCTACGCCGTGGACAAGGCGACCGGCAAGCAGGTCGGTGCCATTGCCATCCCTGGCAAGACGACCGCTGTGCCGATGACGTATCTCTACCAGGGCAAGCAGTACATTGTGTTCGCCGTAGGCAACGGGGCGGATCCAAGTCTCCAGCCGACGCTCGTCGCGGTGACGCTGCCGACGCCGGGCGGGCGCGGCGGCGGACCGGGACGATAGAAGGGAAAGTTAGAAGTTAGAAGCCAGAAGTTAGAAGTTAGAGTTTGAAGTTAGAAATTTGAAGTTCGGACTAAGAAGAGCGAGGGGAAGTTCGGAGCGCGCCGCCCCGGACTTCCCCTTCGCGTTTTGGACGCGCAACATCGCAACTTCTGCCATCCCCCGGCGCCGCAGAGATTGCAGTTTCTGCAACGGCTCTCGAAAACACGCCTGAGTTCGATATGAATTCTGGCGTCGCGATTGCTCTTGTCATCGAGCATGAGCGACGCCGCCTCTCCCCGAGCGCGAAACGACAAGCCGCGCTTGATTCCGGGAATCTATAACTACTGCGACGGCCGGTGTGCGCGCTGCAAGTTCAGCGCGCGATGCATCACCTATCTGGTCGAGACGCGTCTCGAGCGCGCCGGCCCGGATGCGGACGAGGAAGCGATCTTCGAGGAGGTTATGGGGCCAAGACCGGAGCCGCCGCCAGAATTCAGCGAGTTGATTGCGGAGGCCAACGCACGCGTGTCATCGATGACGCCCGAAGAACACGCCACATTCGATCGGCAGCAGGAAGAACACGCTCGAGCCATCGCGGACGACCGGCTCGTCACCGCCGCCCGTGGCTACTCGATGAGCGCGTGGAACATCACGCAGGCGCTCGAAGGCATCGTCGAGCGCCGGGGAGATCCGATCGTCATCGAGGCTGTGGAGTCGATTGGCGAGCTCGCCGGACCGATCGGCAGTAAGGTCACGCGCGCGGTTTGCTCGTCGATCGACGCTGTCGACCTCGACGACGACGGTTTCGCCCTGGACGCGAACGGCTCGGCCAAAGTTGCGCGCCTCGCGATTGAGGAGTCGCGCGGCGCGTGGCGGGTGTTGAGTGAGGGGGATCGAGGCACGGCCGACGGCGTGCCGGCAGCCATGCTGCGCGTGCTCGACGAGATCGATGCGCAGCTTGCCCAACGCTTTCCGGACGCCATGGCGTTCGTCCGGCCGGGCTTTGATACTGAGGACCCGCCGTAGGGCTTAGGGTCGCGGCGGCGAAAGGACTAGCAGCCGTCGCGGGTAGTCGATCGTGAGGGTGAATCGCCGCAGCAGCTCCGCGCCGATGAGGCCGTCGAAGTCCTCGCTGGCATCGAGTCCGGTCGTGGCTTGTGAGAGCGCCGCGTTGACCGACGGTATCGCGGCGTCGCCGAACGCGATCGATGGGAGAACGATCACGGGTGATGTGACGGTGCCGTTCACACCGACGGCCAGGTTCATCTGACGACTTGGAAAGCGCTGCGTCAGTTGATGATCTCGAACGAACGGGCTCGTCAGCGTCAAGCCTCCGTTGCTGCCGGTGTCGATGAGCAGTCGCGCAGTCAGGCGCTGCTGGTCCGGCAGGGTGAGTATCGCCGGCGCGATTAGCACGTTGCCGTCGATCGTGAACGGGACGGTTCTCGTGCGGCCCATGGTGTCGGCCGATGGCGCGGCCGAGAGCGTCACACGCGGCGTGGCGTAGTCGAACTGGATGACGTGGCGGCTGAGGAAATCAGTGCCCAGCACGCCATCGATCTGATGGCCGAGGAGCCTCGCGTTGGCCTGGACGTCGATGACGTAGAGCAGGCTCGGCGAGAACGGCGCGAAACCCGCGACTTCGATCGTTGCGCCGGTCGTCGTCGAGATCGTCGTCTCGCCGGCGGCGACGCCGACATTCGATCGGCGGCCGGCGCTACGAACGGTGAGCTTGGCGCGCGCGGCCGCCGCGGGATCGATAACGGTGAGCGTGGCGCCGGTGTCCACGGTGAACCAGAACGGACCGGCGCCGTTCACCGTCACGTGCGCGAAGAACACGTTCGACGCGATCTCGACGGCGACGACCATCGGACTCGCCGCTGGAGCCGAGCTCGAGGCGGGCGCCGCGGTCTGCGTCGGCGCCGGCCGCGCCTGCTGTGCTGCGAGCGCGAGAACGATCGCCGCCAGTAATCGATGCACGGCGGCAGTGTACCCGCGCTCTGCGCGGATGGCGCTAGAACTGTCGGAACGTCAGGTTCAGCCGTCCGTCGAACGGCAAGCCTGGTGGCGCGGTGCCCGAAAGGATCCGCGACACACCGTGGAAGCGCAGCCGCGCCGGCCCGCCAAACACGAACGCGTCGCCTGACTGGAGCAGGATCGTTTCGATCGGGTCGCGGCGGCGCAGGCCGCCAAAAAGGAACTTCGCCGTGTCGCCGATCGAGAACGACACGACGGGCGCGCCCCGCTCGATCGACGCCGCGCTCTCGTCTTTGTCCTGGTGCAGGCCCATGCGGCTGCCGGCGCCGTACCAGTTGACGATGCAGATGTCGGGGGCGAAGTCGAAGCCCGCCTCTCGCGCAGCGCGCGCGGCCGCCTCGGCGAGCTCGGCAGGAATCGCCGGCGCGGGCTTTCCATCGACGTCGGATCGCGCCGCGTCGTATCGATACTCGCGCGCGTTCCAATGCCGGCCCAGGCAGAGCATCCGCACGCTCATCGGCCGGCCACCTCGAACGATCGGCGTGTAGAAACCAGGCTCGGCCGCGCCAAGCGCCAAACATCGCGTCGCCATCTCGCGCTGCTCGGTCTGGCTGATCCATCGCGGCAAATGAACCGCGCCCGCAATGTCTGAGACTGCCACGTTGGACCTCAGACGCTCTCGATTCCCGGATCTTGAGCGCGCCCTTCCCGCCCGTACCTCAAGTGCCCTTCCCGCCCGGACCTCAAGCGCTCTTCCCGCCCGGACCTCAAGCGCCCTTCCCGCCCGGACCTCAAGCGCCCTTCCCGCCCGGACCTCAAGCGCCCTTCCCGCCC
>CAYQRM010000160.1:0-6388 GCA_964419785.1 uncultured Solibacteraceae bacterium | reverse complement strand
GTCATCGCTCGCGATCGCCGAGCGCGTGGCCGAGCTAGTCGGCGCGTAGTCTGCTGTCCGACGAAAGCGTGGGCGTGAAGGAGCTCGAGACGCGAGCGTTGTGAGCTCTGCAGCTCGCGTCTCGAGCTCCTTCACGCCCACGCGACAGGCCAAGGTAACCCATAGGCGCGCCCCAGGGACTCATGGTGTAAACCCAAGCACCACTCAATCGTGTCGCTGCAGGATGCCCGTGACGTGCCGGTGCAGCGCGTCCTGCCAGGTCGGCATCGTGATCCCGGCGCGCGCGAGCTTGTCGTTTGACAGCGCGGCGAACCTCGGCCTCGGCACGGGCAGGTCGGCTTCGGCGAGCGGAATTTCGGTAATCCGCGCCGCCGTCAGGCCGACGATGCGCGCGAGCTCGTGTGCGAGTCCGGCCCACGTCGTCCATCCGCTATTGACGCAGTGATACAGGCCGTACGGCTGCTCGTCTCTTAACAGTGTCGCCGTGGCCAGCACGACGTCATTGACGTAGCTTGGCGAGACCGTGCGATCGACGAACGCGCGCACTTCCTTGCCGGCGAGCAGCCCGTCGAGAATGCGGTCGATGCTGCTCTTGGCGCGCGGTCCACCGAAGACGCTCTCGACGCGCAGCACGTAGTGGCGCGGCGCCTCCGCCGCGAGCCACTCGCCGACGAGCTTGGACATGGCGTACACGCCGCGCGGGTTGGGCGGATCGTCCTCGGCGTAGGGCCGATCGGTCAAACCGTCGAACACGAAGTCCGTGCTGAAGTGGACGAGCGTCGCGTCGATCGCCGCGGCGGCCCGCGCCAGCGCGCGCGGCCCCCAGCTGTTGGCGGCGAGCGCCTCGCGCGGATCGCGCTCGGCCCGATCGACGTCCGTGTAGGCTGCGCAGTTGATGATCGCGTCGGGGCAGACGGCGTCGACGGCGCTTCGGACCGCGCCGACGTCGGCGATATCGAGATCGTGATGGGTGAGTGCGACCACCTCGTGATGCGAGGCCAGCCGCTCGGTCATCGCTTCACCGAGCTGCCCGCCGGCGCCCACGATCATCACGAGCTCTCTCATGACTGCGAGGCGTAGAACTCCGCGATGGTCGCGACGACGTACCGCTGCTGCTCTTCGGTGAGCTCGCCGTAAATCGGCAGGGCGAGCACGAGGCTTGCCGCCCGATCTGCCACCGGAAAGGCGTCCATCGCTGGCGTCAACGACGCAAAACACGGTTGACGATGGAAGGGCACCGGATAGTAGACCTCGGTGCCGATGCGATGCGCCTGGAGGTAATCGCGCAGGGCGTCACGCCTGGGCGCGCGAATCACGAACTGGTTATAGATGTGCGTGTAGCCCCGCGGCTCGACCGGAAGGTCGACGCGATCGGTCACGCCGAACTCTTCGAAGAGCGCGCGGTATCGATCCGCATTGCGTCGTCGCGCGTCGGTCCACGCGGCGAGGTGCGGCGCCTTGACGCGCAGCACCGCGGCTTGGAGCGCGTCGAGCCGGAAGTTGCCGCCGATGCGCTGATGAACGTATTTCGGCTCCATCCCGTGGTTGCGCAGCAGCCGCATCTCGTGCGCCAGCGTGGCGTCGCTGGTGGTGACCAGGCCGCCGTCGCCAAATGCGCCGAGATTCTTCGAGGGGAAGAACGAAAAACATCCGATCGTGCCGACGCTACCCGCGCGTCCGGTTCGCATGGCCGCGCCGATGGCTTGCGCGGCGTCTTCGATGACGGGCACGCCGGCGGCGCGCGCGATCCCGAGAATCCGGTCCATGTCGGCCATCAGGCCGAAGAGGTGCACGGGAAGAATCGCGCGCGTCCGCGGCGACATCGCCCGCTCGATGGCGTCCGGATCCGAGTTGAACGTCACCGGATCGATGTCGACGAACACCGGCGTGGCGCCGAGTCGGCTGACGCATCCGGCCGTCGCGAAAAACGAAAACGTTGGCGTGATGACTTCCGTGCCGGGTCCGACGCCAAGCGCCATCAATGCGACGAGCAGGGCGTCGGTGCCCGAGGAGACCGCGACGGCGTGCTCGGCGCCGATGAGCGAGGCCAGCTCGTGCTCGAGCGTTTCGACCTCCGGGCCCATGATGAAGCGCTGCGTGTCGCACACGCGCGTGATGGCCTGCAGGATCTCGTCTCGAATCGGACGATATTGGGCAACGAGATCGAGCAGCGGCACCGCGACGTCAGCGGCGGGTCGAATAGTCATGCGCGTGATCCTCGCGCTCCTACCTCACGACAATGCGCGGGTCGCCCCAGAGCGCCAGGTCGCCGTTGCGATCGTCTTTGGGCGGCTGGCCAGGCTGGGGCGGCAGGCTCGAGTACGTGTTGAAGATGAGATCGACGTTCTGGCCTGAGTACGGTGACAGATCGAGCGTCAGATCCTTCCACTGCCGATCGGCCGGCTCGCCGAAAGGGTTGACGTTCAGCCGCAGCAGCTCCTCGTACGTCTTGTGATTGCTGACGCCGATTTGAAACAGCACGCCGTCACCCTGCATCGTCCACGCCTGTTCCTTGAGGCCGAGGCTGAGCTTCAGCCAGGCGTTATCCGGCACCGTGACCTGCCAGGCGATCCGGCTCGGCTCCGACGTGAAGATCGCGTGGTGGGACATGCCGGCGATCGAGGCGTCGATAATCGAAAACGCCTCGGGGTTCGGCTTCTTGATCGTCGCGTTCGGAAACTCGCGAACGAGATCGATCGCCGTGCCGCCGCCAGCGGGCCGCAGCAACCACACCGCAAACACCGCCGCGACAATGGCGAAGGCGGCGGTCACGATCCAGGATCGTTTCATCGGCGCAATTATACCCGGCGCATCTTGACGGCCGCACGCGTCTCGCGTTCCGCTTCGCGGCGGCGGATCGTCTCGCGCTTGTCGAACGTCTTCTTGCCTTTGGCGAGGGCGATCTCGAGCTTCACCCGGCCGTTTTTCAGAAACATGCGCAGCGGCACGATGGTGAGACCACGCTCGGTGGTCTTGCCGAGCAGCTTGTTCAGCTCCTCGCGATGGAGCAGCAGCTTGCGCGGCCGCATGGGATCGTGCGACGCGTAGCCGCCATGGCTGTACTGCCCGATGTGCGCGTTGAGCAGATACGCTTCACCGCGCTCGAGCTTGCAGAAGCTATCGCGCAGGTTGACGCGACCCTCGCGAATCGCCTTGACCTCGGTGCCGGCGAGGACGAGCCCCGCCTCGAAGTGCTCGAGCAGGTGGAAGTCGTACCCGGCCTTGCGGTTGTCGGCAAGCGGGCGCTCGGCCTTGTCCTTGGGCATGGTCAGCCGGAGAAGTCGGCAAAGTGCCGGTCGCGCTCGCTGATCGCCGTGGGCGCGCCGCCCGGCCAGGCAATGCCGAACGCGGGATCGTTCCAGCGGACGCCGCGCTGGCGATCGCGCGTGTAGGGCGCCGACACGAAGTAGAGCACGTCGGTGTCGTCGGTGAGCGTCTGGTAGCCGTGCGCAAAGCCGCGCGGCAGGTACACGAGGTGGTGATTGTCGGTCGACAGCTCGATGCCGCACCACTGGCGAAACGTCGGCGAGTCCGGGCGGAGATCGACGGCGACGTCCCACGCGGCGCCGCGAATCACGCGGACGATCTTGACCTCCTCGAACGGCGGCGCCTGGTAGTGCAGGCCGCGGATCGTGCCGCGGCGACGGTTGGTCGAGATGCTCGCTTGCGCGAGGCGCGTGTCGAGACCGTGTCGCGCGAGCGCGTCGAGCTGCCACACGGCCTCGAACGATCCGCGCTCGTCGGGGAACACATCGGGCGTGATGATGAACATGCCCGCGAGCTTCGTTTCAGTGAACGTCATCGCGTGTGCGAGGCTATTTCCGGCCAATGGCCGCGTAGTCCTGAAAGGTGAACAGCCGGCCGTTGAGCCGGGCCATGTCCTCGTTGAAGGCGTCGATGAGATCGGCCATGCCCGGCGTGAGATCGGCCGCCGGTTTCGGCGCGGTCCGCAGGCGATCCCATTCGGGTACCGGCGATTTGTACTCCAGATCGACGGTGGCGAAACCGCTGACGCGCAGCAGGTGCTTCAGCGTTTCCGGATGCAGCGGCCGCACGTGCGTGAGGTCGCGCAGGTAGCTCTCGAAGAAGGCGACCCAGCACGCGGGGTTGATGGTCTCGAGCACGATGAGACCGCCGCGGCGGATCTTGTGCGCGGCAGTTTCGAGGAGGCGTGCGAGATACGCTGGATCGAGATGCTCGACGACCTGCGACGCGAACAGGCCGCCGAGCGAGTCGTCGGCGAGACTCGCGACGTACGCGAGCGCGTCGCCCTCGGTGACATCGAGGCCGCGCGCCCGCGAGGCCTCGACCATCTCGTGATTGAGATCGAGGCCGCGAGAAGGAATGCCCGCCTCGCGAAGCAGCTCGAGAAACTCGCCGCGCCCGCAGCCGATGTCGAGCACGTCGCGCTGACCCGCGAACTTCGGTACGTACTCCGCGAGACGGCGGCGGATCTCGACGAGCGAACCGCGAAACTCATCTTCGAATGAAAGGTACTTAAACGAATCGAGCGAGGATGCTTGAGGTGCGGGTAAAGCTTGAGGTCCCGTTGGAGCTGAAAACTCCGCTGGGCGCTCGAGCAGCCGCTCGACGTCGCGCTTGAGCGAGAGCGCCGTTTGCTGCGCGATCGTCGCCGTCGATCGTACTTCGTCGAGCGTCGCCAGACGGGTCGCCGCCCGGGCGTCTCGCGCGGCCATCGATTCCCACCGCTTCAGCCAGTCCTGTGTGATCGCGTGCATGCCGGCGTGCGGGACTTCGGCTTCGGCGCCCACGAGGCGATCGCGCGAGTCGATGTAGAGCGTCACCGTCTGCAGGTACTGGATCAAGTGCGCCTGGAGGCGCCGCTCGCGCTCGAGATGGTCGCCCATCGTCGCGATGGCGCTCGCGATGGCCCTCGCGGCCTCGCGATGCGCCTCGACATTGCGGTTGAGGTGATCGACGAGCGTCGCGTTGAACTGCTTCTGCATCTCGAGCGTCGGGCCGACCAGCCGCCAGACGAACGCGCGAAGCCGGCCCTTAATCGAGCCATCGGCCGGCGGCACGCCGGACGGCAGAATGTTCCACGTCTCGTTGATCGCGGTGATCTTCGCCTCGTCATAGCCGGGCGGCGGGTGTGGCAGTTCGACGTGCGGCTCGAGCACGCGATCGAGCGCGGTCAACGCGTCGTTGTACGCGCGATCGGCCTCCTGTCGTTCGCGTTCGAGACGGGTGATCCGATCTCCGAGACGCTCCTCAGCCACGGACACCCCGTGACGCCGCGCCGGGCGTGACGAGGCCCTCGACCGGGCTCGACGCCGTCGCGTACCGCTTGCGCGGAATCCGGCCGGCGCGATACGCGAGGCGGCCCGCTTCGACCGCGTGCCTCATCGCGCTCGCCATCATCACGGGATCGGTCGCACCGGCAATCGCGGTGTTGAGCAGAACCGCGTCGGCGCCGAGCTCCATCGCAATCGCGACGTCCGACGCGGTGCCCACGCCCGCGTCGACGATGACCGGGATGGAGGTCTGTTCTTTGATGATGCGCAGGTTCTCCGGATTCTGGATGCCGAGCCCGGAGCCAATCGGCGCGCCGAGCGGCATCACCGCCGCCGCGCCGGCCTCCTCGAGCTTGCGGCAGACGATCGGATCGTCATTCGTGTAGGGAAGGACCACGAAGCCTTCGGCGACCAGCGTGCGCGTCGCGACGAGCAATTGCTCGTTGTCCGGAAAGAGCGTGCGCTCGTCGCCGATGACCTCGAGCTTGATCCAGTGAGAGAGGCCGGCTTCGCGCGCCAGCCGCGCCGTTCTCACCGCATCGTCAGCGGTGTAGCAGCCGGCGGTATTCGGCAGCAGAAAAATGCGCGAGCGATCGATCCAGGAGAGCAGCGATTCGGCGCCGCGAGCGGACAGATCGACGCGACGCACCGCGACGGTCACCATCTCGGTGCCCGACGCGACGTGCGCGGCCTGCATCACCGCATGCGACGAATATTTTCCGGTGCCAACGACCAGGCGCGATTGAAACTCGCGGCCCGCCAGAACGAACGGATCGGACATACCGAGGTCAGCTTAACTCGTCTGGCGCTTCTTTGCGTGTATCGCCTCGAGCGCGCCGAAAGGGTCAGGCCCGGCTCACGCCAGCGGGGCCAGACCCTTCTCTTTTCCAGTCCTGGGTCCGGAGTCCGGAGTCCGGAGTTCCGGCGTCGTCCTTGGGTCCGACGTCCACGGCCGGCGAACCGTGGAGCCGCGGACCAAGGACGGCGCGGCGTCCGGAGTCCGGGGTCCTCAGTCCGGAGTTCCGGCGTCGTCCTCGGGTCCTGATGTCCGACGTCCACGGCCGGCTAACGTGGACCCGCGGACTCAAGGACGACGACGGACCCCGGACCTCGGACCTCGGACTCAGGACGAC
>CAYQRM010000159.1:0-32144 GCA_964419785.1 uncultured Solibacteraceae bacterium | reverse complement strand
CGACCCGCTGGTCGGCCGGGAGACCGAGCTCGAGCGCGTCCAGCAGGTGCTCTGCCGGCGCACCAAGAACAACGCTGTGCTCATCGGCGAGCCGGGCGTCGGCAAGACGGCCATCGTCGAGGGCCTGGCTCAGAAGATCGTTTGCGGCGACGTGCCGCACTTCCTCGCGGACAAGCGCATCCTCGCGCTCGATATCTCGCTCATCGTCGCGGGCACCAAGTATCGCGGCCAGTTCGAAGAGCGCCTCAAGGCGATCATGAAGGAGCTCACCGAGAACCCGAACATCATCGTGTTCATCGATGAGCTGCACACGCTGGTGGGCGCGGGGTCGGCCGAAGGCTCGCTCGACGCGGCCAACATCCTCAAGCCGGCGCTCTCACGCGGCGAGATCCGCTGCATCGGCGCGACGACTCCCGCCGAGTACCGCAAGTACATCGAGAAGGACCGCTCGCTCGAGCGCCGCTTCCAGGCGATCAAGGTCGATCCGCCGACCGAGAAGGACACGATTCAGGTCCTGATGGGCGTGAAGGATCGCTACGAGTCGTTCCATCACGTCGAGTACTCGACCGAAGCCATCGAAGCGGCGGTCTACCAGTCGAGCCGGTACATCACTGACCGGTTCCTGCCGGACAAGGCGATCGACCTCATCGACGAGGCCGGCGCGCGCGCCAAGCTGCGCGAGGCCGAGCTCAACGCCGAGATGGGCGAGATCAGCCGGAGCATTCGCGTCGCCGTCGAGCAGATCGATCAGCCCGTCGGCGAGCGCAGCGACGACAAGGCCTGGCTCTACTCGCAACAGGAGCAGTCAACCCGGGAGAACCTGCAGACGCTGCGCGAGCGGCTGGACGTCAAGCCCGGCACGCCGCGCCTCGCAATCGGCAAGCACGAGATCGACGAGGTCGTGTCGAAGTGGACCGGCGTGCCGCTCACCTCGGTCAACGAGGACGAGAGCCACAAGCTGCTCCGCATGGAAGAGGAACTGCACCACCGCGTGATCAGCCAGGAGAAGGCGATCTCGGCGCTCTCGCGTGCGATCCGCCGATCGCGTGCGGGCCTCAAGAATCCGAATCGACCCGTCGGATCGTTCATCTTCCTCGGTCCGACCGGCGTCGGGAAAACCGAGCTCGCGCGCGCGCTCGCGAACTTCCTCTTCGGGAGCGATCACTCGCTCATCCGCTTCGACATGTCCGAGTACATGGAGAAGCACTCGGTGTCGAAGCTCATCGGCTCGCCGCCCGGATACGTGGGCCACGAGGAAGGCGGCCAGCTCACCGAGAAGATCAAGCGCAATCCGTACTCGGTCGTGCTGCTCGACGAGATCGAGAAGGCGCATCCCGATCTGTTCAACATCCTGCTGCAGGTCTTCGAGGACGGTCATCTCACCGACGGCCTGGGCAATCGTGTGAACTTCAAGAACACTATCGTCATCATGACGTCGAACATCGGCGCGCGCTTCATTCAGAAGAAGGCGTCGATGGGCTTCCAGACGCCGGACGCGCGTGAGATCCAGAAATCCGTCACTGACATGGTGCTCGGCGAGGTCAAGAAGACCTTCAATCCCGAGTTCATCAACCGCGTCGACGAGATCATCGTCTTCGATCCGCTCTCCGACGATGACCTGCGCCGCATTACGCACCTGCTCATCGGCAACCTCAACGCGCACCTCGCCGATCGGCAGCTGACGATCGAAGTGCTGCCCGAGGTGATCGATTGGATCATCGACGCCACGTGCCGCGATCGCTCTTACGGCGCGCGTCCCCTGCGCCGGGCGCTGCAGCGCTACATCGAGGACCCGCTCTCCGAGGAGCTCATTCGGGGCGAGCTGCGGACGGGCGTCATCGAAATCTACCTGGACCACGGCACGCTCGCCTGGCGCTCAATGGGCCAGGCTGACGCCGGCCGGCGGTTGGCCGTCATCGTCTAAGCCGAACACGGGTTGTTACGGGACAACCCCGCGGGGACGCCCGAGGTCATCGCTCTCAAACCATCATGTTCGTGAGACTTATCGTCCGCTGGCTCGCATCCGGGCTTCTGGCTGCCGCGAGCCTCACTCTCGCCGCGCCCGCCGCCGCGCAGGTCGAACCGTGCCCGGCTCCGGCCAAGCAGCCGCCCGCGGACTCCAAGCCGCTGCTGCGCTGCGTTCAGCTCGTGGCCCATCCGGTCAACGAGACCGTCGTCGATCAGCAGACCTACGCCTACTACATCAAGAACCAGGGCAGTAACTCGCGTGAAGACAAGTGGGTCGTCTACAACGAGGACGACATCCGCGCCGATTTCTGGAGCTTGTGGAGGACGGGATTCCTCGACAACCTCTGGGTCGAGGTCCTCGACGAGCCGTACGCCAACGGTGTGATGGGCGAGCACGTGGTCTATCACATCGAGGAACGCTCGCGCGTGAAGGTTGTCGAGTACGTGGCGGCCAAGGGCGGCAAGCTCCGCGTGGACGTATCGAAGATCGAGGACACGCTCCGCGACAAGAGCATCATCGTCCACCTCGATTCGTTCGTCGATCAGGCCACGATTCGACGCGTGCAGGGCGTCATCCACGACTTGTACGCGGAGAAGGGGTACGACGGCGTCGAGATCTCGCCGCAGGTCAATCCGATCGAGGGCGGACCAAAGCTCGTCCGCCTCACGTTCAACATCGACGAAGGCCCGAAGTACGTCATCAAGGAAATCGTCTTCGACGGCAACGAGGCGTTCACCGACAGCAAGCTCGCCTCGCAGATGAAAGACAACAAGCCGAAGGGGTGGCTGTCGTTCGTCACTGAAGCCGGCAAGTACCAGGAAGCCAAGTTCGCCGACGACGCGCAGAAGGTCACGGATTTCTACCGCGAGCACGGCTACGCAAAAGCGCGCGTCGGCAACCCGCAGGTCGAGACCATCGAGACGTCGAAGGACGGCAAGACGCGCGACATCCGCCTCCGCATCCCGGTCGACGAGGATCGGCGATACAAAGTCGGCAAGTTCGAGATCGCCGGCGCGAAAGCGCTCAAGCCCGAGGGTCTTCGCGACCTGTTCAAGATCAAGGAAGGCGACTACTTCAACGCGAAGAATCTCCAGAAGGGCATGGAGAAGGCCAAGGAGATCTACGGCACCTACGGCTACATGGAGTTCACGCCGGAGCCCGACCTCTGCTTCGCCGGGACGGACTGCGCGACCGGCCAGCCGGTCGGCCCGCAGCCGGGAGCGCCGGTTGTCGACATCACGATGCGGATGGACGAGGGCAAGCAGTACTTCGTCAACCGCATCACGTTCGTGGGCAACACGACGACGCACGACAACGTCATCCGGCGCGAGCTGCGCATCGCCGACGGCGGGTTGTTCAATACCGAGGCGCTCAAGGAAAGCATCCGGCGGCTCAATCAGCTCGGCTACTTCAAGCCGCTCGAAAAGACGGACGACATCATCGTCCAGCCAACGCCCGGTCAGGACGGCCGCGTCGACGTCAAGCTGAAGTTCACCGAACAGAACCGCAACCAGCTGTCGTTCGGCGCAGGCGTGTCGCAATACGACGGCTTCTTCGGCCAGCTCTCGTTTCAGACATCGAACTTCCTGGGCCGCGGCGAGACGGTCGGCATCTCACTCCAGAAGGGCTCGCAGGCGCGCAACTATCAGCTCTCCTTCAGCGAGCCGTACATGTTCGATCGCCCGATCACGATGGGCGTCGACCTGTTCACGCGCCAATACATCTTTCCCGCGCAGTACACGCAGGATGAGACGGGCGGCAGCACCACGCTCGGTCTGCCGGTGCGGGGATACACGCGGTTCTTCCTCAATTACGGCTACACGCGGGTTCGCGTGTTCAACATTGATCCGGCGTACTTGAGCCCGGCGGTGCTCGCGTCGAGCCCGTACCTGCGCGACTCACTGCTCATCGATTCGGGCGGCGATCGCACGGTCAGCAAGATCACGCCGAGCCTCGTCTACAACACGGTCAACGCGCCGATCTTCCCAAACGCCGGGACGCGTTACACGATTGGCGCGTCACTCGCGGGCATCGGCGGCGACACGCAGTTCTGGTCCACGCAGCTCGAGGGCATCTGGTACAAGCGCTTCACCAATCGCACGTCGATCGGTCTGCGCGCGCAGGGGCAGTACATCCGGCCGTTTGGCGACACGTCGGTGCTGCCGATCTTCGAGAAGTTCTTCCTGGGCGGTGAGTACAGCGTGCGGGGTTTCGATATCCGGACGATCGGCCCGCGCGATCCTACGTCGAACCTCGTGATCGGCGGCAACAAGTCGCTGAACTTCAACGTGGAGTACTACTACAACATCGCGGGCCCGGTCCGGCTCGTCGCGTTCTGGGATGCCGGACAGGTCCAGGACGTCGGTCAGCCGTTCGTCTGGAAGGAGCCGATCGTTACGCGTGTGCTGCCGACCGGGCCGTTCCTGTCCGATCCGCTGGCGCCCGTGCTCGGTCTGTCCAGCACGACGCCGATCCCGACGATCACGACCGGTGAAACCGCCGCGTTCAAGACCTCCACGGGTCTCGAGCTTCGGTTCTTCATGCCCGTGCTGAACGTGCCGTTCCGCCTGATCAGCTCGTGGAATCCGTCGAGGACCAACGTCCTCAACAACAACCTTCAGCCGACGTCGAAGTTCACGTTCCGCTTCGCCGTCGGGACCACGTTCTAGGCGCCCGCTCTGCTAGGGATGCACGACGTCAACCGAGAACGTGACGGGCGCCTGCAGCGTGCCGCTGTCGTACATGCGCAGGCACAACGTGCCAGGCGCTGAGACCGTCGCGACCATGACCGCACCCTGCACCGCCTTGTCCTGGAACAAACCGATGCCGACCGAACAGGTCGTGCCGCTCCAGGTGCCGATGCTCATGCCGATGGGGACGGTGGGATCGGGCCCGACGGCGGTCAGAGTGGCCGTGACGGTGCCCGGCACCGTGACCGTGAACGTATTGGTGACCGCGCCGTTGACCGATAGCGGACCGGCAAAGGTTTCAGTGATGGGATTACTCGGCGTCGTTGGAATCGTCGACGTCGTGCTGCTGCCGCAGGCCGTAGAGGCCATGAGTATGGCGACGGCGAGCAGTTTAGGAAGACCCGATCGGTGCATGAACGCTCCTGGCGTGTCGGCTCGATCGCAGGCAGGCGCGAAGCGCTGCCGGCACGTCCGAATAGGATAGACTGACTTGATGTGCCCGCGGCCGGAGGACCGACCCGAATGACCCGCATTACGTTACCGACCGTGTTTCTGATTGCGCTCTCGAGCGCGGCATTTGCCCAGACGCCGCCGCCCGCGCAAACGCCGCCGCCGGCCCAGACGCCGCCGGCGCAGACGCCCAAGCCGCCGGCGTTGCCGATCGGCACGCCCTCCGCCATTCCGCCGACGGCCACGCCGGTGCCGTTCCCGGCCGAGTCGAAGATTGCGTTCGTCGACATGCAGATCGTCGTCTCGGGCTCGAAGCTCGGTCAGTCCGGGCAGGTCCAGATGAAGGCGCTGACCGACAAGGAGAACGCGGATCTGTCGGCGAAGAGCAAGCAAATCCAGTCGCTCCAGCAGGAAATCGCCACGCAGGGCGCCGTGCTCGCGCCGGCGGTGCTGGCCTCGAAGAACAGCGAGCTCGACAAGCTCCAGCGCGCGGCGCAGTTCGCGCAGCAGGACTGGGGCGCGCAAGTCGATGCCCTCAACAAGCAGCTGCTGCAGGACTTTCAGGATAAGGTTCTGCCGGTGCTCGAGGCCCTGCGGACCGAGAAGGGCCTGCTCGTCATCTTCAGCGTCAGCGAATCAGGTGCCGTCGCTGTTCATCCCGGCTTGAATCTGTCCCAGGAGCTCATCAAGCGCCTGGACGTGAAGTATCCCGGCAAGTAGTACGCTATCTTTTTCCTTCAGTCATAGGTGTTTCGCATGACCCGCATGATCGTTGCCTCGGCTTTCGTGATCCTCGCCGGCGGCACGGCGTTCGCACAGACGCCGCCGCCCGCGCAGACGCCCAAGCCACCGGCGCTGCCCACCGGCCAGGCGACACCGACGCCCACACCCGCGCCGGTGCTGCCGTTTCCGACCGACTCGAAGTTCGCCTTCATCAACATGCAGGCGCTCTTGGCCGACACCAAGCTTGGCAAGGCCGGATTGGCGCAGATGAAAGCGCTCACCGACAAGCAGCAGGCCGATCTCACCGAGAAGAACAACGCGATCAACGCGCTCAACCAGAAGATTCAGCAGCAGGGCGCGGTCGTGACGCCCGCAGCGCTGGCGGCGATGAATAGCGACCTCGAGAAGGCGCAGCGCGACATGCAGTACGCGCGCAACGAGGCGCAGGCCCAGGGCGAGGAGCTCAATCAGCGGTTGCTGACGGATTTTCAGGACAAGGTCCTGCCAATCATCAACGAGTTCGCCAAAGAGAAGGGCCTCTACGGCGTGTTCAGCGTGCAGGATTCGGGCGTGGCGTACTGGAATTCGGCGCTCGACGTCACCGCGGAGATCACCAAGCGCGTGGACGCGAAGTTCCCGGCTGGCAAATAGGAGGCGATTCGGGCGGCATGAGCATTCCCGCGGTCCTCGAGCGACTCGCGTACCGCTATCCGTCGGTCTTGGTCGACCGGGTCACGGACCATGTGCCCGGACGGAGCATCGTCGCCGTTAAGAACGTCACCGTCAGCGAGGAATTCTTCCAGGGACACTTTCCCGGCGCGCCGTTGATGCCCGGCGTGCTCATGATCGAATCGCTCACCCAGGTGGCCACGCTGCTGCTGCTCCCGAGCGGGCAGCCCGGCGGCCGCGCCTGGCTCAGAGCCGTCGAGCACGCAAAATTCCGTCGTCAAGTCGTGCCCGGCGACCGGCTCGAGCTGCAGGTGACGCTCGGCCGGCGGCGCGGCCGCATCGCGCGGGCTGCGGCGGTCGCGACCGTCGAGGGCGAGGTCGTGGCCGAAGCCGATCTCGTGCTGGCGGTCGAAACGCCGGCCGGCGCGCGGGCCGAGGCACCGATCGTCCATCCGACCGCGATTGTCGATCCGGGCGCCGAGCTCGGCGACGGCACGGTCGTCGGTCCGTTCGCGACGATCGGGCCGATGGTCACCATCGGCCGCCGCTGCCGCATCGGCGCGTCGAGCGTGATCGACGGGATGACGACCGTCGGCGATGACACGGAGATCTATCCGTTCGCGTCCATCGGTCTTGCGCCGCAAGACCTCAAGTTCAAAGGCGAGCCGACGCGGCTGGTCATCGGGCGGCACAACGTCTTCCGCGAATTTGTGACGATTCATCGCGGCACGGCCGGCGGAGGTGGGGTGACGTCGATTGGCGATCACAACCTCTTCATGGCGTACGCGCACGTCGCGCACGACTGCCACGTCGGCAACTACACGATCTTCGGCAACGGGGCCACGCTCGGCGGGCATGTGACCGTCGAGGACTACGCGGCGATCAGCGCCTACTCGGGCGTTCACCAGTTCTGCCGAGTCGGGCAGTACGCGTTCATCGGCGGTTACACGGTCGTGACGCGCGACGCGCTGCCGTACGCCAAGACGGTCGGCAATCGCGCGCGCATCTACGGGCTCAACACGATCGGGCTGGTCCGGCGCGGCTTCAGCTCCGAGCTCGTCTCGAAGCTCCGCCGCGCGTACCGGCATCTGTTGCAGCACAACACCAGCCGCGCGCTCGAACTCATCGAGCGCGACGCGTCGCTGCGCGCGCCGGAAGTGGCGTACCTCGTGAATTTCATCACGTCAGCCAAACGCGGGGTCATCCTGCGCCGCCCGTCGCGCCGCCAGGTCGACGAGCCGGTCGACGTGGAGTAGAGCGCCTCCGTGCCGATCGGGCTGATCGCCGGCAACGGCACCTTTCCGTTTCTCGTCCTGCGTGCCGCGCGAACGCTTGGCCACGACGTCGTCGTGGTCGCGATCGAGGGCGAAGCGTTTCCCGATCTCGAGGGTCTGGCGCGCGATCTCGGCGGCACGACATTCTCCTGGATCGCGCTCGGCCAGCTCGGCAAGTGCATCAAGCTCCTCACGAGCGCCGGTGTGTCGCGCGCGGTGATGGCCGGCCAGGTCAAACACGTCAAGCTGTTCGGCGGCGTGCTGTCCGATCTGACGCTGCTCTCCGTGCTCGCGAAGCTCAAGTCGAAGAACACGGACGCGCTGATTGCCGCCGTCGCCGCCGTGCTCGAGGAGCACGGCGTGACGCTGATGGATTCGACGGCGTTGCTCAAGGACCTGGTGGCGAAGCCCGGGACGCTGACGGCCGCGAGGCCGTCGGCCGAGATGCAGCGAGACTTCGAGACAGGCTGGCGCGCCGCCGATGCCGTGGCCGGCGTGGATATTGGACAGACGGTGGTCGTCAAGGACGCGGCGGTCGTCGCCGTCGAGGCGATGGAAGGGACCGACGTGGTGATCGCGCGCGCGGGCGCGCTCGCCGGCCGCGGGACGCGCGTCATCAAGGTCGCGAAGCCGTCGCAGGACATGCGCTTCGACGTGCCGGTCATCGGCGTCGCGACGATCGACGCCATGAAGGCTGCAGGTGCCGACGGCCTGGCGATCGACGCCGGCAAGACGCTGGTCGTCGACGGAGACGCATGTTTTTCCGCCGCCAACGCGGCAGGCATCGTTGTCGTCGGACGGGAGCGGGCGTGAGCGCGCCGCTGCGAGTCGCGACGATCGGCGTCGGCCATCTCGGCAAGCATCACGCCCGGCTGCTGAGCGGCCTCGAGGGCGTGTCGTTTGTCGCGGCCGTCGATCTCGTGGCCGAGCGCGCTGGCGCCGCCGTTGGCGCGACGGGCGCGGAGGCGCTCACCGACTTTCACTCGCTCTTCGGGCGCGTCGATGCGGTGACCATCGCGGTGCCGACGATCGATCACTTGCGCGTCGCGACGGCGTTCCTCGAGCGCGGCGTGCACGTCCTGGTCGAAAAGCCGATGGCGGCGACGCTCGCGGAAGCTGACGCGATGCTCGCGGCGGCGCGCGCGTCGGGCGCGACGCTCGCCGTCGGCCACACCGAGCGCTTCAACCCGGCGGTTGCCGCGGCGCTGCCGGTGCTGCGCTCGCCGCGCTTCATCGAAGTTCATCGCCTCAGCGGCTTTCCGGAGCGCAGCCTCGACATCGACGTCGTCTTCGACGTGATGATTCACGATCTCGATTTGATCCTCGCCGTCGACGGCACCGAGGTCGCGCAGGTCGATGCGATCGGCGTGCCCGTGCTCACCGGCAAGGTCGATATCGCCAACGCGCGCGTCCGGTTTGCGTCCGGCTGTATCGCCAACATCACGGCGAGCCGCATCAGCCGCGACAAGGTCCGCAAGTTCCGCTGCTTCCAGCCGGACATGTACGTCTCGCTCGATTCGGCGGCCCAGGAGCTCGAGGTCTGGCGACTCGAGCGGGGCAGCGGGCGGCCGGCGATTGCCGGCGGCAACGTGCCGATCGCCCGCGACGAGCCACTCCGGCTCGAGCTCGTGGACTTCATCGACGCGATCCGAAGGAAACGGCCGCCGACGGTCGACGGGGAAGCGGGCAGGAAGGCGCTCGAGCTGGCGACGCGGGTCGCTCGTGCGATAGATCAGGAAACCCTTGGGAACCCAGACGAGAGACATGTTTAGAGACATCACCGCATTCATCGATGAGTTAGCGCGCCGCAAGGACCTGGCCCGCATCACCGAGCCGCTCAGCCCCGATCTGGAAATCTCGGCGCTGATCGACCGCGTGTCGAAGTCTCCGGGCGGTGGTCCCGCGCTGCTGTTCGAGCGGCCCGCCGGGTCGGACATTCCGGTCGCGGCCAATCTCTACGGATCGATGTCGCGGATCTGCCTCGCGCTCGGGGTGAGCGATCTCAACGAACTGTCGCGCGAGATCGAGGAGCTGACGACGCCGCCGATGCCGAAGGGCTTCATGGACGCGCTGAAGCTCATGCCGCTCGTCAACCGCCTCACCGACCTCATGCCGAAGACGGTGAAGGACGCGCCGTCTCAGGAAGTCGTCTCGAACGACGCGGGGCTCGACTCGCTGCCGATCCTCAAGACGTGGCCCGACGATGGCGGCCCGTACGTCACGCTGCCGCTGGTGTTCACGCGCGATCCGGAAACGGGGATGCGCAACATCGGCGTCTACCGCATGCAGGTGTTCGATCGCCGCACGACCGGCATGCACTGGCAGCAGCACAAAGGCGGCGCGCAGCACTACCGCGTCGCCGACCGGCTCGGCAAGCGGCTCGACGTCGCCGTCGCGCTTGGCGCCGATCCGGTCCTCACCTATTGCGCGACCGCGCCGATGCCGGAAGGGCTCGACGAGCTCATGCTCGCTGGCGTGATCGGCAAAGAGCGCGTCGAGCTCGTGAAGTGCCGCACCGTCGATCTCGAAGTGCCGGCCAACGCGCAGATCGTTCTCGAAGGCTACGTCGAGCCGGGCGAGCGTCGGCGCGAAGGGCCGTTCGGCGATCACACCGGTTTCTATTCGTCCCCGGCGGACTTTCCGGTCTTCCATCTCACCTGCATCACGCGGCGCGCCAAGCCCGTCTACGTCACGACGGTCGTCGGGATCCCGCCGATGGAGGATTTCTATCTCGGCAAGGCGAGCGAGCGCATCTTTCTGCCGCTCATCCGCAAGACGCTGCCCGAAATCGTCGACATGCACTTTCCGGCGGCCGGCATCTTTCACAATCTCGTGCTCGTCTCGATCGACAAGCGCTATCCGGGCCACGCGCGCAAGATCATGAGCGCGTTCTGGGGCCTCGGTCAGCTCATGTTCTCGAAGTGCATCGTCGTCGTCGACAAGGACGTGAACGTACAGGACGAGGCCGAGGTCGCGTGGATCACCGGCACGCACGTCGATCCCTCGCGGGACATTGCGATTGTGACCGGGCCGGTCGACGACCTTGACGAAGCGGCCGTGTCGCCCGCATTTGGAGGCAAGATGGGCATCGACGCCACTCGGAAGTGGCCGGCCGAGGGCTACACCGGTACCTGGCCGGCGCGTTTGGTGACGACGCCTGCCGCCACCGCGCGGGCCGAGGCGGTATGGCGCACGCTGTCGGGAAAATCATCGTCATGAAGTTCACATCGCTCACCACGACGGAGTTGGCCGATCTCGAAGCGCGCGCCGCGAGAGGCGAGGCATTCACGCGCGCCGACGCCGAGCGCCTGATGGCGTGCCCCGATCTGGTTTCGATCGGCGCGCTCGGCGAGACTGCGCGCAAGGCCGCCCACGGCGATCGCGTCACGTTCGGACGCGTCTGTCTCGCCGGCGCGACGCTTCCGGCCGAGCCCGGCGACGCCGGTGAGGTGCGGCTCGACGGGGCGTCCGGATCGATTGACGATTTGCGCGCGCGCGTACGGGCGGCGCACGCGTTCGCCGGCGGCGTGCCGCTGACCGGATTCACGCTTGCCGAACTGCTGCAGGTGGCCGGCGGCGATCATCTTGCGCTCGTCGAGATCTGTCGCGCGCTCCGGAGCGACGGCCTCGAATCGACGGCGCTGCCGCTCGACCGTCTCGAGACCGAGTCGGCGGTCGAGGTGGTTCGTGCCGCCACGCGCGGCGCCCTCGGCGTCTGGCGAGCCATCGTCGAGACATCGACGCCGGAGACCCGGCTCGACCTCATTGAGCGCGCGGACGCGGTGCAACGCGAGACCCACGCGCTGCGCGCCTTCGCGCCGCTCGCGCGACTCGACGCCCGCGACGCGCCGTCCACCGGCTACGACGACGTGCGCATGATCGCGGTGGCGCGTCTGGTCTGCCGATCCGTCCCGTCGATTCAAGTCGATTGGTCGCTCTACGGACCGAAGCTCGCGCAAGTCGCGATCGCGTACGGCGCCGACGACCTCGACGCGGTGGCCGCCGTCGACGCGCTGCATCTCGGCCATCGCCGCTCGCCGGCCGAGGACGTCCGCCGGCAAATCACGTCCGCGTTCGCCACACCGGTGGAGCGGACTGGCCGGTTCGAGCCGCGATCGTGAGCCGCGCCGTCCGCCTGGGCGCGGTCAGCTATCTCAACGTCCGGCCGCTCGTCTACGGTCTCGATCGTCGCCCCAACCTCGTTTCGCTACGTTTCGATGTGCCCGCCGTCTGCGCCGAGTTGCTCGCGCTCGGTGAAATCGATCTGGGCATGGTCCCGTCGATCGCCTATCTGGATCGTCCGGGCGATCGCGTCGTGCCTGGTGTCTGCATCGGCTCAGAGGGTCCGGTGGCGTCGGTGGCGCTCTTCTCGCACGTGCCGGTCGCCGCGATCCGTCGCCTCGCGCTCGACTCGTCATCGCGCACGTCCGCCGCCCTGACGCGCATTCTCTGCCACCGTCGGTTCGGCATCTCGCCGGCGTTCGTCCCGCACGCGCCTGATCTTCCGACGATGCTCGCTGGTGCCGATGCGGCGCTGCTCATTGGCGACCCGGCATTGTTCGCCGACGTGCCCACCGGTGTGGAGAAGATCGATCTCGGCGCGGCGTGGACCGACATGACGGGCCTGCCGTTCGTCTGGGCCTTCTGGTCGGGCCCGGCCGGTCCGGTGAGCACCGAGGTCGTGCGCTTACTGCAGTCCTCGGCCGAAGAGGGCATGGCGCACACTGACGAAATCGCCGACGTGTACTGCGCGCCGCGCGCCGATCGCCAGCTGCTCGCGCGCCGCTACCTTCGCGAGAATTTGCGGTTTCACTTCGACGATCGCGCCCTGGCGGGTCTCCGTCTCTACTATCGCGAAGCTGCGGCGCTCGGGCTCGTGCCGACGGACGGTCGTGTCGACTTCTTCGATGCCGTCGCACGGGTAGAATGACGCGAGGGAGCGTGTTTCGTGGACCTCGCTGATCTGCGGCTTCTCGTCGACTACAACTACTGGGCGCGAGACCGGGTGCTCGCCGCGGTCGGCTCGTTGTCGCCGGAGCAGTACACCCGCGATCTCGGCAGCAGCTTCAAATCCGTGCGAGACACGCTCGTGCACGTCTATTCTGCCGAGTGGATATGGTACTCGCGCTGGCAGGGCACGTCGCCGACTTCGCCCATTCCCTTCGACAGGTTCCCGGATCTCGCGGCGCTGCAGAGCGCGTGGCTCGACCTCGAGGCGCGCATCCGGTCGTTCATGGAGCAGACCGGTGAAGCCGGCCTCGGTCGCGCTCTCGACTACAAGCTGCTGAGCGGCCAGCCCGGCCGCACCGTGCTCTGGCAGATGTTCCAGCACGTCGTCAATCACGGCACGTATCATCGAGGCCAGGTGACGACGATGCTGCGGCAGCTCGGGGCGCAACCGCCCAAGAGCGTCGATTTGATTACGTTCTACAGAGAACACGTCGGCAATTGAGAACGCCAATGCCAATCGAAAACCATCCAGGAATTGCGGTGCTCCGCGGCGGCGGCGGCCCCCGCGCATGGAACGGCATTCAGTACAAGACGGGGCTCTCCGCGGGCAACGTTGGCGCGCGTCACCTGTCGATGAACGTGGCGACGATTCCGCCCGGCGGCATCGCCGCGGCGCACATCCACGTGGGCTTCGAAGTGATGCTGTACATCCTGCAAGGGCGCGTCCGCCACGAGTTCGGCCCCGCGCTCGAGCACGTCGTCGAGAACGTCGCGGGGGATTTCATCTTCATCGAGCCAGGCGTCCCCCACGAAGTCTTCAACGCCAGCGCGACCGAGCCGGTCGTCGCCGTCGTCGCGCGCTCGGACGCCAGCGAGTGGGAACACATCATTCCGTTCAAACGACCTGTCAGGCCCTAAGCCTCAGGCCCAAGGCCCAAGTCTGCGCCTATTGCCTGAGGCCTGTAGCCTTGTTAAGTTTGCCCAGTCCGGAGGCCTGCCATGCGTCGAATCCGCTTTGCCGTCATCCTGCTGCTTGCCGCGACCGTGTTGATTGGGGCGCCGCCAGCGTTGGTCGCGCAGCACCAGCCGACCATCGCGCAGTACCTCAAGCCCGGAATGCCCGTCGAGCTCGTGTCGGCGGCGAAGGTCGATCGCATCGCGTGGATCGCCTACGAGGAAGGGAAGCGCAACGTCTTCACCGCGGTCGGACCGACGTTCCGGCCTGTGCGGGTCTCCGCGTTCACGCAGGACGACGGGATCGACATGACGGAGCTGCGCATTTCGGACGACGGCAGCACCGTAGTGTTCGTGCGCGGCACCGGACCGAACGGCGACGGATGGAACGCCAATCCGTCGAGCAATCCTGACGGTCCCGAGCGCGCCATCTGGGCGGCCCGCACCGCGACGCCGGGATCGGCATGGCGGCTGGCCGAGGGCAACGCTCCGGATGTCTCGCCTGACGGCCGCTTTGTCCTGTACGTGAAGGACGGACAGATCTTTCGCGCGCGCGTAAGTCAGACGCCGGCGCCGACCACGCCCATCGACAAGGGCGAGAAGGCGTTCATCGAAGCGTGGGGCCGTAACAGCACGCCGAAGTGGGCGCCCGACGGAACCAAGATCGCCTTTTCGAGCAATCGCAACGATCACAGCTTCATCGGCCTCTACGACGTGAAGACGCGCACGGTCAGTTACCTCTCGCCGAGCGTCGATCGCGACACGAGCCCGAGTTGGTCGCCCGACAGCAAACACATCGCGTTTCTACGTCGTCCGGGCTTGCCGTTCGGCCAGCAGGACACGCCGGGCCGGATGAGTGGCCTGCCGCCGGCGACCGGTCGCGGTGGCGGACGTGCGGCGGCTGCGGCGCCTGGCGGTCGTGGGGCGGCACCAGGCGCGGCTCAGCCTGCCGCGCAGCCCGGGGCAGCCCAGCCTGCCGGTCAGCAAGCGGCGCAGACGCCCCCGGGGGGCCGTGGACGCGGCGGGCGTGGCGGCCGCGGTGGCGGCGGCGATCAGCCCGCATTGCCTGACGCGCCGCTCGCGAGCGAGCCGGGTCTTTATCGCGCGGCGCTGCCGAACGGATCAACGCTGACGCTCATGGTCGCCGACGTCGCGACGGGCGAGGCGAAGGAAGCATGGCATCCGCCGTCCGAAGACCGCGTATTCACCAACATCAACGCGATCACATGGGCGGGCGACAGCGTCGTCTTCTCCGTGCCGGCGCAGCAGAACACCGACGACGAATCGCCGCGCTACTACGCGTTGAAGATCAGCGGCGGCGCGCCCGTGCTGCTCACGTCTACCGACGGCATCGTCGAGGATCAGACGGCGTGGACGCTGTCGAAAGACGGCTTGATGTTTTACTACTGTACGAACACCGACGACATCGATCGCCGGCACATCTGGGGCGTGCCGATCTCCGGCGGGCCACCGAAGCAAATCACGACGGGCGACGGGATCGAGAACGTGCCGGTGGTCCTGTCGTCAGGCAAGCAGATCGCCGTACTCAGCGCCGACGCGAAGCGGCCAATGTCGGTCGGCATCTGGCCGTCGCAGGCAACGCCCGCTGACGTGGGACAAAAAGCGCAGAAGGTGATCTATCCGACGCTCGGTCCAGACTTTCCGATCAACGAAGAAGTCGTGCCGACCAACGTGACGCTCAAGGCCGAAGACGGCGTCGAGTTCCACAATCAGCTGTTCCTGCCCAAGAACATGAAACCGGGCGAGAAGCATCCCGCGATGATCTTCGTCCACGGCGGCGCGGCGCGGCAGATGCTGCTCGGCTGGCACTATCTGAGCTTCTACCATGTGTTCTACGGCGTGAATCAGTGGCTCGCCTCGCAGGGCTACATCGTGCTGTCGGTGAACTATCGTCTCGGTGTCGGCTACGGGCGCGCGTTCCGGCAGGCGGGCAATGAGGGCGGCGCGCGCGGCAACGCCGAGTATCGCGACGTGCTCGCGGCGGGCAAGTGGCTCGCCGGGCGTGAGGACGTCGACCCGAACCGCGTCGGCATCTGGGGCCTCTCATACGGCGGCCTGCTCACGTCCGAAGCGCTCGCGCGCAACTCCGACATCTTCAAGGCCGGCGTCGATCTCGCGGGCGTGCATCTCGAGGGCAACACGCTCAATCCCGCCGAGGTGTCCTACACGTCATCGGCGATTTCCGAGATCGACAAATGGAAGTCCCCCGTCCTGCTCATCCAGGGCGACGATGACCGCAACGTGAACTTCTCGCAGATGGTCGGCCTCGTGCAGCTGCTGCGCGCGCGGAACATCTACTACGAGCTCATCGTGTATCCGGACGACGTTCACGAGACGCTGCTCCACAAGCGATGGCTGTACTCCTTCTCGAGGATGGAGACGTTCCTGAACAAGTTTTTGGGCGAGAATGCGTCGTCGAAGGGAGGGAAGTGATACTTGAAAGTCGAGAAGTCGGGAAGTCGAGAAGTCGGGAAGTGAAGAAGTCGAGAGGCCGAGAAGCCTGAATGACGATTGAGGAACTGGCGAGGAAAGCCGCGGCCGGCGAGCGCCTCAGCGGAGAGGAAGCGCTCGAGCTGTACACGCACGCGCCGACGACGACGCTTGGACGGCTCGCGGATGCCGCGCGGCGACGCAAGCATCCAGAAGGCGTCGTGACCTACATCATCGATCGCAACGTCAACTACACGAACGTATGCGTCGCGCGGTGCCGGTTCTGCGCGTTCTATCGGCCTGTCGGATCGTCCGAGGGCTATACGCTCGGCTTCGACGAGATCTTCCAGAAGATCGACGACACGATCGCACTCGGCGGAGTCCAGCTGTTGCTGCAAGGCGGGCACAACCCGGACATTCCGATCGAGTGGTACGAGAATCTGTTCCGCCAGGTGAAGGCCCGGTATCCCGAGTTCCGGCTGCACGCGCTCTCACCGCCGGAAGTGATTCACATTTCGCGGCTGTCTCAGTTGGCGGTGCCGGTCGTGATCGATCGCCTGGTGCGCGCCGGGCTCGACAGCATTCCGGGTGGCGGCGCGGAGATTCTCGTCGATCGCGTGCGCAAGATCCTGAATTGCTACAACAAGGCGACGGCCGACGAGTGGCTCGGCGTCATGCGCCACGCTCACCGCGCCGGCCTGCGCACGACCGCCACGATGATGTACGGCACGGTCGAGACCATGGAAGAGCGGCTCGAACACCTGTTGCGGCTGCGCGCGCTTCAGGACGAGACGGGCGGTTTTACCGCGTTCATCACGTGGAGTTATCAACCGCAGCACACCGACCTGGGCGGCATTGAAGCGACCGGCGTGGAGTATCTGCGCACGCTTGCCATCGCGAGGCTCGTGCTCGACAACTTCGACAACCTCCAGGCGTCATGGGTGACGCAGGGCGGCAAAGTCGGACAGTTGAGCCTCGCGTATGGCGCGAACGACATGGGCAGCGTGATGATCGAGGAGAACGTCGTCCGTGCCGCCGGCGCCGAGTACTGCATGGACGAGTTCGAGGTGGTGCGCAACATCGAGAACGCCGGCTTCGCCGCCAAGCGACGCAACATGCACTACGACATTCTCGGCGATCCGATTTTCCGCACGCGTGACGTGCCGCGCATGCTCGAGCTCGCGGTGGCGCGCGCGGACGGCCGCGCCGGCGAGGCCGAGGACTTGCGCGACTATGAAGCCCGCAGCGCCGCGACCAAGCGTGCCCGCGAGGGGACGCGAGAGCAATAAGGTTCCTCACGAGGGGTTCCTCACTAGGGTTCCTTACGCGGGCTTTTGAACCACCGTGGGGAACCACCGTGGGGAACCACCGTGCGGAACCATCGTGCGGAACCATCGTGTGGAACCATCGTGCGGAACCACCGTGTGGAACCATCGTGTGGAACCCTCTCTGATCTATGTCCGTGAGTTGTATTCGCGCGCGATGGGTGCTGCCCATCAATCGGCCGCCGATTGACGGCGGATGGATCGAGGTCGCGAGCGGCCGCATCGTCCACGTGGGCGCTGGGCGCGTGCCCTCAGGCGCGAAAGATCTTGGCGACGTCGCGGTGCTGCCCGGCCTGGTCAACGCGCACACGCACGTCGAGCTCAGCTGGCTCGAGGGACGCGTGCCGCCCGCAGCGTCGATGCACGAGTGGATTACAACGATCGTGCGGACGCGCCGCGCCGGCGCGCCGGGCGGTCGCGCGACTGAAGTCGCCGCGGCCGAACGTGCCGTCGCGTCGATGACGGCCACCGGCACCGTCCTCGTCGGCGACATCTCGAACACGCTGCTCACGCCGCCGCTGCTGTCCGCCGCCGGACTCTCCGGCGTCGTCTTCCACGAACTGCTCGGCTTCAACGCGACGGATCCGGCGGGTCTTGTCCGCGAGGCGTGGGGCCAGGTCGAGCAAGCGCGCGTGGCCGGATTGTCCTCGAGCGTCGTGGCCCACGCGCCGTACTCCGTCTCGCCGGCGCTCTTTGGCGCGATCGCCGCTCGCGCAGGATCGGCGCCTTTGTCGATCCACCTTGCGGAGTCTCCCGAGGAGGTCGAGTTCTTGCGATCTGGACGCGGACCGATCCGGTCCATGCTCGAGGCGCTCGGCGTCTGGACGGACGCCTGGCGCGTGCCGAATTGCGATCCCGTCCAGTACGTCGCAGATCTCGGCTACCTGAAACGGGGAACCCTCGCCGTGCACGCCGTGCACGTGACTGACGACGGCCTCGAGCGGCTGCGGCGAGCGAAGGCCGTCATCGTGACGTGTCCGCGAAGCAATTTGTGGGTCGGTGCCGGTCCGCCGCGTCTGTCGCATTTCTATGCGGCGCGCGTGCCGGTCGCGGTCGGCACGGACAGTCTCGCCTCGTCGCCGACGCTCAATGTGTTCGACGAGCTCTCGGAGATGCGCCGGCTCGCGCCGGAAGTGTCGGCCTCGACGCTGCTCGAGAGCGCGACGCGCGTCGGGGCCGACGCGCTGGGCTGGGGGCGCGACTACGGGACGCTCGGGGCGGGAAAGCGCGCCGTGTTCGCGCAGGTCGCCCTGCCGGCCGCCGGCGCGCACGATGTGGAAGAATACCTGGTCAGCGGCGTGCCCGCGCGCGATATCGCGACGCTTCGCCCTTGAGAACCATGATCACTCGCGTGCGCACGTATGCGTCGTTCGTGCGCGTCAGCCACTCGGTGTTCGCGCTGCCGTTCGCGCTGGTCGGGGCGATCCTCGCCGCGCGGATCGTGCCGCTCACCTGGACGCGCGTCGCGTGGATCGTTGCGGCCATGGTGACGGCACGTAGCGCCGCGATGGGTTTCAACCGGTTGGTCGACGCGCGCTTCGACGCGCGCAATCCGCGCACCGAGATGCGTGAACTGCCCCGCGGCCGCATGTCGCGCGCCGAGGCCGCGGTCTTCGTCATCATCGCGTCGGCGCTCTTCGTGCTCACGACGTGGCCGCTCGGTGCCGTGTGCTTCGCGCTCTCGCCGGTCGCGCTCGCCATCGTGTTCTGGTATTCGCTGGCCAAGCGCTACACGTCCTACACGCAGCTGTTTCTCGGCTTGGCCATGGCCGTGGCGCCGGTCGGCGGCTGGCTGGCCGCGGGCGGCCGCGGTGGTTGGGAGCCGTGGCTGCTCGGCCTGGCGATCGGCACGTGGGTCGGCGGCTTCGACGTGCTCTATGCGTGTCAGGACGTCGACGTCGACAAGCGCGACGGCTTGCGATCGATTCCCGTGCGCTTCGGCGTCGCGCGCGCGCTCGCGATCTCGAGAGTCATGCACGTCATCACGATCGCGTGCCTCGCGGCGCTCGGTGTGGCGGCAACGCTCGGGACGGTCTACTTCGCCGGCGTCGCCGGCGTAGCGGTGCTCCTCGCGTGGGAGCAATCGCTCGTGCGCGCCGACGATCTGTCGCAGGTGAAGCGCGCGTTCGACATGAACGGCTGGGTCGGCGTGCTGTATCTCGTCACGACCGCGGTCGCGATTTACTGGCGATGATGGACCGCGCGACCGATCGTCCTACGATTGCCGTCGGTGTGACCGGCGCGAGCGGCGCGATCTACGCCGTGCGGACGATCGCCGCGCTCCTCGAGGCCGGCTGCCATCTCGAGATCGTCTTCAGCGATTACGGCCGGCGCCTGCTCGCCGACGAGCTCGGGCCGGACGCGAAGGTCGATCGTCTCATCGACTGGCTCGCCGAGCGCTACGGCGACGGCGTGCGGCGCGGATCGTCGGTCATCTTCAGCAACAAGGACATGGGCGCGACGATCGCGAGCGGCAGCCACCAGTGCCAGGGAATGGTCGTCGTGCCGTGCTCGATGAAGACGCTCGCCGGCGTCGCGCACGGGTTGTCGCGCAGCCTGATCGAGCGAGCCGCGGACGTCATGCTGAAGGAGCGTCGTCGTCTCGTGCTCGTGCCTCGCGAGACGCCGATGAGCCTGCCCGAGCTCAAGAACATGGTCGCCGCCGCGGAAGCTGGCGCGATGATTCTTCCGGCGATGCCCGGCTTCTATCAGCAACCGAAGACGATCGACGACCTCGCGTCATTCGTCGCCGGCAAGATCCTCAACGCGCTCGGATTCGAACAGCATCTCTTTCCTCCGTGGCAGGGATGACCGCACGCGACGACAAGCCCGCGCGTCTCGACAAGGCGCCCGAGACGATCGAGGGCATGTTCGACGCGATTGCCGGCCGCTACGACGCGCTGAACCATCTGCTCAGCGCGGGTCTGGACCGGAGCTGGCGCCGGCGCGCCGTCCGCGCGCTCGCCTTGACGGGCACCGAACGCGTGCTCGACGTCTGCACCGGCACCGGCGACCTCGCAATCGCGACCGCGCGCCAGGCGCGGCACGTGATCGGCGTCGACTTCTCGGGGGAGATGCTGCGCCTCGGACGCGACAAGGTTCGTGTCGCATCGCTCGAAACGCGCGTCGCGCTCGCGCGCGGCGATGCGATGCGGCTGCCGTTCCCGGACGACTCGTTCGACGCGGCGACGATCGCGTTTGGCATCCGCAACGTGCTCGATCCCGTGCGCGCGGGCGCGGAGCTTGGTCGCGTGCTCAGGCCCGACGGCCGCCTCGCGATTCTCGAGTTCGGGCTGCCCGCGCTGCCCGGTCTGCGCCAGGCGTATGGCTGGTATTTTCGCGCGGTGCTCCCGCGCGTCGGCCGCCTCGTCTCGCGTCACACGAACGCCTATTCGTATTTGCCGGCTTCCGTCGAGCAATTTCCTTCCGGTGACGAATTTGTCGCGCTGCTCGGCCGGGCCGGGTTTCGCAACGCCGAGGCACGTCCGCTGGCGGCCGGCGCCGTGTGGCTCTACATCGCGCGGAATGACGGGGCCCGCGTGCCAGATCGCGTAGGCACTCCAGCCCAGTAGACGGCCGCCCCGCGCCGCGGGGCGTCTACCCTTGAGCGGGGGCCAGCGCCGCTTGTCGTTGTATTCTGGGATCGTCGGGAAAAATGTACCTGGATCTTGAGGACTATCGACCGGACACACCTCGCCTGGAATCGGGTAACTCCTGGCGTGGCGGTGTGTTGTCGCTCCTCGTCCACATCGGATTCGTCCTGCTGATCATCTTCGGGCCGTCGGCGCTGTTTGCGCCGAATCCGCAGGCCGTGCCAGTCCAACCGCAGCAGGACCCCGTGCGATTCGTGCAAATGATGCCGATGCGCGACCGCGTGGCGCCGCCCAAGCTGCAAGCTGACCCGTCCGACAAGGACCGGCGCGCGACGACGCCCGAGGTCGTGCCGAAGCCGGAGAATCCGGCGCCCGTGTCGCACGGCAACACGCCGGACAAGGTCGTCGGCGCCCCGGCCGAAAAGCCCGCCGGCCCCGACGCGCCGCGGCCGGCCGCGCCTTCGCCGCCGGCCGCGCAGCCTCCGCAACAGCAGGTCGCGGCCAAGGTCCTGCCCGATCCGCCGATCGTCCAGTCGCAGCCGGCCGGCGGGGCGCTGGGGCAGTCGCTTCGCAACCTGCAGCGCTACCTCCAGGATCAGAATTTCAACAACCAGAAGGGCGGCTTGACGCAGCAGGACCCCGACATCCAGTTCGACTCGAAGGGCGTCGAGTTCGGTCCGTGGATTGCGCGCTTCATCGCGCAGGTCAAGAGCAACTGGTTCGTGCCCGACGCCGCGATGGTGATGTCGGGCCATGTCGTCCTCGCGTTCAGCGTCCATCGCGACGGATCGATTAGCGACCTTCGGATCGTCACGCCGAGCACGGTGACCTCGTTCACGAACTCGGCGCTTGGCGCCATCAAGCTCTCGAATCCGACGATGCCGCTGCCGGGGGAGTATCCGACGGAGCAGGCGCAGTTCGTCGTTACGTTCCACTACAACGAAGGCATCCGCTGACGGGCGCACTGGTCGCGGTCGTAGGTCCGACGGCGACCGGCAAGAGCGAGCTCGCGCTGCGGCTCGCCGAGACATACCGCGGCGAGATCGTCGCGTGTGACTCGACCGCGGTTTATCGCGGTATCGACATCGGCACCGACAAGGTGGCGATCGAAGAGCAGCGCGGCATTCCGCATCACCTCGTCGACGTCATCGGTCCGACCGATCGCTATTCGGCGGCTGAGTACTCGCGCGACGCGAGCGCGGTGGTCGGCGCGATTCTCGAGCGCGGCCGCCTGCCGGTGGTCGTGGGCGGCACGGGTTTGTATTATCGCGCGCTCGTCCGCGGCATGTTTCCTGGTCCAGCGCGCGATGAGCACCTGCGCGCGCGCCTCTCGAACGTCGCGAGACGCCGCGGCGTCGACGCGCTGCACCGGTGGCTGGGCCGCGTCGACCCGGCCTCGGCCCGGCGCATTCAGCCGCGCGATGAGAAGCGTCTCGTGCGCGCACTCGAGGTCTACCTGCTCACGGGCCGGCCGCTCACCGATCATTTCGAAGAGACGACGTCGCCGATTGCCGGCGTCGACGTGCTGACGATTGGACTGTCGATGCCCCGGCCGTGGCTGCGCGAGCGCGTGGCTCGGCGCGTGGATGCGCAAATCTCGCGCGGCGTGGTCGTTGAAGTCGAGTCGCTGCTGGCGTCCGGCGTGCCGGCGTCGGCGCACGCGTTCAGCGGTCTCGTCTATCGGCAGATCGTCGAGATGCTTCGCGGCGCGCGCGATCTCGACGCGACGCGCGAGCTCATCGTCCGTGAAAACATGCGCTACGCCCGGCGACAGCTGATTTGGTTTCGCAAGGAGGCGAACGTGCGCTGGCTCGCGGGTCCGGGTGAGTCGGAGGCGACGGTCACTGAGGCCAAAAGAGTTGTGGCAGAATTTCTGAACATTCCGGGTTTTGGGATCGCATCGTCAACGCCCAGAGGCCTCGATTGATTGATCGCGTCATCCTGATCGTGATGGACTCGGTCGGTGTGGGCGAGCTGCCCGACGCTGCGGCCTACGGCGACGAAGGGAGCAACACCGTCGGCAACATCGCACGCCAGGTGCCATTGGCGGTGCCGACACTGCGGTCGCTCGGCCTCGCCCGGATTGTGGACATCGGCGGCGAGCGCCCGGCGCCGCAGGGCGCCGCAGGCAGAATGGCGGAAGCCTCGCCCGGCAAGGATTCCGTCACCGGTCATTGGGAAATCGCCGGGCTGATTCTCGACCGCGCGTTTCCGACGTTTCCGCGCGGATTCGCGCCAGACCTCATTCACGAGTTCGAGCGTCGGATCGGCCGCAAGACGATCGGTAACATCGTCGGGTCGGGGACGGTGATTATTGACCAGCTCGGCCCTGAACACCTCCGTACCGGATCGCCCATCGTCTACACGTCAGCCGACAGCGTGTTTCAGATCGCCGCGCACGAGCGCGTGATTCCGATTGAAGAGCAGTACGCGATCTGCCACACGGCGTTCGAGCTCGTCGGCCGGGGGCTCGGCGTCGGACGCGTGATCGCGCGGCCGTTCGTCGGCGAGCCCGGTCACTTTCAGCGCACCTCCAACCGGCGCGATTTCGCTCTCGACCCGACAAGTGTGACGCTGCTCGATCGCCTGAAGGACGCGGGCCACACTGTCGTCGGCATCGGCAAGATCGAGGATCTGTTCGCGGGCCGCGGTCTCACACGCGCCATTCACACGACGTCGGACGATCACGGCATGGACGTCGTGAACGCCGAGATGGGGACGACGCCCAACGGGCTGATCTTCGTCAATCTCGTCGACTTCGACACGCAGTACGGCCACCGCAACGACACGCCGGGCTACGCCGCGAACCTTGAGCGCTTCGATCGGCGGCTCGCGACGCTCCTGCCGCGGCTTCGGCCGACGGACCTGCTCGTCGTGACCGCGGATCACGGCAACGATCCGACGACGCCCTCGACCGATCATGCGCGCGAGTACGTGCCGCTCATGATTGCGGGCGCTGCAGTGCGGCGCGGTGTCGACCTTGGCACGCGCGCCACGTTCGCCGATCTTGGCCAGACGGTCGCCGCCATCCTCGGCGTCGAGCCGCTCGCGCACGGCACGAGCTTTCTCGCCGACATCTTGTAGACTGGCCTTTCGATGCCGTCGATTCGTGAATCCCTCGAGGCGCGCGAGTTCGACTTTCTGGCGCCCGAGGCCGCCAAGAGCGCCAAAAGCCGCGGCCGGTTGCGGCCCGAGCCGGACGATCCGATTCGGCCCGTGTTTCAGCGCGACCGCGATCGCATCATCCACTCGAAAGCGTTCCGCCGGCTCAAGCACAAGACGCAAGTGTTCTTCGCGCCGACTGGCGATCACTACCGCACGAGGCTGACGCACACGCTCGAGGTGTCGCAGATCGCGCGCAGCATCGCGAAGGTCCTGCGCCTGCACGAGGAGCTCACCGAGGCGATCGCGCTCGGACACGACCTCGGCCACCCGCCGTTCGGCCACGCCGGCGAGCGCGTCATCGATCGCCTCGTGCCCGGCGGCTTCAGCCACTACGAACAGAGCCTGCGCATCGTCGACGTGCTGGAGAACGGAAGGCAGGGATTGAATCTGACGTGGGAAGTGCGCGACGGTATCGCGCGCCACTCGAAAGGGAAGCACGGGCTGCCAGTCGGCGCCGATCCGGAACATCGCGCGAGCACCGTCGAGGGACAGATCGCGCGCGTGGCCGACATCATCGCGTACGTCAACCATGACATCGACGACGCCGTGCGCGCGGGGATACTCGAGGAGCGCGCGTTGCCCGCGCAGGCGATCTCCGTCCTGGGCGGCACTGCTTCGCAGCGAATCAACACGATGGTCACTGACGTCGTCACGCGCACGCTCGATGGCGGATTGAGCGAAGTCCGCATGAGCGACGCGGTGCTTCAGGCCACGCTCGACCTGCGCAGCTTTCTCTTCGAGGCGGTCTACGAGAACCCGCGGGCCACAGCCGAATTCGAAAAGGCGTCCGGCCTCCTCGGCGGCCTCTGGGACAAACTCCGCGCCAGGCCCGAGCAGTACCTCGACCCGGCGACGATCCAGGCGGAAGGGCTCGATGCGGCCGCACGCGACTTTCTCGCCGGCATGACCGACCGCTACGCCGTGTCTCTTTTCGAGGAGATGTTCGTCCCCCGGTCTTGGAGTGTTTAGCGGTCCTGCGGTAAGATGATCGTTTGGCACGGCCGGCGCAAGCCGGAGAGATCCCATGTTGCTCGACCTGAGTCGTCTGCGAAGCGGCGTTGACACGCTGACGCGCCGGTACGAACCCCCGGCGTTCGGGCTCGAACACGAGGATTTTCGGCTGGTGGCGCCCGTGGATCTCGTCGGAGAGGTCCGGAAGGACGCGCAGAAGGTGCGCCTCACCGGTCGCCTCACGACGACGCTCGAATGTGAGTGCGGGCGGTGTCTCGAGCCGTTTACCGTGCCGGTCGACGCGAAGATCGATGTCATCCTCCTGCCGTCGAACGACAACACCGGCGAGGCCGAGCAGGAGGTCGCCGAAGACGACCTGGGCGTGTCCTACTACAGGGACGACGTCGTCGATCTCGGCGAGCTGATGCGGGAGCAGTTCTTTCTGGCGCTGCCGATGAAGCCGTTGTGCCAGGAGGATTGCCGCGGGCTGTGTCCCGTCTGCGGCATCAATCGCAACCGCGAGACGTGCACGTGCGAGACGACGTGGGTCGATCCGCGCATGGAAGCGCTCAAGCGCTTCAAGACTTAGTGAGGAAACGAAGTTGCCGAATCCAAAACGCCGCCATTCGAAGACCCGCACCGCGAAGCGCCGCACGCACGATGCCCTGAAGCCGACGGCGATGGGCGAGTGCCCACAGTGCCACGAGATGCGCCCGCCGCATCAGGTGTGCCCCAACTGCGGCTACTACAAGGGCCGCCAGGTGCGCGAAGTCGCCGAAGACTGAAAATGACGCCGGGTGTTTTTTTACATAATGCGTAAAAAAACACCCGGCGTGATTATCGCCGTCGACGCAATGGGCGGCGATCAGGCGCCGGCCGCGGTCGTCGCCGGCGCCGTACAGGCTGTCGCGCGACCGAACCTCGAGGTCGCGCTCGTCGGGCCCGAAGCGACCGTCCGCGCCGAGCTGGCGCGTCACGGTGCCACGCCGCCGGGCATCAGCGTCGTCGACGCTCCCGATGTCATCGCGATGGACGAGTCGCCGCTCGCCGCGCTGCGCCGCAAGCCGCGCGCGTCGGTGAAGGTTGCGGCCGAGCTCGTCGCCGCCGGGCACGCCGGTGCGGTCTTCACGGCGGGCCACACCGGCGCGGCCTTGATTGCCGCGCATGCCGCGCTCGGGGTGCTGCCCGGCGTGGGCCGTCCCGCCCTCGCCGTCACGCTGCCAACACAGACCGGCGCCGCGGTGCTCGTCGACGCCGGCGCCAACGTCGAATGCCGTCCCGAACAACTCGTGCAATTCGGTCTGATGGGCGACGCCTACGCGCGCGTCGCGCTCGGCGTGTCGGAGCCGCGCGTCGGATTGCTCTCGATCGGCGAGGAAGCGGGCAAGGGGACGGACCTCATTCGTGAAGCGCACGATCGGCTGTCAGTCGCGCGGCTGCGCTTCGTCGGCAATATCGACGCCCGCCAGGTCTTCAGCGGACATGCGGACGTGATCGTCTGCGACGGGTTCACGGGCAACATCGCGTTGAAGATCGGCGAAGGCCTCGCGGAGCTCATCGAGCAGATGCTGCGACAAGAGCTCGGCGCGGGGCTCGCCTCGCGCCCCGAGGTCGGCGACGGTTTGCAGCGCTTCAAGCGGCGGATTGATTACGCGGAGCGCGGCGCTGCTCCGCTGCTCGGACTTGCCGGGCTCGCGCTGATCGGGCACGGCCGCTCGTCGGCCCACGCCGTCGAGAGCGGCATCCTGCTGGCGGCGCAGTTGGTCGAAGGTCGGATGGTCGAGCGCCTGGCCGACGCGCTTGGCGTGCGACCGCCCGCCGGATAGGGGACGCTAGCGAGCGCGATCCGCGCGGAAGCGCTGAATGCGCGATCCGATGGCGCGAATCGTTTCGACGATCCACGCCTTGGGCTCCACCGCCTCGCCGCCCGAGACCACGAGCACGCTCGCACCCGCGTCGCTGACGATTGGTACGGCCAGCACGCGATGCCGATCCGACCACTGAGGCTCGGACTTTTCGATGGCACGGAGCGCCGCGCGTTGAACCGCGGCCGCGTCCGCTGAGGCCGCGCCCGACGCCGCCGCCGGCGCGAGCGCGCCGCCGGCGTCTCGCTGCCAGAATTCCGCGGCAATCCAGCCGAGCGTGCGGCACAGCGCGGCGAGTGCCGCGGCAACCGCCGCCTCGGGCGAAGGCGCGTCGAGCAGGGCGTCGGCGCTTGCGAGCTCGGCCGCGAGCCGCTGTCTGAGATCGCGCTTTTCGGAGATATCGAGCACGAACGCGACGCCCTCGCGGCGCCGCGCCGACAGTCGCGCGCCGCCGACGAGCACGGGCACGCGCCGGCCGTCCTTGCGGATGAGATCGACTTCGAACGGCGTGCAGCGTCCGGTCTGGCGCACCTCGTCGATCGCGGCCATTTGTCGCGCGTGACACTCGATCGGCGTCAGCGCCGGCCATGAGATACCCTCGGCGACGAGATCTTCGCGGGTGTAGCCGGCGAGATGCAGAAACGCCTCGTTGGCTTCCGTGATCTCGCCGTCATCGTTACCGAATGCGATGCCGATCATGTTCGAGTCGATCACCCGGCGCAGCCGCATGTCGCTCTCGCGCAACAATCCGTCATCGTCGGGCAGCCAGCCGATCTGCTGATGCGAGCCGACGCAGCCGATGATCGCGCCCGTCGCGTCGCGAAGCGGCGCAATGCGCGCGTTGTACAGGTTGCCGCCCCACTCGATGCGCACCGACGTCTCGTGTCCCGAGAGCGCTGTGATGTGTCCCTGGATCAGCGGATGATCCTCACGGCCGTCGAGCACCAGGTCCGGCAGCGTCCGTCCAATCAGCTTTTCGGGCGCCACCTGGTAGGTGCGGATGATCTGGCCCTGGACGAACGTCAGGACCATCTTTGTGTCCGTCGTCCAGACGGTGCCCGGCAGACACGCGAAGACATGCGCGAGGCCGGTGCCGGAGACAAGACCAAGTGCGTCATGCGCCGAGAGGTTCATCGCCTCGCTCGACTGAGGATCAGGATTCGGATTCGGTGAGTGTTCAGCCACTGGAGTACCGGACGTCCACGTCCGACGGGATCGTACAACTGTTTTCGCCGCATGCACATGCTCCCCCCGGCTACGACGCGCCTTGCGCGAGGTCAAGTTGCACCCCCGCCAGCCGTGTGCTGAAGTAGGCAGGTTGCCATGGGGAGTATGGAGGGCCGTGTGGCCCTGGTGACGGGCGCTTCACGCGGGATCGGCCGGGCGATTGCACTGGCGCTCGCCGCTCGCGGCGCGGCGGTGGTCGCGGCGGCCCGTGAGGAGCACGCTGCCCCGGTGGCGGCCGAGATTCGGGCGTCGGGCGGCCAGGCGGAAGCCGTGTCGCTCGACGTGACGTCGACCGCCGAGGTCGAGGCGGCCATCGAGCGTACGATGTCGACGTTCGGTCGAGTCGACGTGCTGGTCAACAACGCAGGTATCACGCGCGACCAATTAATGCTCCGGATGAAGCGGGAGGACTGGGACGCGGTCATCGCGACCAACCTCACCGCGGCGTATACGTGCGTTCAGGCGGTCCTCCGGCCCATGATCAAGCAGCGGTCGGGGCGCATCATCAACGTGACGTCGGTCGTGGGCCAGACGGGCAATGCCGGTCAGGCCAACTACGCGGCGTCGAAAGCCGGCCTCATCGGCTTTACCAAGGCCCTCGCCCTCGAGGTGGCGTCGCGTAACATCACGGTGAATGCCGTGGCGCCCGGGCTCATCGACACCGACATGACGCGGGCGATTGGCGAGGGCGCGCAGGAGGCCTGGGCGGACAAGATCCCGCTCAAACGTCTGGGCACGGCCGACGACGTGGCGTCGGCGGTAGTGTTCCTGGCGTCGGATGAGGCATCGTATATTACGGGGCACGTGCTCGCCGTCAACGGGGGCATGTATCTGTGACGGGGCGCGCCCCGCTTCGTCGAGGAACCGAGGAGGAATGAATGGCCGTTGCTGATCAGGTCAAGAAGATCATCGTCGAGCAGTTGGGCGTCGATGAGGAAGAAGTGACGCCGGATGCGTCGTTCGTTGACGATCTTGGGGCTGACTCACTCGACACGGTCGAGCTCGTGATGGCCTTCGAGGAGGAATTCGGCATCGAGATTCCCGACGAGGACGCCGAGAAGATCACGCGCGTGAAGGAAGCCATCGAGTACATCGAAGGCCACGCGAAGAAGAAGTAGGCCGGGCACGTGACCAGGCGAGTGGTCATCACGGGCGTCGGCCTGATCTCGTCGGTCGGCATCGGGACGGGCGCGAACTGGGACGCGCTCTTGGCGGGCCGATCAGGCATCGGCTCGATCACGCGCTTCGACGCGGCACACTTCACCACGCGCATCGCGGGCGAGGTCAAGGGCTTCGATCCTTTGCAGTTCATGGATCGGAAAGACGTCAAGAAAGCCGACGTCTTCATCCAGTACGCGCTGGCGGCCAGCCAGTTCGCCGTCGACGATGCCCGCCTCGAGGTGACCCGCGAGAACGCCGACGACGTCGGCGTGTTCATCGCGTCGGGGATCGGCGGATTCTCGACGATCGAGCGCGAGCACATGGAGCTCATCCATGGCGGCCCGCGCCGGATCTCCCCGTTCTTCATTCCCGCGTCGATCATCAATCTCGCCGCCGGTCAGGTGTCGATCCGGTTCGGCGCCCGCGGGCCGAATCTGGCGACGTGCACGGCGTGCACGGCCTCGGCCCACGCGATTGGCGAAGCGTCGGAGATCATCAAGCGCGGCGACGCGAACGTGATGATCGCCGGCGGCTCCGAGGCGTCGATCACGCCGATGGGCGTCGGCGGGTTCGCGGCCATGCGCGCGCTTTCGACGCGCAATGACGAGCCGCAGCGCGCCAGCCGGCCGTTCGACAAGGATCGCGACGGGTTCGTCATCGGCGAAGGGGCGGGCATCGTCATTCTCGAGGAAATCGAGACGGCGAAGCGCCGCGGCGCCACGATCTACGCCGAGATCGCCGGCTACGGTCTGTCCGCCGATGCGTACCATCTGACCGGTCAGCCTGAGGACGCAAACGGCGCCGTGCGGTCCATGCGGATGGCGCTGCGGAAAGCCGGGATCGCGCCCGACCAGGTCGATTACGTCAACGCGCACGGCACGTCGACGCCGATCAACGATCCGACCGAGACGCGTGCCGTGAAGACCACCTTCGGCGAGCACGCCCGCAAGCTCGTCATGTCCTCGACGAAATCGATGACGGGCCATTTGCTCGGCGCGGCCGGCGGTCTCGAAGCGGGCATCACCGCGCTTGCGGTACGGCATCAGATTGCGCCGCCTACCATCAATCTCGACGCGCCTGACGAGGGCTGCGATCTCGACTACGCGCCCAACGCCAAGCGGCCGATGCGCATTCGCTACGCGCTCTCGAACTCATTCGGGTTTGGCGGCACGAACGGAACGCTCGTGTTGGCGAGGCACGAGTTGGCGTAGAACTCAAAACTTCGAACCGAGAACTTGTGAACATCGCTGTTTGCATCAAGCAGGTCGTGACGCGCGAGTGGCAGGTCCGGGTCAACGAGTCCAAGACCTGGGTGCGCGATCAAGACGCGAGCTGGGAGCTCAACGAGCCAGACGCGTACGCGCTCGAAGAGGCGCTGCGTCTGAAGGAGAAACACGGCGGCGAGGTCATCGTGATCTCCGCCGGGCCCGCGCGCGTGGCACAAGTCATTCGCGAGGCGCTCGCGCGCGGCGCCGATCGCGCCATTCACGTGACCGGCGACGACCTGGCGTCCGCTGACGCCTTCGGCGTGGCCACGGCGCTCGCCGCCGGACTCGCTGGCGAGAAGCTCGATCTCGTGCTGACCGGTCTCCAGTCGGACGATCAGGGTTTTGCGCAAGTCGGCGTGGTGCTGGCCGAGAAGCTCGGCATGGCGCACTCGACGATCATCATGGAGATTCAAGTCTCTGGCGAGACGATGCGCGTCAAGCGCGAGCTCGAGGGCGGCTGGTTCCAGTGGATCGCGATGCCCCTGCCGGCTGTGCTGACGATTCAGAGCGGCATCAACCAGCTGCGCTACGCCACGCTCAAGGGCATCATGGCGGCGAAGAAGAAGGAAATTCGCGCCGTCGCCGCGCCGCCCGCCGCCGCGCCGCGCCAGCGCATCCAGTCCGTCTACGTTCCGGAGAAAGCCAAGCAGACGCGCATCATTTCCGGGCCGCCTGCGGAAGCGGCCAAGGAGCTCGTCAAGAGCTTGCGAGAGAACCGGGTCATTGACATTAGCTGATGGAGGCTCTCCCATCACCCATCGCCGATGGTCTTCGAGGTGAAGTGAATGTTGCTTGTCGTCGCTGAACAGAAAGATGGCGTGCTGAATCGCGCGTCATGGGAGGCGCTCGCGGCTGCGCAACAGCTGGCTGGAGCGCCGAAGGACGTCAAAGTCGTTGTGCCGGGCGCGGGTGTCGATGCGGCCGCGCGGGAACTTGCGGCGGCGGACGTCGCCGAGGTCATCGCGCTCGAACATCAGGCGCTCGCTGCGTACACGCCTGACGGGTACGTGGCGGCCCTCGCGGCGCTCGTCACTGCCGAATCGCCAACGCTCGTGCTTCTGCCGCACACCTACCAGACGCGAGATTTCGCGCCACGCCTCGCCGCGCGCCTCGACCGCGCCATCGCCACCGACTGCGTCGGCGTCAAGACCGGCGGCGCCGCGCCCGTGTTCGTGCGTCAGATGTTTCAAGGCAAGGTGAGCGCGGACGTGGTGCTCGACGGCCCCGCGCCGCACGTCGTCACGTTTCAGATCAGCGCGTTCCGCGCGGACGCCGTGAAGAAGGGCAGCCAGCCGGCGCCCGTGCGCACGGTCGCAGCGAGCGTCGATCCGTCCGTCATTCGCCAGAAGCCCGAAGCGCCGTTTCGCGAAGCGAAGCAGGCCGTCGATCTCAACGAGGCCGAGCGGATTGTCGCCGTCGGTCGCGGCATCAAGGGGCCCGAACACATCGAGCTCGCGCA
>CAYQRM010000158.1:0-38705 GCA_964419785.1 uncultured Solibacteraceae bacterium | reverse complement strand
GCGTCATCCGGGGTCCGATGTCCGAAGTCCGCGGACCTCGGACGACGTGTCACTAAATTGTGAGGGTCCTGAGTCCGAGGTCCGGGGTTCCGGTGTCGTCCGGAGTCCGCGGACTTCGGACGACGCGTCACTAGACCGTGGCGGTCCTGAGTCCGGGGTCCGGGGTCCGAGGTTCCGGCGTCGTCCGGCGTCCGCAGTCCGGAGTCCGCGGACCTCGGACGACGCGGCACTAAAGTGTGAGGGTCCTGAGTCCGAGGTCCGACGTCCGGGGTTCCGGCGTCGTCCGGCGTCCGCAGTCCGGAGTCCGCGGACCTCGGACTGCACCGGAACTCCGGACCCAGAACCCAGGACGACGTCGGAACTCCGGACCTCAGACCCCAGGACCCTGGACGACGCTGGAACTCCGGACCTCGGACCCCGGACCCAGGACGACGCCGGAACGCCGGACCTCGGCCCCCGGACCCAGGACCCGGACCCAGGACGACGCCGGAACGGTGGACCTTGGACCCCGGACCCAGGACGACGCCGGAACGCCGGACCTCGGCCCCCGGACCCAGGACGACGCCGGAACGCCGGACCTCGGACCCCGGACGACGCCGGAACGCTGGACCTCGGACCCCGGACCCAGGACGACGCGTTACTAGACCGTGAATCCTTTGACGGCGTGAGGCGTGTACGGTGATTCGAGGGCCGCGCGTTCGTCAGCGGAAAGCTGCAGGTCGATCGCGCGAATCGCGGCGTCGAGGTGGTCCATCTTTGTCGCGCCGATGATGGGGGCGACGACGCCCGGCCGCCCGAGCAGCCACGCGATCCCGACTTCCGCCATCGTCACGCCGCGCGCCTTGGCGACGCGCTCGACCGCGTCGATGACTTCCAAGTCGCCGGGCGAATCGTAGAGCCGCGGCGAGTAATCGTCCGATTGCGCGCGCGCCGTACCGCCTGCGCGCACGTCGCCGCCGGCCGGGCGCGGACGCGTCAGCAGTCCACGCGCGAGCGGACTCCACGGGACGAGTCCGATGCCTTTTTCCAGGCACAGCGGAATCATCTCGCGCTCCTCCTCGCGATAGACGAGGTTGTAGTGATTCTGCATCGAGATGAACCGCGCCCAACCATGCCGTTCGGATGACGACAGCGCGTTCGCCATGCGCCACGCTGAACCCGAGCTCGCGCCGATGTAGCGCACTTTGCCGCGCCGCACGAGATCGTTGAGCGCTTCGAGCGTCTCGTCGATCGGGACGACCGGATCGAAACGATGAATTTGATAGAGATCGATGGCCTCGACGCCCAAGCGCGCGAGGCTCGCATCGCACGCCTGCAGAATGTGCTTGCGCGACAACCCGCCCATGTTCGGTCCGGGTCCCATCGGGAAGTTGACCTTGGTCGCGATGACGATCTCTTCGCGCCGCGCGTATGCCTGGAGCGCGCGCCCGGTGACTTCCTCACTGATGCCGAGCGAGTACATGTCCGCCGTGTCGAAGAACGTGATCCCCGCTTCGATCGCGCGGCGAAAAAACGGCTGCGCCGCGGCTTCGTCGAGCACCCACGGCCGCCACGCAGGATTGCCGTAGCTCATGCACCCGAGCGCAAGCCTCGACACCTGCACGCCGCTGGAACCCAATCGCACGTACTGCATGGAACGTCCTCCGGCTCACCACGTCGCTGTGAGCGGGTGAGCCTCAGTGTTGAAGACGACGCGATCGAGATCGATCGTCTCCGGCGAGAAAAGCAAGTACAGATATTTGAGCGTCTCGGCGAGGAAAAAGCTGTGCTGCCGGTCGCCCCGTTCTTTCGTGACGACGCTCTTCAGGACCGTGTAGCCGTCGTCGGTCCGACAGGACTGCACGAGGTCCGTCAGAATCGTGCGGCCCATGTCGAGGTACTTCGGGTCGTGCGTGTAGTGATAGAGGTAGTACGCGGATTCGACGATTTCCGGTCGCAGCTGGTAACTCTCGACCGTCGCGGTCATCGTTTTGTAATCGAGGACCTCGGGTTCGATGCCGTGGAGCGTCCACATCTTGAAGTTCGAGTCGGCGAGCCGGCGCGCGCGATCGAGATCGCCGCCAAGCGCCAACACGGCCGGGAAGAACGCTTCGAGCGAGCCGTACGTCGTCGCCGTCCGCTTGCCCGTCGTCATGTCCGACACGCCGTACCACAGCCCCGTCGGCCCGTCGTCGGCCAGGTACGTGTTGACGCTGGCAATGCTCGCCCGGTACATCGCGCCGCAATCAGCGTCGCCGAAGAGCTTCTGACACTTGAGAAGGTATTCGTAGTACGAGTCGATCCCGCCGCCGATGTGGCTGTTCGTCGCCGTCCACTTGCCGGACGTGACGTCGATTTGCTCGCCGACGAGGCCGGTATGCGAATCGCGGCGTCGATAGACCTCGGTGATCGCATTTTTTGCCTTGGCATAGAACACGTCGCGGTGCGTGAGCTTGGCCAGCGTGCCGAACTCGAGCATGAGTGTGCCGATTTCGGCAGGATTGCTGAGCGGATCGCTCGTCTTGCCGGTTCGGAGGTTGACGAAGCGATAGGGCATGCCGGTCGGCGAGTCGAAGGCCGGGAGCAAACGCGTTCCAAGATCTTCGGCGAGCGCGAGGAACTTCGGATCGCTCGACATCTGAAACGCAGAGAGCAGTCCGCCCAGCAGCCGAATCGTGACCTCGAAGACCTGGACGTCCACGTCTTGATCGAATGACAGATGCCCGATGAGGTACTGCCGCGTCGCGGCTGCCTCGTCGGTGAGTCCCATGAGCGTCATCGTGTCGAGCGCGTCAACGGGCGTCATGTCGAACACAGCCGGCGGATACCAGTCGTGCGCCGTACGACTGACGGGGTTGAGCTCGTCGTGACCCCACGCGAGGCGTTTGTAGCTCGACCACGCGAATTGAAATTCATCACGCACCCGCGCGGCGAGCGTCGCGCGCTCGGCGTCGGTCATCGACTGGCCAGCGGAGCGCGGTACGGAAGTTGCCAGTCCGACAAAGGTGAACGCGAGCACGAACGCGACGAGACAGGCAAGGCGACGCACGACGTCCGGCACGTTATGACCTGGCGCGCGGCGCGTCAAGCGCGCACGCCTGTCAGCCACCCGCCCAAATCGTCAGCGCCCGAGACGAGAACTGATCAATAGCGACCGCAGGGGACCGCCGGCTGTCCGCTCCAGGCGCCGCTCCTCTCGGCCCTTCGCGCCGGATTACGAAGTCGTCCCGCGCGAACAAATCCGAAATGACCTCTTTTCCGAGACATTCCGACAGATCGAGGGGCCGGCCGTTCCAACGATCTGCGACGCTTTCGCGCACAAATTCGTCGTCAGACGCCGGAACCCCTGGCACAGAAGGTGCTTTAGAAGGCGACAACTGATCTATGCGTTGGTTCTGGAAATCCGCCCGCCGCCGAGTTGCCCGAGAGCAGACGATCATCGCTTCGCTCATCGTCGCGTACGTCTTGACGGGGAAACTCGGGCTGGTGCTCGCGTACGATCACCCGGCGACGAGCCTCGTGTGGCCGCCGGCAGGCATCGCGCTCGGTGCGTTTGTCGTCCTTGGCTACCGCGTGTGGCCGGCGGTGCTCGCCGCCGCGACGATCCTTTACGCCATCACGATCGGCGCCGTGCCGGCGGTCGTCGCCATGGCTGCGGGGAACACGCTCGAGGGCGTGCTCGCCGCGTACCTGATCAATAGATTTGCCGGCGGACGCAACGCGATTCAGAACCCCGGCAACGCGTTCAGATTCGCGGGCCTCGTCATCCTCTCGAGCATGACGATCGGCGGCACGATCGGAGCGGCAAGCCTCTCGATCTCCGGCCTCGCCTCGTGGATGGACTACGGCAAGATCTGGATGACGTGGAGCCTCGGCAATATGACCGGCAGCCTCCTCCTGGCGCCGACCATCATGCTGTGGAGCCAGGGTGGCAACGAGCGATGGCCGACCGCGCGCACGGTCGAGGCCGTGCTCGTCCTGCTGACGATCGTGTTCGTCGGGCTCGCCGTGTTCTGCGGCTTCCCGAGCGAACTGCGCGGCTATCCGATCGAGTTCCTGTGCGTACCGGTTCTGTTGTGGCCAGCCTTCCGGCTCGGCCGCCGGGCGACCGCCGTCGCGATTCTGCTCCTCACGTCTCTGGCGCTGTTCGGTACGCTGAGTGGATACGGCGTGTTCGTTCGAAGCACGCCGACCGCCTCGCTCATCATGGTGCAGACCTTCATGAGCATCACGGCGGTGATGACGATGGCGCTGTCGGCGCTGGCCTCGGAGTACTCTGTGGCCGAAGCGCAGCTGCGTGAGCTCGTCGTCACCGACCCTCTGACCGGACTGCCGAACTATCGCCGGCTCGTGGAAGTGCTGGGCAATGAGATCGCCCGGTCCAACCGCAATGACGAGCCGTTCGCGGTCGCGTTCTTCGACATGGACGGGCTCAAGCGCATCAACGACGAGCTCGGGCACTTGATTGGCAGTCGCGCCGTGTGCCGATTTGCGGAAACACTCCGCGCGTCGTGCCGCGCGACCGATACTGCCGCCAGGTACGGCGGCGACGAATTTGTCGTCATTCTGCCCGACACCGACGATGAGGGCGCGCGCGTGGTGATTCAGCGCGTTGAAGAGCGCCTCGCGGAGGATCCTGACAAACCTGAATTGGCCGTTAGTGCAGGTGTTGCTGTCTATCCGCGCGATGGCGGAACACCAACGACACTCTTGAGCGCGGCCGATCGCGCGCTCTACGCGGTCAAAGCGTCGAAAGCGAACGCTCGACGTCGCGGAGTTGTCGCGTTGCACGAGTGGAGCAGCGCGGCTGGCTCACGATAGTCGTTGAAGGACTGACAGGTTTCTCCATAAAATTGACGATCGCTCGACTATTCTCGTCGAACGTGCTGCGTCCCCGGCTCCCCACCTGTGGCACGCTAACTGCAGCGTAACCGAGCATCTGACCAGGCGAAATCCCCGGCCGTCGGTCGCGGTTCCATGTACGCACGACTGGCGCGACACCCGGTAACGCACGCGACATTGTTTGCGTTCTATCTGGCGTTCGGCCGACTGGGCGTTGCGCTCGAGTCGCTGAACGGCGGTATGGCCGCGGTGTGGCCGCCGAGCGGGTTTTCGCTTGCGGCCTTCATGCTGTTCGGCCGACAGATCTGGCCAGCCGTCACGCTCGGATCATTCTTCGTGCGCTTCATGGCGACGGGCGAGGTCCTGACCAACGTGCCGATCGCCATTGGCAATACGATCACTGCGCTCGCCGCCGCCGCGCTCGTGAACAGATTTGCTGGCGGCACGAGCGCGTTTGCGAGCCCTCGCAACATCTTTCGCTTCGCGGCCATCGTCGCGTTCACGACGACAATCGGCGCGTCGATTCACGCCGGCGTCCAGCTCTTGCAGGACCCGCGAATCTGGCACGACATTCCGACCGTGTGGCTCCTCGAGTGGCTGGTGCGGGTGAGTGGCACGCTGGTGTTCGCGCCCTTCATTCTGCTGTGGGCGTTCGAGAAGCCGGGCTGGCCGCATTGGACGACGGTCCTCGAGTCGCTCGTGCTGTTTACCATGCTCGTGTGCGTCGGGCTGCTGGTATTTGCCGGGCTCTTTCCGTCTGACATCAAGAACTATCCCCTCGAATTCCTCTGCGTACCGTTCTTCCTCTGGGCCGCCTTCCGATTCGGCCGGCGCGAGGTCGCGTCCGCGACCGCGATCCTGTCCGGCATCGCCGTGTGGGGCACGTTTCACGGCTTCGGCCCGTTCTTCCGTGAGACCCAGAATGAGGCGCTCGTTCTGCTGCAGGCGTACATCTCCGTGATGTCGATCATGGGGCTCGTGCTCGTCGCGAGCGTGGGCGAGCACAAGCAGGCCGAAGCCCAGCTCCATCAGCTGGCCACGACCGACCCGCTGACGGGCCTCGCGAACTATCGTCGTCTGCTCGAAGTGCTGCGGGCGGAGATCACGCGATCCGGCCGCACGCGCCGATCGTTTGCCGTGCTCTTCATCGACATGAACGGTCTCAAGCGCGTGAACGATCGCTACGGACATCTGACCGGCAGCCGCGCGCTCTGTCGTGTCGCGGACGCGCTCAGACAGGCGAGCCGCGCGATCGACACCGCGGCCCGGTTCGGTGGCGACGAGTTCGCGGTCGTGCTGCCGGAGACGACGTTGGAGGGCGGCGAGCGCGTGCTCGAGCGCGTCTCTGAGATCCTGGCGCTCGACGCCACGACGCCGAAGATCTCCGTCAGCGGCGGCGTGGCCGTGTTTCCCGACGACGGTGAGTCGCCAACCGTGCTGCTGCGCGCGGCCGATCGCAAGCTCTACGACGCGAAGGCCCGCGTCGTCACGAGCCGCAAGGACACCGGCACGCGCGGTCGCGGCGGACGTCAGGGGGCCACGGGCTCATTGTTCTAAGAGCGATCAACTTGAAGGCCATAAGGGCCTGAAGGCCATGAGGATGCAGCGCGGCGCAAGCTGATCGCGGCGCCGTCGATGCCGGGCTGTCAGATCGACGGCGCCGCGATCAGCCTTCACGCCCTTCATGATCTTCATGAGCTACATGTTTGAATGGCTCTTTCCGTGAGATCCGCGGCCCGTTAGTGGCAAACTTGCGCGCATGGCTCAGCCGTTGCCTGTTGCTCGTACTCCCGATGGTACCGATCTTTCGCTGCTGCCCGCGCTATCGAATCGTCACGGCCTCATCACTGGCGCGACCGGCACCGGCAAGACCGTGACGCTGCAGGTGATGGCGGAGCAGTTCTCGCGCATCGGCGTGCCGAGCTTCCTCGCCGACGTCAAAGGCGACCTTGCGGGCATGGCGGCCGCCGGAACCGCGACGCCGAAGCTGGCCGAGCGCGTCAAATCACTCAAGCTCGACATGCCAGCGTTCGCGGCTTGTCCCGTCGTCTTCTGGGACGTGTTTGCCAAGAGCGGTCATCCGGTCCGCGCGACGGTGTCGGACATGGGACCGCTGTTGCTCAGTCGACTCTTCGAGCTGAACGATACTCAGGCAGGCGTGCTCACGCTCGCGTACAAGATTGCCGACGACAACAGCTTGTTGCTGCTCGACACGAAAGACCTGCGCGCGATGCTGCAATACGTCGGCGACAACGCGAAGCAGTTTCAGACCAATTACGGCAACGTGTCGGCCGCGTCGATTGGCGCGATCCAGCGCGGTCTGCTCGCGCTCGAGCAGCAGGGCGGTGACAAGTTCTTCGGCGAGCCGATGCTGAACATCGAAGACCTGATCCAGACCCGCAACGGCCGCGGCGTCGTCAACATTCTGGCCGCCGACAAGCTCATCAACGAGCCGAAGCTGTACGCGTCGTTCCTGCTCTGGCTGCTGTCGGAGCTGTTCGAGCATCTGCCCGAGGTGGGCGACCCGGACAAACCGAAGCTCGTGTTCTTCTTCGACGAAGCCCACCTGCTCTTCACTGACGCCGAGCCGGCGCTCATCCAGAAAATCGAACAGGTCGTACGTTTGATCCGTTCGAAGGGTGTGGGCGTCTTCTTCGTCACTCAGAATCCGCTCGACGTGCCCGATACCGTGCTCGGTCAGCTCGGCAATCGCGTTCAGCACGCGCTCCGCGCCTTCACGCCACGCGACCAGAAGGCCGTGACGACAGCGGCGACGACGCTGAGGGCGAATCCGAAGATCAAGACGGAAGAAGCGATCACGCAATTGGGTGTGGGCGAAGCGCTCGTCTCGTTCCTCGACGAGAAAGGGACGCCGACGATCGTGGAGCGCGCGTGGATCCTGCCGCCGGCGTCGCGCATCGGCGCGATCACCGACGCCGAGCGCGCGGTCGTGATTAACAGCTCCGATCTCAAGAACACCTACGACCAGACGGTCGATCGCGAGTCGGCGTACGAAAAGCTGCGCGGACGGACGAACGATCGTCAAGCCGGCGGGACAGCGCAAGCGTCCTCGCCGAAGACCGGGACGACGACAGGCGCTCCGCCGCCAAGCGTTCCGGCGCCAGGCGGCGGTCCGGCCGCGCAGGGATCGGCGATCGGCGGCGAGCTGTCGGGGATGATCTTTGGCACGACGGGCCCGCGCGGCGCCCATCACGAAGGTCTGCTCGAGGTTGCGGCGAAAAGCGCGACGCGCGCGATCAGCTCCGGCGCCGGCCGCCAGATCTTGCGCGGCGTGCTGGGATCGCTTCTCGGTGGCAAGAAATGAAGCTTCAATTGTTGGTCTGCACGATCACGATCACCCTGCTGTCCGCGTGCGGCGGCAGCGAGACGCCTCAGTCGCAGTCCGCGGCGCCACCCGCGTCGTCGAGCGCGACTGAGGCCGTGCTGCGCACGGCCGTGCCCGATCTTTCGCAACGGCTGGCGCGATTCAAAGTCGTGCAGATGCCCTTCGACGGGTCGAAGCTGACCGACCAGGAACGCAAGATGGTCGACCAGCTCGTCGCCGCGTGCGGATTTCTCGAGCAGATCTACCTACGGCAGAGCGATCCCGATGGTCTCGCGATGTTCACGTCGCTCGCCACCATCGACACGCCCGCCGCGAAAGACGTCAGACGCTACTTCACGATTAACGGCAGCCGTTGGGATCTCGTGAACGAGAACCAGCCTTTCGTCGGCGGCGTCGTCATGCCGCCGGGCCGCGCGCTCTATCCCGCCGATCTCACGCGCGAGCAGGTGACGACGTATGTCGCCGCGCATCCGGATCAGAAGGCGGCGATCTACAGTCCGTTCACCGTCGTCTCGCGTCAGGGCGCAAGCCTGGTGACGCGTCCGTACCACGAGGCGTTCGAGCCGTTCGTCGACGAAGCCGCGAACGCGCTGCGGCAGGCGGCATCGCTGTCATCGGACGCGGCGTTCGCGAATTTCCTGCGCCTGAGAGCCGACGCGCTCACGACCGACGACTACTATGCCAGCGACTCGGCGTGGGTCGATCTGCGCGAGCCGAAATTCGACGTCATCTTCGCGCCCTACGAGACGTATCTCGACGACTTGCTCGGCGTGAAAACGTCGTACGGCGCGTCGATCCTGATCCGCAACGACGAAGAGAGCCGCAACCTCGAGATCTACCAGCACGCGGTTCCGGACATTCAGAACGCGTTGCCGCTCGCCGCGCCGGATCGTCCGTCGCTTGGCGGCAAGGCGACACCGATGGAAGTCATGGATGCGCCATTCCGCGCGGGCGATCTGCGCCACGGGTATCAGGCGGTCGCCGACAACCTGCCGAACGATCCGCGCATCCATCAGGAAAAGGGCACGAAGAAGATCTTCTTCAAGAACTTCATGGACGCGCGCGTCAACGAGGTGATCCTGCCGCTCGCCGCGAAAGTGATGGACGAGGCGAGTGCCAAGCGCGCAAGCGCGTCCGGGTACATGGCGGCGACCGTCATGCACGAGATCGCCCACGGACTTGGTCCGGCGTTCGCGCGCCAGCACGGCAAGCCGATCGACATCCGTGAGGCCATCGGGAACGTGTACCCGGGCCTCGAGGAGGCCAAGGCCGATGTGACCGGCATGTTCGGCCTCAAGTGGCTGATCGATCGCGGCGTATTGAAGAAGGAACGGCTCGAGGAGTACTACGCGTCGTACGTGGCCGGCATTTTCCGTACGGTGCGCTTCGGCGTCGGCGAGGCGCACGGCCGCGCCGAGATGATGGAGTTCAACTACCTCCTCGAACAGGGCGCGCTCGTGCAGAAGGACGGGCGGTATCAAGTCGTCTACGCGAAAATGCCGGACGTGCTCGCGCGGCTCGCGAAGGAGCTGCTCGAGCAGGAGGCGACCGGCGATCGCGCTCGCGCCGAGGCGTGGTTCACGAAGTACGACACCATGCCCGCCGCGCTTTCGACCGCGCTCAAGGCGGCCTCCGACGTGCCCATCGACGTCGATCCGGTCTTCTCGTTTCCGGACGTCATCAAGTAACGACGTGGCTCGCGTTGTCCTCACGTGCTGGGGATCCTACGGCGATCTCTTTCCGTCGCTCGGTCTGGCCGTCGAGCTGAAGGCGCGGGGCCACCTGCCGGTCGTCGCCACGTGTCCGTTCTATCGCAGCCTTGTAGAGGGCGAGGGATTCGAGTTCCGCCCGATCCGGCCCGACGTCGATCCTCAGAACGCCGCCATCCTCGAGCGGGTGATGGATCCGAAGCGCGGCTCCGAGGTGGTCATCAAGGAGCTCATCGTTCCTCATCTCGCGGACGCGTACGCCGACGTCGATGAGGCGACACACGGCGCGGACGTGGTGCTCTCGCATCCGGTGACGTTCGCCACGCCGATTCTGTGCGCCGAGCGCGGACTGCCGTGGCTCTCGACGGTGCTCTCGCCGGCCTCATTCTTCTCGCTGCACGATTTTCCCGCGCTGCCGCCGTACGCGTGGCTCTCGGGAGTGACGCGCAGCAGCCCGTTCATCGCGCGCGCGTTTCTGTCCCTTGCGCAGTCGATCACGGGGCGGTGGACGGCGCCCGTGCGCGCGTTTCGCTCCACGCGCGGCCTGCCGTCGGTAGGCGATCCCCTCTACGATGGCCAGTTCTCGCAGATGGGCACGATCGCGCTCTTCTCGCGTGTGATGGGCGAGCCACAGCCTGACTGGCCGCCACGCGCGCGCGTGACCGGATTTCCGTTTTTCAATCGTGCGATCGCCATGTCGGATCGACTTGGCGAGTTTCTCGATCGGGGCGACCCGCCGATTGTCTTCACGCTGGGCAGCTCGGCGGTCGGCGCACCCGGTGGCTTCTACACGGAGAGCGTCAAGGCGACAGCGACGCTCGGCCGGCGGGCGGTGCTGCTCGTGGGCAGATACGCGCCGGCACTGACGCAGGCCGGCGTGCCCGACGGCATGCTCGTCGAGGACGTCGCGCCGCACGATGCGCTCTTTCCCCGCGCCGCCGCAATTGTTCACCACGGCGGCGTCGGCACGACCGGCCAGGCGCTGCGATCGGGCCGCCCGATGCTCGTCGTCCCGCACGCGCACGACCAACCGGACAACGCGGCGCGCGTCTCACGGCTTGGCGTGGCGCGCAGCCTCGACGCGGGCGCGTACACCGCCGCCCGCGCCGCAGCGCATCTTCGACAGTTGCTCGACGAGCCCAGCTACCGTGAGCGCGCCGACGCCGTCGGCAAAATCGTGCAGAGCGAGAACGGCGCGAAGGCCGCGTGCGACGCGATCGATCAAGTGCTCGCCGGCGGCGGTCGCCGTTAATCAGTCGCCGAGTGTCCGGACGAGTCGCATGCGGTGGCCTTCGATCGCGCGGCCGAGTTTTTCGCGGGCGACGCCGACGAGCGCGTCGCCACTTGCCGTGAGCCGGAACTCGGACGGCCACGCGTTGCCGTTGACGTGGAAGAGCAGGACGTCGTCTTCGATCCAGCAGCGGCCGATGCGCATCTCGTAGGCGCGCGGCCTGCCGCCGATGAGGGCGCCGCCTTCGATCGTCGGCTCGACGATCCAGCGGCCGCGGAGGCCGGTGCTGTCGAGCTTCCAGATCAACGTGTGCGTGGACTGGGGATCGTGCGGCGCATTTCTCCACGTGCCGACGAAGTGAGGCAGGGCGGCCATGCGTGCAACCTCGCGCGCACATTGTCGCCTCGTCGGCCACGCACTACAACCGGGAATGTTCGGGCCGCCCGCCGCTGTTGCGGAGCACGCCTCGGATGGCGCGATGCGCGTAGAGCGCGGGCAAGAGCAGCCAGCCGAGCGCCGATCCGTCCATCGCGTAGATGCGGCGCACGTACGCTGGCGGCGGAAACGCCATCTCGGCGAGCAGCCGCAGCCGCGAGCCCCAGTCCGGCAGCGCGCGAAGATTCGACGCGACCTCGGCGCGCCAGCTTCGACGAGGCGCGAGGTATTCGGCTGTCGGTTCGTGTCGGCGGGCCGCTGCCTCGAGATCGGCGCGAACCGGCGGCGGAATCACCGTGCCGAGCCGCGCGTGCGCTTGCGCGAGGCCGTGCGCGCACACGGTGGCGACGCCTTTCGCCGACGCCAGGGCTGCAAAGCTCGACCACTCGCCCTCGTCCATCGACGAGGCGATCAGATGCGTGTCGTAGAGCCAGATGAGGCGCTCTTCGTCGCGATGATGCATGACGGGATGCGCGCACGAGATGACCAACGCGTCAACGGCGCCGGCGGCTCGGGCCTGTGCACCGAGCGCAGGCACGCGCGCCGCTCGACTCCACGCTGCCTCATCGTCGAACAAATGCGCGAACCGCTCCTGATTGCTGATCTGCCAGTGGATGTCGAGCGCGTGCACCACGCCGTGCTCGTCCTGACGCTGCAGCTCGAATTGACGGAAGACGAGATCGCCGGCGCCTGTCGGCGTGAGCGTGTAGCCCAGCCCTTCGAGCGCGTCGCGTGCCGCCGCGCGATCGTCGCGGCGGATCAACAGATCGGTGTCGGCGCGCGGACGCAGGCACGGCTGCGCGTATCTCGTGTACGCGAGCGCCGTGCCCTTGAACAGCACCGCGCGCACACCGCGCGCGTCCAGCGCCTCGATCGCGCGACGAAGCTCGACGCCGCGCACCATCTCGATCGCCGCTTCGGCCCGCGCGCGATCCGCGAGTCCGTCGCGAACGGCATCCGGCCAGTCGCTCGCGCCACCGAGCGTGTGATGGACGAGGCTCGACAGATCCTCGGCCTCGCAATACTCGAGCAACCGATCCGGCGTGGTCGCGAGCTCGGACCATGCGACACGCTGGCCGCGCACGAGCCGCGCCAGTCCATGCATCAAACGAGAGGATGCCGGCTCGAGCGGCTGATACTCCGAGAGCCCCGGGACGTCGCCCATGACGACGCGTCCGCTGCTCTCGACCCACGCGTGCGCGTGGAGCTCGCGCTGGTCGTCGGACTGCGTCCGGACACCGAGCCGGACGTTGGCCGGAACGCCGCGGCGCACGAGCATCGCGTGCGTCGCCAGCGCGCGGGGCAGACACGTCATGCCTGGCAGCCGCCGTCCGACGCCGTCGACCGCCCACGTGACGCGTTCCACGTCATTTTCGCCGGCGCTGATCGGCCGGTTGTGCGCCCATCGCGCCAGGCGCCGTTCGACGACTGTGTAAGGCAGAATTGCCAGTCCGAGTCTGACCGCGGACAGCACCGTGGCGGCTTCGACGACGACGCGGCGACGAGACGCCGGGCCGCGCAGCCAGCGCACAATCGTCATGTCGTCGCGACGTCCACGAGTCGGTGGCGAAGCAGATCCTGAACGAGCGCGTGCACGTCCTTCGCGCAGCGGCTGGCCTCGACGTCGTACTCCAATGCGATCGTCTGACAGATCGATTCAAGTGTCGCGGTGCGGCCGACCAGATGCCACACGCGCGCGCCGACGTCGGTCAGTCCGTAGTAGACGCCATCCGCAAGATTGAGCAGCACGACTTCGTTGTCGAACGTCGTCGCGAGGACGCCGAGAGCGGCGGTGAGCGGCGCGGTCGGGGGAATCGAGGGCGCGGGCACGCGCCTATACTCTAGCAGGCCGCCGTTCGCCGGACGCGCGCGGCCGGAGGATGATCTGAGCGGCATCGTCGGCGTGTGGAACCGGGACGGACGTCCAGTCGACGCGGCGGTCCTGCGCGGCATGAGCCAGACGCTGTCGCACCGCGGTCCCGACGGCGAAGACACGCTCATGGCCGGAGCGGTCGGTTTCGCGCATCAGCATCTCTGGGTCACGCGCGAGGACATCGGCGAGCGGCAACCGCTCGAGAGCGATCGCGGAACGTCGATCGTCTTCGACGGCCGGCTCGACAATCGCGAGGAGCTCGATCGCCTGTTGGATCTGCCGGCGGACACGAGCGACGCGGCGTGCGCGCTCGTCGCCTACGACCAGTGGCAGGAGAGCTTCGTCGAGCGTTTCGTGGGCGATTTCGCGCTCGGTGTGTTCGACCCCGCGCGACAACGGCTCGTTCTCGGCCGTGACGCGCTCGGCGTGCGGCCGCTCTACTACCACGCGACGGCGAAGCTGTTCGCGTTCGCGTCCGAGATCAAAGCGCTGCTTGCGCATCCGGAGATCCCCGCGGAGCCGGACGAGAACGGCGTCGCCGACTCGTTGATGTTGCGGGTGCGCCCGGTCGACGGTTTGAACATCACGTGTTTCAAGGGCATCTCTTCGCTCGAGCCCTCGCACGTGCTTATCGCGACGCGCGACAACGTTCGGCGTCGAAGGTATTGGGACTTCGACGGCGCGGCGCGGTTCGAGCTCGAGACGTTCGAGGAGTACGCAGAAGCGTTTCGCGAGCGATTTGCGACGTCGGTCCGTCGCCGCGTGCGATCGGCGTTTCCCATCGCCGTCTCGGTGAGCGGCGGGCTCGATTCGTCCTCGATCTTCTGTCAGGCCGACGTGCTGCGACGTCGCGAATCCGGCCTGGCGCCGGATCTGGCCGGGATCTCGTACTTCGGCGTCGGTGGCACGGCCGACGAGCGCGCGTTCCTCGATCTCGTCGAACAGGCGACCGGCACTTCCATCACGCGCGTTCCGCTTGCCGATCACCTGGGCGTGGTCGAAGGCGCGCTCTCGCAGGTCTGGCACGTCGAAACGCCGAGCCTCGATTATCTCTGGCGCGCGCGCGTCGCGGTGGCTCAAGGGATGCGAGAGCGCGGCGCGCGAGTGCTGCTCTCCGGCCACTGGGGCGACCAGATGTTGTTTTCGAGGGGCTATCTCGTGGATCTCGCGCGGCGGTTCCGCTGGCGCGAGGTGCGAACGCACCTTCGCGAATATCACCGTTGGCTCGACGCAGGCGAAGCCGATGTCTACGCGAAGCGGCTGTGGCCGGAGCTGGCGCACTCGCTCGTGCCGGACGCGCTGCGCGTTCCGCTCAAGCGTGCGCGGCGTCGGCTGTCTGCCCCTGCGCCGGTCCGCTGGTTCGCCGACGACTTCGTCATGCGCGCGCGAAGCTCGACCGACGCGCCGGTGCGTTTCGATCAACGATTCCACAGCGTGCACGCGCAGAGCCTCTATCTCCAGGCGCGCTCGGCGTATCACGTGCAGTGCATGGAATGGAACAACAAAGCTGCAGCGATTGACGGGCACGATCACGCCTTTCCATTTCTCGATCGCGATCTCGTCGCGCTGCTCATTGCCATGCCTGGGACGATGCAGAATCGCGGCGGCGTGCCGCGTGCCGTGCTGCGCGAGGGCCTGCGTGGCGTGCTGCCCGACGCCATACGCGCGCGCACGTGGAAGGCGGACTTCAGCGGCGCGGTGAACGCTGGTGTCGCACGCGACTTTCACGCGATTGCGGCGTATCTCACGCGCGACAGTCAGGCGGTGGCCCACGGATATTTCGACGCCGGACGGCTCGAACCGGAGGTCGCGCGGCTCGGCGCAGCCGTGCAGCGTGACGACTGCAACGACAGCTGGGATCTTGCCGACGCATTTGGACTCGAACTGTGGCTGCGTGTATTCTTCGCTCATGCAGCGTCCAGGTAGACAGGACCGCGCACCAGCCGAATCGAGCAAAGGTGGCGCTTTGCGCAAGCCGTATCGGACACCCGCGCTCGCCGTTCACGGCAGCGTCAAGGCGCTCACCAGGCAAAAGGTCGGCGACAAGAACGACGGCAGCGGCAAGCCGAGGTCGCGAACTTCTGGCGCCCCCGGCTAGTCCCTTGGATCGGCGGTATCGCGTTTACGGCCTGACGTTGAGCTCGCCCCTTTCTCTTCCAATTCCGCCCGCGTCGCGGTCGAGCGTGCCGGACGTGCGCTTCCGGCCGGCTGCCGCAGCGGCCTTTCCGCGTGCCGCGCGGCGACCGCGCGACTGGTTTCGTTACCGCGCGCTGCCCGACGGGGCCGCGCATCTCGAGTGGCGCGGGCTCTTCGAGTTTCTCGTCTCCCCCGACGGCGGCACGGTGCGCTACCGGCGCCTGGCGCGCGCGACCGACGCCGCGCTCGGCACCTATCTGCTCGGACACGTCGTTTCGTTTTCCCTCGTCGCGCGCGGTGCCGAGCCGCTGCACGGCACGGCCGTGGCACTCGGAAGCGACGTCGTCGTCTTCGTGGGCGAGTGCGGCGAGGGCAAGTCCACGCTCGGCGCCGCGATGCTCTCGCGCGGGGCGCGGATCGTGAGCGACGATCTCATCGCCGTCCGCAGACGCGGCCGTGGCTTCTTCGTCGCGCCCGGCCCCGCGCGGATCAAACTCTATCGACACGTGGCGCGCGCGCTCGTTGGCGCGCGGCGCGAGTCGCGGATGCATCGCGACACCGCGAAGCTCGTGCTGCCGCTCCGGCAGGGCGAGCGGACGCACCGGCCGGCGCGCCTGCGCGCGATTTACGTGATCGATCGCCCGCGTCGCGGCCGGGCGTCTGGCGAGATCCGCGTCGATCCCCTTTCGCCCGGTGCGGCCGTCGTCGAGCTCGTGCGGGCGTCGTTCAACCTGGTGATCGATACTCCAGACCGTGAGCGCCGCCGATTCGCGCTCGCGTCGGAGCTCGCGCGCGTCGTGCCCGTCAAGCGCCTGACGTATCCTCGATCGCTCGCCGCACTGCCTGACGTTTGCGACAAGATTCTCGACGACGTGCGGTCGTAAGATACTGAAGTCGTCCGCGCGAAGGGAGTCTCGATCCGCATGTCGCACTCGGCCGTTCCACTGCCCACGTTTCGCGAGGCCGCGTCGCGCCTGTCCGAGGTCGGCCGTCGTTTCTACGATCGTGGCTGGGTGATGGGGACGAGCGGAAATTTCAGCGCGGTCGTCTCGCGCCGGCCGCTGAAGCTGGCGATCACTTCGAGCGCCGCACATAAAGGCCGGCTCGCGCCGCCGCAGTTTCTGCAGATCGACGCGCAGGGCAGCGTCACGGGGGCGACCGCGCGCCTGCGCGGCAACGGTGCGCCCAAGCCGTCGGCCGAGACACGTCTGCACCTCGAGATTGTCGATTTCCGCGGCGCCGGAGCCGTCTTGCACACCCATTCGGTTTGGAGCACGATACTTTCAGACCGTCACGCCACCGCGCGCGGCCTCGCCATCGAGCAGTTCGAAATGCTCAAGGGGCTCGACGGCGTCGTCTCGCACGATCACCGCGAGTGGATTCCGATCGTGCGAAACGATCAGGACATGACGCGGCTCGCGCGGGCGGTGCGACAGGCGCTGAGCGACCATCCCTCGGCGCATGCGTTCCTCCTCGAGCGCCACGGGCTCTACACCTGGGGCGCGACCGTCGACGAGGCGGAGCGGCACGTCGAGATCCTCGAGTTCCTGCTCGAAGTTGTGGGGAGAAACTCGAAGGAGACTCTGAAATGAGCGGGGGCCTGGCCCCGATCGGGCCCCGTAGCTCCAGGTGAGCGGGGGCCCGGCCCCGTTTGGCGCAAGCCGGGGCCTGTCCCCGCACACGCGCGTTCGAAGCGATACGCAGAAAGAGGCTCACCATGGCTCTCGTGAACATCCCCGACGAACATCGCACCATTCGTGACGCCGAGGACATCCGCGCGTATCTCGCCTCGCGCGGGATCGAATACGAGCGCACCGAACCGGGCACCCCCGTCGCGGCCAACGCGCCCGCGGCCGAGCTGCTCGCGGCCTACAAGACCAAGATCGACGAGCTCAAGGCGAAGGGTGGCTACGTCACGGCCGATGTGATCGACGTGTACCCGAACACGCCGAACCTCGACGTGATGCTCAACAAGTTCAACTCCGAGCATTGGCACGACGAGGACGAGGTGCGCTTCATCGTCGAGGGCCACGGCCTGTTTCACATTCATCCACCTGATGGCCCGGTGTTCGCGATCGAAGTCGAAGCCGGCGACCTGATTCGCGTGCCGCGCGGTACGCATCACTGGTTCGACCTCTGCGCCGAGCGGCGGATCCGCGCGATCCGGCTGTTCCAGGACGTGTCGGGCTGGACGCCGCACTACACCGGCACGGGCGTCGACAAGAAGTTCCAGCCGGTCTGCTTCGGACCCGCGTACTTTCCGGCGGGACGTCCCGGCCTCACCGTTTGACGAGTCGGCTCGCCGATCGCGGCATTGGTGCCATCCTCCTCGACATCGAGGGGACGACGACGCCGATCGCGTTCGTGCACGAGACGCTGTTTCCGTACGCGCGCCGGCGCGTGCGCGTCTTTCTTGCCGCGCATGAGGACGATCTCGACGTGCGGCGCGCCCGCGATCTGCTCGTCGCCGAACACGCCATCGATCTCGAGCGCGACGCGCCGCCATTCGCCCCGCCGAAATCGATCGACGCGCTGGTGGACTACGTCGAGTGGCTCATGGATCGCGATCGGAAATCGCCCGGGCTCAAGCTGCTTCAAGGCGAGATCTGGGAGCAAGGCTACCGGTCGGGCGAGCTGCGCGGCGTGGTGTTCGACGATGTGCCGCCGGCGATCCGGAGATGGCACGACGCGGGCCTGCGCGTCGCCGTCTACTCGTCGGGCAGCGAGCTGGCGCAGCGGAGGCTCTTCGAATCGACCGCCGGCGGCGACCTCACGCCGCTGCTCTCGGGGTTCTTTGATACGCGCGTCGGCGCGAAGATCGAGTCGGCGAGTTACGCGCGCATCGCGTCCGCCTTCGGCGTGACGCCGTCGACGATGCTGTTCGTGTCGGATGTCACACGCGAGCTCGCCGCCGCACGCGAGGCGGGCCTGCAGGTCGTGCTGAGCCTGCGGCCGGGCAACGCGACGCAGGCGGATCGGACGCTGTACGACAACGTCGCGTCGTTCGACGAGCTGAGCTAAGGCGCGCAAGGAGCATCGTCCCGGTCGCGCGCCCAGGCGCGGCCAGCCTGCGTCCCCACGTGGTGAACGCCCTTGGCCACGATCCTGATGCAGAATAACGCGCAGGCATGAGCTCGTCCCGGATCTTATTTGCGGTCCTGTGCTTCGTCGTTGCGGCTGGCGCGCGCGGAGCCGGTCACCGCGCCACGACGCCGTCCGCGCCATTGGCGCCGTCACCACCCGAGCGCTTCACCGTGCAGTCCGACGGTCATCCAATGGTTGTCTGGGCGCGGCGGCCGGCGACGCCGAAAGGCGCCGTGCTGCTTGTGCACGGTCGCACGTGGAGCAGCCGGCCGGATTTCGATCTGCAGGTGAACGGTCTGCAGCGATCGGTGCTGGTCTCGCTCGCTGCGCAGGGATTGGCCGCATATGCCGTCGATCTGCGCGGCTATGGCGAAACGCCGCGCGACGCGACCGGCTGGCTCACGCCCAAGCGCGCTGCGGCGGACATCGTCAACGTGATCACCTGGGTCGGCGCGCAGCATCCCAACCTGCCCAAGCCCGTCCTCATCGGCTGGTCGCGTGGGGCCGCGCAGGCACAGCTGGCGGCGCAGTCCGCGGCGTCGCGCATGTCCGGGCTCGTGCTGTTCGGCTTCGTGTTCGATCCCGATCTGCAGTTTGCCGACAGCGCGGAGCCTGAGAAGCCGCAGATGGACAAGAACACCGCGGAAAATGCGATCAGCGATTTCATTTCGCCGAAAGTCACGCCGCCGGCCGTCGTTCAGGCCTTCGTCGAGCAAGCGCTCAAGGCGGACCCGGTGATGGTCGATCTCAAAGGCGACACCGACTTCAACAGCCTGAAACCCGACAAGGTGACGGTGCCGACGCTCGTGTTGTTCGGCGAGAACGATCCGGGCGTGACGCTCGGCGACGCCGGGAAGTTCTTCGCGCGGCTCGGCACGCCCGACAAACAAATGGTCGAGATTCCTGGCGCCGATCACTGCGCGCAGCTCGAGGACACGCACGACGCGTGGATAGCCGCCGTCGTCAATTTCATCAACCGGCCGCCCGCGCGGCGGTGACACCGCTGGAGGACTCATGCGGACTCACGTGAAGCTCGCGTTGCTCGTCGCCCTTGTCGCGCCGCTCGCGCTGTTGGCGCAGCGTCCAAGCTTATTGCCGGCGAACGGTCCCACGGATCCGCCCGGCACATTTTCGATTCTCGGATTCGATCCCGAGACCGGCGAGATCGGCGCGGCGGTGCAGTCGAAAGTGTTCTCGGTCGGCAACGGCGTGCTGTGGGCGGAAGCCGGCGTCGGGGCGGTCGCGACGCAGGCGATCGTCGACGTGAGCTACGGACCGCAGGGGCTTGAGCTGCTGCGCCAGGGCATGGCCCCCAAGGAGATCATCAAGACGATCTGGGATCGCGATCCCGATCCCGGATACCGCGGCCAGAAGTGGCAAAAGGCTGGACGTCAGTTCGCCGTGATCAACGCGAAGGGCGAGGTCGCGGCGTACACCGGCCCCGAGGCACCGCCGGAGTCCGGCGACGCGCAGGGCAAGTTCTGCACCGCGCAGGGCAACACCCTCGGCCGACCCGATCACGTGTTTCCGCCCGCCGATGGCGTGAAGCCGAGCAAGGTGCCGGCGGCGATGGTCGCGGGCTTCGAGAACAGCGAGAAGAACGCCAACGGTCAGCGCCAGCACATCTCGCTGCGGCTCGTCGCCGCGCTCGAGGCCGGCCAGGCGGCTGGCGGGGACAATCGCGGCCAGCAATCCGCCGCGCTCATCGTCGTCAAAAAGGACGCGGGCGTGTGGCTGCACAACGACGTCGTGATGCGCCTGCAGGTCGACGACAGCGAAGAGCCGATCAAGGAGCTGCGGCGGCTGGTCGAGAAGTCGCCGGCCTCGCGCACCGGACGCGGCCGCGGAGGACAGTAGCGAGCTCGGCGACGCGGCCTGCATGAGCTCACGACGATTCGCGCTGGCGGCGACGGCTTTTGGGCTGATCGCGATGCTCAGCGCGCCCACCGGCGCGGCCCAGCGCGGTGTTTCCGCCGCGCCGACGCTGCTCGTCGTGCGCGACGTGACGGTGATCGATGGCACCGGAGCGGCTCCGCGGCCACACCAATCGATCGTCGTCCGCGATGGTCAGATCGCCGACATCATCGCCGCAGGCAGCGAGCCTGCGGGCGGTGCCATCGTCGATGGCGCCGGGCGATTCGCGATTCCAGGTCTCTTCGATGCGCACGTGCATGTCACCGGCGGCACGCGCGATGAGGCCGTCGCGGAGCTGAAGCGCGCGCTCGATGGCGGCATCACGTCAGTCTGGGATCTCGCGGGCGACGCGCGCATGGCAGGCGAGCTTGCGCGCGAAGCGTTCGTCGGCGAAATTGATTCGCCGACGCTGTATTACGTGGCGCTCATGGCCGGACCGGCGTTCTTCACCGATCCGCGCGTGCTCGGCGCGTCACGCGGGTTCGCGCCGGGCGAGGCCCCGTGGACGCAGGTGATCACGCCGACGACCGACATCGCGCGCGCGGTCGCGGTCGCGCGGGGCACCGGCGCGGCGAGCCTCAAGCTCTATGCCGCACTCGACGGCGACACGGTGCGACGCATCGGCGACGAAGCCAGACGCCAAGGCATGCGCATCGTCGCGCACGCGACCGTGTTTCCCGCGAAGCCGAGCGATCTCGTGGCCGCCGGCGTCACAATGATGGCGCACGCCGCGTACCTCGTCTGGGAGGGCAGTCCGCCGACCGCAGACTTCACCAAACGCGCGAACGGTGACTTCGCCGGCGTGCCCGTCGACAGTCCAGCCATCGAGCACGTGCTCGAGGGCATGCGCGATCGCAACATCGCGCTCAATCCGACGCTCTGGATATTTGCGGAGGGCCTGCCGAAGGACGATCTCCGCGCGCAGCGGATTGCGTGGATGTACGCGGTGACCAAACGCGCCGCCGCGCTCGGCGTCCCGATCGTCGCCGGCACCGATCACCTCATCGACGCCGCGAACGATCCGCTGCCGCTCATCCATCGCGAACTCGAGCAGCTCGCGACCGGCGCCGAGCTGACGCCCATGCAGGCGCTCCAGGCCGCCACGCGCAACGCCGCGCGCGCGCTCGGCGTCGACGCAAAGGTCGGCACGATCGAGCCGGGCAAAGCGGCCGACATCCTCTTGCTCGACGCCAATCCGCTCGACGACATCAAGAACACACGGAAGATCCGCGCGGTCATCAAGGGTGGACGGGCGGTGCCCCGATAGCCCAAGGTCCCACTGGCCCGGTGGTCCAATGACCCAAGAACCCCATGTCTGATTCCCCGACCCGCGTCCATGCCCCAGATTTCCCGCCGGGCCTCGATTGGTTCAACGTCGCGGCGCCGCTGTCGCTGAAATCGCTGCGCGGCAAAGTCGTCCTGCTCGATTTTTGGACGTACGGGTGCATCAACTGCCTGCACATCATTCCGGATCTGCGGCGTCTCGAGGAGAAGTACCGCGCCGAGCTTGTTGTCGTCGGCGTCCACTCGGCGAAGTTCACCAACGAGCGCAACGCCGAGAACCTGCGGCGGATCATCGTGCGGTACGATCTCGATCATCCGGTCGTGAACGACGTGCGGTTCGAGATCTGGAAATCGTACGGCGCGCGTGCGTGGCCGACGCAGGTCCTGATCGATCCCGAAGGCTACATCGTCGGAACGGCGTCGGGCGAGGGCAACGGCGACGCGTTCGATCAAGCGATTGCCGCCGTGATTCGCGTGTTCGACGAGCAACGGAAGATCGATCGCACGCCGCTCGCGATGTCGCCAGAGCGCGAGCGTGTGACGATGGGCACGCTGGCGTTTCCTGGCAAAGTGCTGGTAGACGAGGCGTCGGATCGGCTGGTTATTGCCGACTCGAATCATCACCGCGTGCTCGTCTCAACGCTCGATGGGCGCGTGACCGACGTCATCGGCGACGGCACGGTTGGTTGGATCGATGATGCGTTCGACCGCGCGCAGTTCTACCGGCCGCAGGGACTCGCGATGCGCGGCGACGCACTGTTCATCGCGGACACAGAAAATCACGTCGTGCGCGTTGCGGACCTCCGTGCGCGTACGGTCTCCACGGTCGCCGGCACCGGCCGGCAGGGACGTTGGGGCGATCAAGGCGGCAACGTGCACGAGACGCCGCTCAGCTCGCCTTGGGACGTGACGCTCGGCCGCGCGCTGCTCTTCGTCGCGATGGCTGGCGTGCATCAAGTCTGGATGATCGATCTCGAGCGAGGTCTCGCGCTCCCGTACGCTGGTTCGGGTCGCGAGGCGCGCGTGGACGGACCGGCCGAGGAGGCGGCGTTCGCGCAGCCGTCGGGCGTCGCCATCGACGGCCAGACGATGTACGTCGCGGACAGCGAGTCGAACATCATTCGCGCGATCTCGCTGCCGCCGGAAAACCGCGTGCTCACACTCGCCGGCGGCGACCTGTTCGAATTCGGCGACAAAGACGGCGTCGGCGACGACGTACGGCTGCAGCACCCGCTGGGTGTCGCGTGGGCCGCCGACGCGCTCTTCATCGCCGACACCTACAATCACAAAATCAAACGGCTCGATCCGAAGACGCGACGCGTGACGACATTCGCCGGCACGGGCGAGCCCGGCCTGGCGGACGGCCGCGCACACAAGGCGAAGTTCTACGAGCCGGGCGGGATTGCGGCGACGTCGACGTTCCTCTACGTCGCGGACACCAACAATCACGCGATCAGACGCGTGGCGCTCGCCGATGGTACGGTCGAGACCGTGAGGCTTGCGTTCGCGTAAGGACGACGCGTCAGTCCGTCCGTAGTGCCGTCGTCGGATCGACACGTGACGCCCGTTGCGCGGGCAGCCAGCCGGCGATCAATCCGACGGCGCCAAGCACGATCGCCGCGCCCGCCAGCGTCCATGGATCGCGCGACTGGACGCCGTAGAGCAGCGTCGAGACGTACTTCGCGAGCCACAGACTGAGCGCCGTACCCCCGGCGATCCCAAGGGCGACGAGCCAGCCCACGCGTCCGAGCACGAGCTGGACGATCCCCGCGCGTGTGGCGCCGAGCGCGAGGCGAATGCCGATTTCCGCGCGCCGGCGGCCGACCGCGTACGACGTGACGCCGTAGAGCCCGAGCGCGGAGAGCGCCAACGCCAGGACACCGAAGAACCCCGCGAGCATCGCGAGCAGCCGCTCCTGCCTGAGCGACGACCGCAGCTGATCGACAAGGGATTCGAATTGCACCGATACGCCGCCGTCGACGTTGTCGAATGCGCTTGCGAGCGCGCGCGTGACGCCCGCGGCCGATCCCGATCGCAGCCGGAGTGCATACGACAGCGCCGAGCCCTTGGCATCGTCGGTCTGCGCGAGCGGCTCGTAGACGATCGGACTTGGCTCGCTGCGCAGAGATGTGTACGCAGAATCCTCGACAACGCCGACGATCTCGTAGGTCGTCGACGCGTTCGGCAGATGCTCGTTGAATGTACGTCCAATCGGCGAGGCGACGCCCGGAAAGAACTTGTGGGCGAAGGCGTCGTTCACGATGGCGACGATCGGCGCGCCCTGGCGATCGCGCTCGTCGAAGTCGCGTCCGCCCTCGAGCTTCGTGCCGTAGGTGGCAAACCACCCTGGCGTAACGGCGTTGACCCACGACAGGCTTTCTCGGCCGACGAGTTTCGGGCCGTTCGGGACCTCGACTTGCGTGTTCCAGCGAACGTTGCCGACCGGCGTCACGACCGACGCGCTCGCCATCGACACGCCGGGCACGGCCGCCGCTGCTTCGCGCAGCCGGTCGTAGAGCGCGAGACGGTTGTCGGGCGTGACCGCGCTGCGCCGCACGTCCACGTGCGCGAGCAGCAGTCCGTCGGCGTTGAAGCCCGACGGACGATTGGTCAGCGTCGCGAACGTGTGCACGAACAAGCCCGCGCCGACGACCAGCGCCAGCGACAACCCAATCTGCGCGACGACGAGCACATTGCGCGCGCCGAAGCGCCCGTCCCCCGTCACGCCGCGGCCGCGCTCTTTGAGCGCCTCGCTCGGAGCGATGCGGCCCACGCCCGCCGCCGGCGCGAGGCCGAAGAGCAGCGCCGTGACGACGGCGACGCCGGTCGTGAAGATCAGCACGTGCCAGTCGATCGCGAGGTCGAGCGTGACGAGACTTGTCGACGTCGCCAGCTGTCGCACGAGGAGCTGGCTCGCCCACTGCGCGATGAAGATCCCGGCCGTGGCGCCAGCCAGCGCCAGGATCAGACTCTCGAACAACAACTGCATGGCGATGCGCCAACGCGTCGCGCCCAGTGCGAGCCTCAAGCTCAGCTCGTGACGTCTCGCCGCCGCTCGCGCGATGAGCAGGTTCGCGATGTTTGCGCACGCGATGACCAGCACGAGGCCGACCACGACCAGCAGGATCGTGAGCGGGCGCTGAAATTTCTCACGCAACGACGACTCGCCGGTCGCCGCAGAGACGAGTGCAAGCGGCTGTGCCAGGTACTGGTCCTGATCGCGCTTCTCCCAGTTCTGTGGGATCGTCGCCTCGCGGACTTGTGGCTGAATCCCGTGAAGCGCCGCGGCCGCAGCCTCCTTGGTTTGTCCGGGCTTGAGACGCGCCATGATATCGAGCCACCAAGCCGAGCGCTGGTCGAGCATGCTTCGGCCGTCGAGGATGGCCTGGGCCGAGACCGGCACGATCACGTCGCCCGACGCTCCGACCTCCGGTCCAAGAAAGTGCGCGGGCAGCACGCCGACGATCGTGAACGGCTTTCGCGAGATCGTCAGCGTCCGGCCGACGATGTCGTTTGCGCTTCCGAAACGACGACGCCAAAATGACTCGCTGATGACGGCGACCGGACCGTCCGGGCCCCCGCCCCGGACGTCGTCGTTTGCCGACAACGTGCGGCCCAGAATCGGCGACACGCCGAGCACGTCGAACATGTTGCCGCTCGCGTACGCGCCGGCGACGATGTCGCTTTCGCCGTGTGTGGAGAGGTCGAAGCGGTGGCTGCTCCATGCGAACGCGCCGTCGAAGACCTGCGATTGGCGGTCGCGAATCTGCTCCCAGATCGGATTCGTCCACGGGCCGTCATCGATGAGCACGAGCCGCGCGGGATCGTGCACGGGCAGCGATTTGAGGAGAAGGCTATTGAGGATCGAGAAGAGCGCCGTGTTCGCGCCAATCCCGAGGGCAAGCGAAAGCACGCACGCACCGGTGACGACCGGCGTCGCGCGCAGCGATCGCCAGGCGTCGCGAAGGTCGACGCGGAACGCGGACATGGCGGCTCCTTTTGGACGCGAGGGATCAGGGTGCGACGGCGGTCCGCCCGTGGTGAAACGCTCGGCGAGGCCGAAGCGCAACGCGTCGTACGCGGACGCGATCCAAAATCTCACGCGCGCCCGCAGGCCCTCCCGCCTGGCGATCGCATAGTCCTCGGCGAGCGCGTTGCGCATGCCTGCTTCGAAGCGCCTGCGGAACGCGCGCGGGTACGCCGCCGTCAGCCACGCGCCCGCGCGCTCGCCCCGCCGCGAAGGAGGGGACTCGTTCACAGCGACCCCTTGCGCGACGCCGGACGCCACGCGCCCATCGACGCGGCAAGATCGGCGAGCCGCTGCTTTTCAGCGGCGAGCAATTTCTGGCCGCGCGGCGTGAGCCGGTAATGCGTGCCGCGGCGCGGGTCGGCATCCGCCGGCCGGCGCGCCGCCTCAGCGACCACGCCCGCGTCGAGCAGCTTCGACAGATGCCGGTAAAACGAGCCGGTGCGTAGCGGCACCAGGCCGCCTGACCGTTCCCGAACAGCCTGCATCACGGCATACCCGTGACTCTCATGGTCAGAGAGCGCCAGCAGGATGTAGAAGACAGCGGGCTTCAGCGGGGGAGATGTGTCCATATCGGATATGTCCGAGTCGGACTTACTGCTTCAGACGGTCGACGCCCGCGGATGGTTGGGGAGAGCGTATCCTGTCGCCTTATGTCCCATCACATCCGCTCGCTCAGCGCCGCCCTCGTTGCCGTGGTCCTGGCCGGAACCGTCCTGGCCGCGCAGCGCGCGCCCATCGGCAACGCCATTCGCCAATTCGTCAAGGTCGACGCGGCCGTCGTCGCGATCACGCACGTGCGCGTAATTGATGGCACGGGCGCGCCGGCGCGCGATGACCAGACCGTCGTGCTCCGCGACGGCAACATCGCGTCGATTGGGAGCGCGGCGTCGGCCTCGGTGCCCGAAGGGGCGACCGTCGTTGACGGCAACGGCAAAACGTTGCTGCCGGGACTCGTCATGATGCACGAGCATCTCTATTACCCGACCGGACCCGGCGTCTACGGTCAGCTCGGCGAGAGTTTCGTGCGCCTGTACCTCGCCGGCGGTGTGACGACGATGAGAACGGGCGGCAACGTGAACGGGTTCATGGACTTCGCGTTGAAGCGCCGCATCGACGCAGGCGAGATGCCGGGGCCGTCGCTCGACGCGACCGCGCCATATCTCAACGGGCCGAACACCTTCCTGCAGATGAACGCGCTCAAGGACGCCGACGACGCGCGGCGGCAGGTGGACTACTGGGCCGACATGGGGGCGACGTCGTTCAAGGCGTACATGCAGATCACTCGCGCCGAGCTCGGCGCGGCAATCGAAGAAGCGCACAAGCGCGGCCTCAAGATCACGGGCCACTTGTGTTCGGTGACCTACGCGGAGGCGGCCGGCCTCGGCATCGACAACCTCGAGCACGGCTTCATGGCGGCGACCGATTTCGTCACGACCAAGCAGCTCGACGCTTGTCCGGGGCAGAGCACGGGCCAGCAGACCATCGCCGCGCTCGATCCGGACGGCGCGCCGTTCAAACAGCTCGTCAAGACGCTCGTCGATCGCCACGTCGCGCTGACGTCAACGCTGACAGTGTTCGAAACCTTCACGCCTGGTCGGCCAATGCCGCCCGGACTCGATGTCCTCTTGCCCGAGCTCACGCAGCAGTTCGTGACCGTGTACGCACGCACGGCGGCGAGCAAGAACTCGATCTACATGACGCTGTTTCCGAAGGGCCGCGCGCTCGAGCTCGCGTTCGCGCGCGCCGGCGGCACGCTGCTCGCGGGCACCGATCCGACGGGATCGGGCGGCGTGATTCCGGGCTACGCCGACCAGCGGCAGGTCGAGCTGCTCGTCGAGGGCGGCTTCACGCCCGTTGAAGCGATCAAGATCTGCACGCTCAACGGCGCGACCTATCTCGGACGCGAGTCACGCATCGGATCGATCGCCGCCGGCAAGCAGGCGGATCTCATGCTGGTTACGGGCAACCCGGCGGCGGATATCTCGGACATCCGCCGGGTCGACACGGTGTTTCGTCAGGGTGTCGGGTTCGACCCGGCCAAGCTCATCGACTCAGTGAAAGGGAAAGTGGGACTCTGGTAAATGGCCGCCGCGCCCGCGTCCCGATGCGGGCGTGGGCGGCTTGTGCGGCAGCTTTTCGTCGCGATTGGCCGCGAGGAACGCAAAGGCGGCCGCGATCGTCGCGTTGCGCCGCATGTCTTCCGGCTGCAGGCGCTCGTAGCTGTCGAGGTTCGTGTGGTGCGTCATCGTGTCGTACTCAATCGGGTCCTGGATGAACTGGAAGCCCGGCAACCCGATGGCGTCGAACGACAGGTGATCCGTTCCGCCGGTGTTCGCGATCGTCAGCGTCGTCATGTCGATGGAGTGGAGCGGCTCCATCCAATCGCGGAAGATCGGCGCGACCGCGTCGTTCCCCTGGAGGTACACGCCGCGGATCGCGCCGGTGCCGTTGTCGATGTTGAAGTAGGCCGCGAACTTCGCGGCGTCGGGCAAGAGCGTCGGGGGTTGCGGTGGCACGGGTGGCGCGCCTGCGCCGCGGCCACCGCCTTGCCCCGGCGTGCCGAAGTGGCGCGACACGTAGTCGCGCGAGCCGAGCAGGCCCTGCTCTTCACCGGTCCACAACCCGATCCGGACGGTGCGGCGCAGCGTGACGCCGGACTGTTTCAGAATCCGCATCGCTTCCATCATCGCGCCCGAGCCCGCGCCGTTGTCTGTCGCGCCCGTCGACGCGTGCCACGAATCGAAGTGCGCACCGAGCATGACGATCTCGTCTGCCTTGTCCGTGCCGCGAATTTCACCGACGACGTTGAACATCGGCGGGTTGGGGAAGTAGGTGTTCTTGATGTCGGCTTCGATCGTGACGGGCATCTTCTTCTCGAGGATGCGTCCCATCCGTCCGTACTGTTCGGCGGGCACGACGATCTGCGGGAAGCTCTGCTGCGGGTTGGTCGTCGACGAACCGCCGATCGTGTAGATGCCGTGGCCGCGCGGTGCGGTCGTGAGCGTGCCAAGAATGCCCTCGGCGATCAGATACGCGTCGCAAGGGTTCGGGCCCCCGCGGCCGCCACACGGCGTCGTCGCCGGCTGACCGGCGGCCGGCGCATTGGCCGGACCACGTCCACCACCGCCGCGCGCGCCGCCCGGCGGCGTGACGCCGAGTTCGGGCGGATGCGCTGGGCTCGACATCGCGTCGAGCTGCGGTTCGGTGTACCGCTCGGAGAGCGCGTTCCAGTACGCCGCAACGTCCGGGACGGCCGACCGCAGCACCCATTTACCGCGCAGCGAGCCCGCGGGGTGATTCGCTTTCAACGCTTCCAGCGTCGTGTCGTCGGCGAGCACGGCTTCGCCGCGCACCTGGCCGTTCGTTCCCGGCGTCCAGCCGGTCGGCGTGCCCGGAATCGGAAATTGCTGCGGGGCGACGGCCTCCATGTAGAACTTCTCGTTCGCCCATCCGCGCGGGAAACTGCAGCTCGCCGGGTTGGTGCCGCGACCTCCCGCGCCTCCGCCGGCGGCCGGGGCGGCGCCGCCGGCAGGCGCGCCCGCGCGCGGGCCGGCTGCAATCGACGCGGCCACGTCGGCCGGACACGCCGTCCACGGCTCGAGCGAAACGTTCGTCAGGCCCCACGATTTCATCGTCGTCACTGCCCAGTCGCCGGCTTTCTGCACGTTGGGCGATCCGGTGAGCCGCGGACCGTAGACATCGGTCAGGTAGCTCATGATCTCCATGACTTTCGAATTTGTCGGGTCGAGGCCCTGCTGCTTGAGCTTGTTGAGGCCGTCGTAATCGATGTTCTCGCTCGCCACGAGTGGCAAGCCCCCTGCAACGAAGGCTACGAGCGCGACGCCAGCCACGAGGACAGAACGGAGCTTGAGGGTCATGGGCGCCACTATACGCCCATCGAACCGTCGGGCCATTGGGTCATCGGGCCATTGGGTCATTGGGCGAATGCGCCATTGGGCTATCGGGCCATTGCGGGATTGGGGTAATTTATTCGGCGCCAACGGAGTTCGGCCGATCCGTGCCGGCCGGCGCGAGCGAGGGGACAGACATGACACGTGTAATCAGCGTCGCAAGTGCAGTCGTTCTGGCGGTTTCGGCGGTCGCCGCCCAACAGGCGAAGCCCACGTCAGTATCCATGGCGGCCACCGGGCCAATCACGACCTCGATCAAGGCGCAGTTCGACGAGGTGAAGGACTACCTGATGCGGTCGGCGCAGATGGTGACCGACAAGGAGTTCGAGTTTCGGCCGCAGGGCGTGGCGTCGGACGTACGCAATTTCGGCCAGATCCTCGGCCACATTGCGAACGTCAATTATGCGTACTGTGGATCGGCGATGGGGCTCGATTCGCCGCCCGAAAAGGGACCGAAGGGCGAAAACTTCGAGACGGTGACGAGCAAGGTCGAGATGCAAAAGGTCCTCGCGGCATCTTTTGCGTACTGTGACAAAGCCTTCAATCAGGTGAACGATCACAATGGAGGCGATCCAGCGAAGGCGTTCGGCAACACGACCACGAAGCTGGGCGCGCTCGTCGCGAACATCGGACACGAGAGCGAGCACTACGGCAATCTCGTGACGTACCTGCGCGCGCTTGGAAAAGTGCCACCGTCGAGCCAGCCGCGGTGAGACCGCACGTCCGGACGTCGGCAAGTCGGGAAGTCGGAACGTTGGGGAGTCGGCGGGCGCGGGTGCGAAGTGTCGCCATTTGCCTCGTGAGCGGCCTGCTGGCGTCCTGCCACGCCACATCCGATCGGTCCGCGCCTGCGCACGCGGCGCGCGACGTGGCGCTGGTGCGCGAGACGAACGAGACCATGGGTCGCGTGCCCGCGAACGCGACGCTCGAAACGCTGCTGCGTCAAAACAATGTTCCGGCCGAGCTGACGGCATCGATCATCACGGCCGTGCGGCAGGTGTTCAATCCGCGGCAGCTGCGCGCCGGCGAGACGTACCGGTTCACGCGCACGCTGGATGGTCTGCTTCGCGAGTTCCGCTATCCGATCGATCCCGATCGCTTGCTCCGGGTCGTCTTCAACGCGCCCGTTCTGCAGGGGCAGCCACCATTCGATGTCGAAGTCGTGGCGGTGGCGAAGATCGTCGAAGTGGCCGCGCTCGACGCGGAGATCACGCGCGCGCACTCGTCGATCGTCGGCGCGTTCGACGCCGCGGGCGAGGGCGTCCAGCTCGCGCTGCAGCTCGCGGAGATCTTCGGCGGCGAGGTCGACTTCAACTCCGATCTGCAGCCGGGCGATCGCCTGGAGGTGTTGTTCGAACGTGTGACGCGCGACGGCGGTCCGTCGAGCTACGGCGACGTAAGAGCGGCCGTGTTGCACACCGGCGGCCGGAGCGTGACCGCGATTTTGTATCCCGACAGTGACGGCAAGCGTGCGTACTTCGACGAGCAGGGACGATCGCTGAAGCGCCAGTTCCTGCGCTCGCCGCTGCCGTTCGAGCCGCGCGTGACGTCCCGCTTTTCGTATCGCCGCGTCAATCCCGTCTACGGCGACGTCCGCGCGCATCTGGGTGTTGATTACGGCGCGCCGATTGGCACGGCCGTGATGGCCGTCGCGTCGGGCGTGGTCGAGTCGGCGGGTTGGGCGGGCGATGCCGGTCGCATGATCAAGCTCCGTCATGGCGGCGGGTACGAGACCGAGTATTTGCATCTGTCCGCGTTCGCGCCGAATCTGCGCGTGGGCGGACGCGTCGAGCAGGGCCAGCTCATCGGGCGCGTCGGGATGACCGGCGCCGCGACCGGCCCGCACCTCGACTATCGGATCCTGAAGAGCGGCGTGCACGTCAATCCGCTCGTCGAGCTGAGCCACATGCCGCCGGGCGTGCCGATCGCGCCGGAGGCGCTCGCCGAATTCACGCGCGCGCGTGACGAGACGATGGGGTTGATGCGCGATCGGCTGGCCGCGGCGGCGGCGCACGCGCCGGACGCGCAGCCGGGTCGCGTGAAGTAGCGTCATGTCGTTCCTCGCTCCTTTCCGCGCGCTTCGGCCGGCGCCGGACGTTGCCGCCGACGTCGCGTCGGTGCCCTATGACGTCGTCAACACTGACGAAGCCCGCGCGCTCGCCGCGGGCCATCCGCTCAGTTTTCTGCACGTCACGCGGCCGGAAATCGATCTGCCGGCCGGCACCAATCCGTACGACGCGAGCGTCTACGCGCAAGCCGTGCGCAACTTCGAGGAGCTGAAGCGCGCCGCGCCGCTCGTGCAGGACGAGCCGTCGCTCTACTTCTACCGATTGCGGATGGGGACGCACGAGCAGACGGGCCTCTCCGGCGTCTTCTCAGTCGACGAGTACGATCGCGGACTCATCAAGAAACATGAACGGACGCGCAAGGACAAGGAAGACGATCGCACGCGACACATGACGGAGCTCCGGGCACAGACGGGCGTGGTGTTTCTGACGTATCACGCGTCGCCGGCGGTGGACGCGATCGCGCGGCGCGTCACGGCGAGCCGGCCGCTTTACGATTTCACGGCGAGCGACGAGGTGGCGCATACGATGTGGCGTGTGAGCGGCGACGACCTCGGCGCGCTCGTCGAGGCGTTTGCCGCGCTGCCGGCGCTCTACATCGCGGACGGGCATCATCGTGCGGCGAGCGCGTCGCGCGCCCACGCGGCGTTGCCGCAATCACGTGAGGCCGGAACGTTCGTCGCGACCGCGTTTCCCGATCGGGACGTTCGCATCCTGCCCTACAACAGAGTCGTGAAGGATCTCGGTGGCAAGACGCCCGCAGGGTTCGTCTCGGCGCTTGGCGCCATGGTCCACGCCGGGGCCGGCGCCTCGACGCCCGCTCGGCGCGGGGAGGTCGCGATGTATCTCGACGGGAGCTGGCGCACGTTGACGCTGCCACCCGTGCCGGCCGGCACGCCGCGCGCCGACGCGCTCGACGTCGAGCGGCTGCAGCGACTCGTGCTCGAGCCGCACCTCGGCATCGGCGATCCGCGCACGGACAAGCGCATCGACTTCGTCGGCGGTATCCGCGGGACCGCCGAGCTCGAGCGGCTGGTCACGAGCGGCCGTGCGGCCGTCGCGTTTTCGCTCTATCCGGTCGGCATCGACGACTTGATGTCGATCGCCGACGCTGGCGGTATCATGCCGCCCAAGTCGACCTGGTTCGAGCCGAAGCTGCGGGACGGGCTGGTCGTGCACTTGATTTGACCTTGAAATGAGCCAAGGGCCTGGCCCCGATGGGCGCAAGCCGGGGCCGGTCCCCCTCGGCACGATCGACGCTGAACATTGATTGATCGCCAGACACCAGACACCGACACCATGAGAGTTCTCATCGCCGACAAATTCGAACAAAGCGGTATCGACGGACTCAAGGCGCTCGGCTGCGAGGTCGTGAACGAGCCCGACCTCACCGAGCAGACGCTCGTCGAGGCCGTCGCGTCGAAGATGCCGGAGATTCTCGTCGTGCGGTCGACGAAGGTTGTCGAGGCCGCGATGGGACCGTCGCTCAAGCTCATCGTGCGCGCGGGCGCCGGCGTAAACACGATCGACGTCAAAGCGGCCACCGCGCGGCACATTCAAGTCGCGAACTGTCCGGGCAAGAACTCGATCGCCGTCGCCGAGCTCACGATGGCGCTCTTGCTCGCGCTCGATCGTCGCGTTCCGGACGCCGTCGCCGATCTTCGCGCCGGCAGGTGGAACAAGAAGGAGTACTCGAAGGCGCGCGGGTTGTACGGCTTGACGATGGGAATTCTCGGGACGGGCGCGATTGCGTGCGAAGTCATGCGGCGCGCCGCCGCTTTCGGCCTGCACCTCGTCGTCTGGAGCCGACGCTTCAATGGGCTTGACCGTGGGATGAGCGCCACAGAGGCCGCTGATCTCGGCCTCGAGCAGGCCGCGCGACTCGTACCCATTCACCTCGCGCCGTCCCCGGCCGACGTCGCCGCGCGCTCGGACATCCTGAGCATTCATCTCGCACTGGCGCCCGAGACGAGGAGTCTCGTCAACGCGGCGGTGTTGTCGAGGCTCAAGCCGGGCAGCTTCGTGATCAATACCGCACGCGGCGAGATAATCGATCACACGGCGCTCGCCGCGGCGATCAAAGAGCGCAAGCTGCGCGTGGGACTCGACGTCTTCGCGGCCGAGCCTGCCGCCGCGACCGCGGAGTTCGCCGATCCCATCGTCAAGGAACCGGGCGTCTATGGCACGCACCACATTGGGGCGTCCACCGATCAAGCGCAGGAAGCCATCGCCGCCGAAGCCGTGCGCATCGTGAAAGTCTGGACGGAGACCGGTCGCGCACCAAACGCAGTGAACTGAGGCAACCCATGACCACCGCTATCAAACGCATCTACAACTTCTCGGCCGGCCCTGCCGTGCTGCCGCTGCCGGTGCTCGAGGAAGCGCAGCGCGATCTCGTCGCGCTGCCGGGCGTCGGCATGTCGGTGATGGAGATCAGTCACCGATCGAAGACGTTCGACTCGATCATCCAGGGCGCCGAAGCGGACATGCGCAAGCTCGGCGGCATCCCGGACAACTACAAGATCTTGTTTCTGCAGGGCGGCGCGAGCATGCAGTTCTCGATGGTGCCAATGAACCTGCTGACGCCCGGCGCGACGGCCGACTACATCATCACCGGCGATTGGGCGAAGAAAGCGATGAAGGAGGCCAAACGCGTGGGGGCGGTGAACGTCGCCGCGTCGACCGAAGACGGCAACTTCAAGCGCATCCCGAAGCAGAACGAGCTCAAGCTCACGACGAATGCCGCGTACGTGCACATGACGTCGAACAACACGATTCATGGCACCGAGTGGCGCGCCGGCGAGCCGAACGTCGGCGCCGTCCCGCTCGTGTGCGACGCATCGTCGGACATCTTCTCGCGCCCGATCGATGTCGCGAAGTACGGTCTGATCTACGCCGGCGCGCAGAAGAATCTCGGACCGTCCGGCGTCACTGTCGTCATCGTCCGCGACGATCTGCTCGCGCGCTCGGCGGACACGCTGCCGACGATGCTGAACTTCAAGACGCAAGCGGCGAACGGATCGATGTACAACACGCCGCCGGTGTTCGGCGTCTACATCTTGCGGCTCGTGATGAAGTGGCTCGTCGGCATCGGCGGGCTCGCGGCGATTCAAACCGTCAACGAGCGTAAGGCGAAAGTGCTCTACGATGAGCTCGATCGCTCGTCGTTCTGGAAGCCTCACGCCGACAAGGACAGCCGATCGCTGATGAACGTCACGTTCAAGCTGGCGACCGAGGAGCTCGACGCGAAATTTGCGAAGGACGCGACGGCCGCGGGTTTCGACGGGCTCAAAGGCCACCGCTCGGTCGGTGGCATGCGCGCGTCGATCTACAACGCGTTCCCGGAAGAGGGCGTCAAGGCGCTCGTGGAATTCATGAGGGAGTTCGAGAAGAAGAACGGATAGCGCGTTGCTCGCCTGCTGCCTCCTCGCCTTTGCGCTTCATAGCGCCGCGTTCGCTCAAGCGCCATCGACGACGCTGAGCGGGACCGTTCACAGCCCCGACGGCGCGCCGATCCAGGGGGCGCGTGTGACGGTCGTCTCCAAGGCGGGCAGCGGCGCGGTCACCGACGCGTCCGGGCGCTTCTCGATTGCGGACCTCACGCTCCCGGTCGAGATCGACGTCTCGGCGCGCGGATTCGACAGCGTGCGCCGCACGGTGAACGTGACGTCGATCGACATCATCCTGTCGCCCGCCGTCGTGACGCAGTCGGTCCTTGTGAGCGCCGATCGCGAGCCGACGTTCCGCGATGCGGCGACCGGCACGACCGTGCTAACGCGCGCGGACCTCGATCAGATTCCATCCGTGACCACCGACGAGGCCTTGCGCGTCATCTCCGGCTTCTCCCTGTACCGCCGGTCATCGTCGCGGGCGGCCAATCCGACGACTGACGGCGTCACGCTGCGCGGTCTGTCGGCGTCTGGCTCGAGCCGTGGCCTCGTCATGCTCGACGGCATTCCGCTCAACGACGGCTTCGGCGGCTGGGTGACGTGGACGCGCGTGCCCACCGAAGCAATCGCGCGCATCGACGTCGACCGCGGTGCGATGGGACAGGCGGTCGGCACCGACGCTCTCGGCGGCCTCATCAGCATCGTGCCGCCGAACGACATCACCGCGCTCTCGCTCGGCGGCGACGCCGGCACGCCACGTGTCGGCTCGGTCGATCTTGGTATCGGCGCGCGCATTGGCCGCGCGTCCGCCTACGGCGCCGCGAGTTGGTTTCGGACCGACGGCACGATTCCGCTCGCGCCAGAATCGCGCGGGCCCGTCGATCAGCCGACGGACGCAGCCTGGGCGAACGCGTTCGGCCGTCTCGTGTTCGGCTCCACAGGCCAGAAACTGACGTTCACCGGCTGGGGCGGATCGGACGATCGCGGTAACGGCACCGTGCTTCAGCGCAATCGGATGAGCGGCGGCACGGGCGCTGGCGCGTACGATACGGCCGGCGAGCACATGACGTTCGCCGCGCGGCTGTCGGTCAGCCCGAATCGCTTCTACCAGACGTTTACGACCGTGAATGCGGCGCGGACCTCCGAGGTGCTGACCTCGACGCAGAACACCGACGGCACCACCACGCGCGGGGTCGTCGAAGTTGGACGCGATGTTCCGCGCGGGCACCTGCTCGCCACGGCCGTGCTCACACGCGCGCGCGTCGATTTCTCCGACGCGCGAACGGCGGGCACGACGACCCAGGACCTGCGCGATGACTCGGAGGCCGTCGGCCTGCAGGCCGGTGTCGCGCCGGCCACGCGGCTGAGTCTCGCCGCCGGTATTCGTCACGAATGGCGCGCGGCCCCGACGATGGCGAACGACCGCGATCAAGCCACGGTCGGCCGCGCGAGCGCGACGTACCAGCTTTCACCGACCGCGTTTCTGCGCGGCTCGGTCGCGAGCAGCCATCGATGGCCGACGCTCAACGAGCTGGTCCGCAACTTTCAGGTCGGCAACGTGCTCACGCGCGCGAACGCAAATCTTCTGCCCGAGCGCGCCAAGTCCGCGGACGTTGCCGTGGGCCTGACCGGCGCCAAGTGGCTCGTGTCGGCCGGCGGATTCTGGACGGTCGTCGACGATGCGATCGCCAACGTGACGATCTCGACCGGCGCGCTCATCACGCGCCAGCGGCAGAACGCCGGCGACGCGCACTCGACGGGGTTCGAGCTCGACTTCGAAGTGCGGCCGGTCGCGTCATTGCGCGTCCGCGCCTCGGGCGCGTTCGCCGACGCGACGTTTCGCAACTCAACCGAGCCCGCGCTCGAGGGCAACCGCCTGCCGCAAGTCCCGCGCGCCGCCGGATCGCTCACGGTCGACTGGATGCTGCCGCACGGCACCACCGCGTCGATGCTCTGGCGCGGCACATCGACCCAGTTTGACGACGACCGGAATCAGTTTCTGCTCGCGAGCGCGTCGCAGTTCGACTTGCAGGTGATGGGCCGGATTCGACGCGTCCGCTGGGAGGTCGTACTCGAGAACGCTCTCGACAATCGGATCGAAACTGGCCGCACGCCGCTCGTCACGATCGCGCCCGGACGCGCGTTTCGGGCAGGACTTACGTGGTTCGTCAGATAACGCGCCAAGTTCCAACTTAACCCGGCTCGCCCTGTCGCCGTCCCCGACGTCTTCGCCCACGACGGCGTCGGCGATGACCAGGGGCGACGTTGCCGTCGGCCTCGCCGGCCGGACGATGGGGCGCCTGAGGGGCCGCGTGACCGGTCGCATGCTGCGCGTGCTGGCCGCCGTGGCGGCCGTGGTGCGGGCGATGGCCGCGCTCCTGTTTCGCTTGCGTCCAGCGCTCGACCGCGTCGAGTGCGTCGCCGAAAACGTCCAGCCACACCAGCGCATCGTCAAAGGCCGGACGATGGGGCAGGCTGCGCGCGACGCGCGGCGGCAGCTGGGGTTCGGTGAGACGCGGCAGAAGTTGCATCGCCTGGCGCAGCCGCTCGATGTCCTTGCGCGCGACGGGCAGCATGCCGAAACTGACGCGCTCCTTCTTCGGGTCGCTTGGCTCGCCTCCATGCTGTCGTCGATTGAGCGCGCCGGTGGGCACGAGCAGCGCGCCGATCAGGATGGTGTTCGTCAGCTCTGGCGGGATCGCTTCGAAGCGCTGGCGGTATCGATCGATCCGCTGAAGCGACGTCCACACGGCCGCTGAGGGAGATCGCAGCTCCGGCGTGATGAGCTCGAGCAGGCGAAGGCGATCGAGCGCGCGGAAGCTGGCTTCTGCCGCGCCCGAGCGCAGCACCTTGTAGTACTCCTCGAGCAGACGAGCGGGCGAAGCCTTCAGGATCAAACTCCGGTGCTCGGCGATCGCCGCCGTGACGTCGGCGTCGAGGTCGAGACCGAGCCTCGCTCCGAGCACGGCTGCGCGGAACATGCGCACGGGATCTTCGACGAACCGCACGCGCGGATCGCCAATCGAGCGGATCAGCCGGCGTTCGAGATCGTGCAGGCCGCCGACGTAGTCGATCACCGCGTGCGTTCCGATGTCGTAGAAGAGGCCGTTGATCGTGAAGTCGCGCCGGAACGCGTCCTCCTCGGCGGTCCCGAAGGTGTTGTCGTGATGGAAATGGCCGTGCGCTCCACCGGCCGCCGCGGGCGCGCCCTTTTCCGGCGGCGCGGACGACGACGCGACGACGACGGCGCCCTCATCGACGGCTGCGTCCGCGGGCGCGTCCGGCAGATTCTTGCGGAAGGTCGCGACCTCGATCGTCTTCGTTCCGAACTTGATGTGTGCGAGCCTGAAGCGCCGTCCGATGATCCAGCAGTTTCGGAAGAGCTTCTTGATCTGGTACGGATGCGCGCTCGTGCCGATGTCGAAGTCCTTCGGGCGCCGCCCCAGGATCAAATCGCGCACGCTGCCGCCGACGAG
>CAYQRM010000157.1:0-11154 GCA_964419785.1 uncultured Solibacteraceae bacterium | reverse complement strand
AACGCGGACGCTGACGGGACGCTCAAGACTGCTCGCGGCGTCGATCCGTCGATCGCGGGTCGATGGCTGCAGGCGCCATCGGTGGCGACCGCGGCGTTGGGGCACAACGCCTCGGCAGGCGAGACGTCGCGCTACTTCCTGAATCAATCGCTCGATTGGGTGAAGGCGCATCCGCTGGCCGACCTGCGCCTGCTCGCGATCAAGACGCGGCTGGCGGTCGCGGCGACGTTTCTGCCGGTGACGCACAGCTTCGTGTTCTTCTCGCGCGATTTGATCGGCGCACTCACGTTGTGCTTTGTCGGCCCCGTGCTCGTCGTGCCGCTCGGGCTGGTCGGGCTGGTCGTCGCGCGGCCGCGCGAGCGTCGCGGCTACTGGATGTGGGCGATGTACGTGCCGCTCACGCTCATCTCGATTGTTCTCTTCTACGTCACGTCACCGCTGCGGCTGCCGCTCCAGGTCGCGCTGCTTGTGCCCGCCGGCGCGGGCGCGGCATGGATGTTCGCGCGTCTCCGCGAGCGAAATTTTGCTCAACTCGTGCAGCCGGTCATGGCCACGGTCCTGCTCGGGCTCATTGTTGGATGGCCGACGGGCCGCGATGATGGTCGTGCGGAGGAGCAAGTGCGAACCGCACTGCTCGACATCCGCACCGGTCTCGGTCCCGAAGGCGACACCTGGCTCGCGAAGGCGTTGCCGCATCACCCGAATCCCGCCGGCGTGCACTATCGCGTTGGTCAACTGTACGAGTCGATGAATCGACCGTCGGACGCGATCGTCGAGTATCGCGCGGCGCTCGCGCTGGCGCCGAACGACAGCACTCTGCACTTCGGGATTGGCCGAGCGATGTTCGCGGCCGGGCGGGACAACGATGCCGTCACCGAGCTCGAGCAGGCGCGCTCCGGACCGCTGGGCGACGCGGCGACGCGCATCCTCGTGCTGTCGTTCTCGCGGCTCGGTCGTCGCGACGACGCCAACCGGATGGTGCAGACGCTCGATCCATCGCGTTGGACCGCCGATCAGGCGCGCGAGTTTGCCGTTGGCCTCGTCAACGTCGGGCGCGTCGATTTGAGCGTGACGGCGTGGAAACGCGCGGCTGAGATGAGCGGCGACGCGCAGGACTACGAGCGGCTTGGTCTGACCTGGGCGGTGCTCGGCCGTCCTACGGAATCGGTCGGCCCATTCGAGGAAGCCGTGCGCCGCGCGCCGACCTCGTCGAGCATGCACCTCAACTACGCCGTGGCGCTCTCGAGCGTCGGCCGGCGAGACGATGCGATTCGTGAAGCACAGAAGGCGATTGATCTCGATCCGAAAAGCGACAAGGCGCACGCCTTTCTGGAGTCGCTGACGAAGAAGTGACAGCGGCGCGCCGCGTCGCGCGATCCGCTACGAGTGCACGAGCGTGGCCGCTCGCACGGCGGCGCCAACCAACCCCGCTGCCGGATTGAGGATGACCGAGACAGGAAGGGTCCGCAGCAAGTCCACCATCGGCTCCTTGCCACAGAACGCTTCGAGGAACGGCCCCTGCTCGAGCGCGGACAGGATCTTCGGCGCGATGCCGCCGCCGATGTAGAGGCCGGCGGTGGCGACCGAGCGAAGCGCGAGGTTGCCCGCTTCGGCGCCGTAGGCTTCGATGAACATCTCGAGGGCGTCGGCACACCGCGGGCAGCGGCCCTCCAAGGCGCTCGCGCTGATCGCCGCGGGCAGCTCGGACGGGTCCATGCGCGGATGCACCGAATCGCACGCGATGGCGCCATTCTGGCGGCCGTGCGTGAAACGGAAGAGATTGACCAGCCCCGGGCCGGAAATCACGCGCTCGTTGTCGACGCGGCCGTAAACCTTGCCGAGCTCCCCGACGAGCGCGAGCTCGCGGGCGGTGCGCGCCGAGAAATCCGCGTGGCCGCCCTCGGACGCCGACGGCAGAAACCGGCCGTTCACGTTGTGCAAGAGCGCCTCGCCAAGCCCGGTGCCGGCCGCGATGAGGGCGGCGTTGCCCGTCGGGACGGCGACGCCCTCTTGCAGCACGGCGAGCTCGTCCGGCTCGAGCACGGGCACCGCATAGGCCATCGCCTCGAGGTCGTTCAAGAGCTGCACGGGGCAGTGATCGAGGCGCTCGGCGACGACCGCGAGATCGGCGAGCCACGGCACGTTCGTCAGCCGCGCGACCAGGCCCGTCACCGGGCCTGCGACCCCGACGCACACCGCGTCCACGTCACGCGTGCCCGTCTCTTCGAGAAACGTGCCGACGATGTCATCGAGGCTGTCGAAGTCGAGCGTGGCATACTCGCGGACGACCTGCGACTGCGGCCGCTCGTCGTGCGCGCGATACAGGCCCATCAGGGTCTTCGTGCCCCCGATGTCGGCGGCCAGCAGCATCGCAAGATGATACCGGAGGTCTGGGGAGAGAACTGCCGTTGAGTCCGCACCCTTGACTTTTTGCCCCGCTCCGCCAAATCTTGTCGCGATCGTTGTTGTGTCTGCCTCCGTTTCACTCCCGGCTGAGCGCTCGCTCGCCGGACAGCAGGTCGCGCTTGTCGGCAAGCTGAGCCTGCTGTCCAGGCGCGACACTCGCTCGATCGTCGAGCGGCTCGGCGGCACCTTTTCCCCGGACATCACGCCGCGCACGACGGTCGTCGTCATGGGCGGCGAGGTGCCGGAGCTGCCGCCAAACGTGCACCGCGTGCTCTCGGAAGACGATCTGTGCCGGGAGGCGGGACTGCCGGACGTCGAGACGCTGCGCGCGCGCTACTTCTCGGCGCGCGATCTGCGCGGAATGTATCCGATTATTCGAGACGAGCACTTGCGCTATTTCGAGAAGCTCGGCTTGATCCATCCCGTTGCTGGACGCTACGCCTTTACGCAGCTCCACGTCGTCAAACAAGCGGCCGGCGAGCTCCAGCGCGGCGTGTCGCTCGGCTCGGTGCTGCGCGATCTGGCGTCGGCCGATCGCGGACAGCTCGCCTTCGACTTTCAGCCGCCGCGATCCGAACGGTTGCCGGCCCGCGTCGTCTCGCTGCCGGCGCCAAGACAGGAACCGACGCTCTTTCCCCCGGAGCACGCGCAGGAGCTGGCGTCAGCCAACTACGCGCTTGCCGCCAAGTATTTCCTCGAGGGCGCCGAGCTCGACGACGGAGAAGAGCGGAATCTCGAGGCCGCGGCGGCGGCGTATCGGCGCGCGCTGCTCTTCGACGCGCACCTCGTGCCGGCGCTCGTCAATCTGGCGAACATCCACTACGAGCGGGACGAGCTGGTCGAAGCCGAGGCGCTCTACGAGAAGGCGGCGCGCGTCGACGCCGAATGCTTCGAGGCGTCGTTCAACCTCGGCAACATTCATCACGATCTCGCGCGCTATCCCGAGGCGGTGGCGGCGTATCGCGACGCGCTCGCGATCAATCCGGGCTATCCGGAAGCGCATTTCTATCTGGCGGTCACCCTCGAGAAGCTCGGCCGCTCGATCGAGGCGAAGCCGCACTGGAAGCAATACCGAGAGCTCGCGCCCGAGGGTGAGTTCGCCGAGCTGGCGAAGGAGTTTTCGGACTAGCGACTAGCGAAAAGTATGCCGGGACTACTTTCTACGAAAGAGGACACTGAAAGTATTCCCGGCATACTTTTCGCTTTGATCATCTCGCGGCGACGATGACGGCGAACGAGGCGCGGCGCCAGCTCACGTCGGCCGTGAATCCGGCGCGCGTCAGCAAATCGAGTTCAACATCGAGCGGCACGTAGAAATCTTCTTCCGCCCACGCCCGCAAGTAGCTTTCCGCCTTCGTGCGTGAGTAGCTGCGCTCGAGATGGGCGCGCCACGCGCGCCGGCCGCGCGCGACGAGGCGCGCGTCGGAGGCGGGACAGCAGTCCGCGATGATCATCAATCCGCCGGGTCGGAGCGCGGCGCGGCAGCGCCGGTAGAACGCGGCCTTCTGCCGCCGCGTGCGGATGTGGTGCAGCGAGTACGACGCGGTGATCGCGTCGCAGCGCGGAAGCGGCATCGCCAGGAAATTGCCGGCGATTGTGTGGACGCGCGCGCCAAGGCGCCGGCGCGCGAGCGCGAGAATGTCCGCGTCCAAATCGATTCCGACGACGCGCGCGCCTGGCGCGACCTCGCGACTTCGCGCCGCGAGCGCGCCAGATCCGACCCCGAGATCGACGATCACCTTCGGACGATCGATGAGCGTCAGCGCCGACGCGGCCTGGTCGAGCATTTCCGCGTAGTTGGGGATGAAGGTGCGGATCATCGCGTCGTAATCACGAAGGTGGATGCCGAGGTGGGTGGCGACGCTCATGAGGTCACGTCCGTTGTGATGCGGCACGGCAGACCAGCGGGCTGTGCCAGCCGACGGTGGGATCGGCGACGCGCTCGCCGTCGAGCGTCTCAGCAACGTAGCCGCGTGTCAGCAGTTCGTCGCGGACGCCGGCCTGTTCGTCCGGGCCGTGCAGCTCGAGATAGATCGTCGGTCGCCATGCGGCGATGAGCTGTCGCGCGCCCCGCAAGACCGCGGCGGCGGCGCCTTCACAATCGATCTTGATCAGCGCCGGCGCCGGTTCGGTTGCGAGCAGCGAATCGAGCGTGATGGCCGGCACCGCGATGGTCTCGGCGTCGGGAATCACATAGGTGCGCTCGACGTCGGCGAGCTTGCCTTGTGTCGGTCGGGCCGACGAATACGTGAAGGGGAGCGTGCCGGCCGCGTCTGCCGCAGCCGCGTTCATCGGGCGCACGTGAGAGAGCTGATTGATCGCGACGTTGCGCGCAAGGCTCGCGAACTCCGCCGGAGCGGGCTCGATCGCGATCACCCGCCCGGAGGGTCCCACGAGGTTCGCGAAGATGAGCGTCATCTGACCCTTGTTCGCGCCGACGTCGAACACGCACGCGCCGGGTCGCACGAATTGTGCGAAGACGGCCGGGGCCACCGCCGCGCGGCCGAGCGCGTAGCTCAGCCCGATTCCCGGGGCGACGATGAACTCTCGGCCGCAGGCCGGGCCTCGCAGCACGCGCCGCCGTGCGCCGTGTGGGTAGAACACGCGGGCGAGGCGCTCGGTCAGCAATGGGCGTCGCCTCCGGTTGCCGGTGTACGGCGCGCGGAAGTCCGACCTCCGGCTCCTAAGTGCCTTGATCTGTGGAAAAATCCCCCGTCCCCCACTTCAATCCAAACGCTTTTTCGAGCGCTTCGAGGTCGTGGCGTTCGGAGGGGTCGGCGAGCGTCAGGGCGTGGCCGGTCGAGTCGTAGCGGCCCGTGCGGCCGACGCGATGAACGTAGGAATCGAGGCCGTGCGGGACCTCGTAGTTGACGATGAGTCCGACGTCGTCGATGTCGATGCCGCGCGCCGCGACGTCGGTCGCGACGAGAATCCGCGTCCGGCCCGTGCGGAAATCTTCCATCGCGGCGGTGCGATCCTTTTGCGAACGATCCGCATGGATCGCCGCCGCGCGCAGGCCGGACGCCGAGAGCTGACGCGCAAGCCGGTCGGCGCCGATCTTCGTGTTGACGAACACGATCGCCGGCTCCCGCACGCGTCGCAGGTACTTGGCGAGGAACGCGACTTTCTCGCGCGCGGGCAGCACGCGCGCTTCGTGCGAGATCGATTTTGCCGGGCCGCGCCGCGATCCGACCTGGACGAACACTGCGTTTGGCGCGAGCGCGTCGGCGAACCGCATCACTTCTTCAGGCATCGTCGCCGAAAAGAGCATCGTCTGGCGCAACGTTGTGGCCGGCAGCGCTTCGGCGATCTTGCGGACGTCGGGCCAGAAGCCCATGTCCATCATGCGGTCGGCTTCGTCGAGCACGAAGACTTCGAGCTTCGAGAAGTCGCCGACGTTGCTCCGCATGTGATCGAGCAGTCGTCCCGGTGTGGCGACGACGATGTCGACCCCGGCGCGCAAAGAGCGCTCCTGGGGCCCCATCGGCACGCCGCCATAGACGGCTGCGCTCGCGACGGGGGCGTGATACGCGAAGCCTTGAATCTCGTCGTCGATTTGCGTGGCGAGCTCGCGTGTCGGCGCGAGGATCAGTGCGCGCGTCGAATGGTGCGACTTGCGCGGTCCGGCCTCGCGATTTTCACGGATCAATCGAGAGAGCACCGGCAGCACGTACGCCGCGGTCTTGCCTGTCCCGGTTTCCGCGCAGCCGATGACGTCGCGCCCGGCCATCGCGTACGGGAGCACGGCGCTCTGGATCGGCGTCGTCTGTTCGTAGCCGCGCTGGAGGAGCGCGTCGAGCAGGGCCGGCTCGTTGACGACCGCGCTGAACGGGACTGGCGCAGGATCGAACGGCGCCGACTCGCGCGCCGGCGTCGGCGAGACGGCCCGCATCGGCGGTCCGCCATGGCGTCGCGCGGCCGTGCGACCACGCCGCCGTCGACGAGGCGCGGGTTGGTGAGGTTTATGTTCTGTGGTCAAGAATGCTCGAAGCTATCGAGCGCGGAACGTGATGATGCCCCGGACCGGGTCGTACGGCGAGACGCCGACGGTCACGCGATCCCCGGGCACGACTTTGATGCGGAAGCGGCGCATCCGCCCGCTCAACTGGGCCAGCACTTCCTGGCCCGAATCCACCTGCACGCGATACAGGCCGCCGCTGTGCACCGCCACGACGGTGCCTTGCACATCAATCAAGTCGTCCTTGCTCAAATTCGCTGTCCTTTCAACCGTACAAGCATAGCAGAGCGGCCAAGATCGCCTCTGGCACCAGGCAAGAAAGCTAAGCTTTTGGCACCTTGGTTCCCGGCGCGAGTTCCCTGACTCCCGTCTCCACCTTCTGTGCGAGCGCGACGTAGTCGTCGCCAGTCAGGTTGATTGGCTCGCCAAACGAGACACGGACCGGCCCGCGCTTGGGCCACTTCCAGTGCGGATCGAGCACCTTGTCCACATCGTCGAGGCGGACCGGGACGACGGGCACACCGAGGCGGGCGCCAATCATCGCGACGCCGGGCCGGAACCGGTCGATCTCGCCCGTCGGATGTCGCGCGCCTTCGGGAAAGATCAGGATCGAGTACCCCTCGGCGGTGATCTCGCCGATGTAGCGCAGCGTCTGCCGCGTGCCAGCCTCGCGCTGCGGCAGCGGGAACGCGTTGAAGAACATGCACGAGAGATAGTAGTTGAGGCTGTTGGTGAACCACGCCATGCGCGAGAACTCGCGCGGATAGAAGTGCGCACGGAAGAACTCTTTGGCCATCGCCGGTGCGACGCGGTACCGCCAGCGCGGCGGCAGCGCGAGAAAGATCGCCGGCGTGTCCATGTGGCTCTGATGATTCGACGCGAAGATCACCGGCCCGTCGATCTTCGCGAGATGCTCGAGTCCGACGACGTCGAGCTTCAAGAACACGCGGGCGAGCGGCAAGATCCACGTCGGCAGACTGATGCGACGCAGAAACCACGAGAAGCGCGACCTATTCCAAGACGGGAACGCGATTGGCTCTCCGGCAGTCTTGTGTTCTGAGGCCTGGGCTCCAAGTTGATCTGCGGAGGCACTCGCGGGCAGTGTGTCCGCCCGCACCAGCGCCGCCAGGTCGCCGATCGTCTTCGCATCGGCGAGCGCCGATTCGTCGAGCGTGACCTGAAACGCTTCCTCGAGCGCCATCAGCATCTCGACACGATCGAGCGAGCTCAAGCCGAGCTCGTCGAGCGTGGTGTCGCGCGTGAGCTCGCGTCCCGCGACGAAGCGCGAGACCACGTCCTCGACGGTCGTGCCGCGGCCGACGGTCGACGGCGCGCCGCCCGCCGCGCCGGCCGCCCACCGCTGCAGCTCTTTTCGCTTGAGCTTTTGCGTGCCTTCGGTGCGCGGCAGCGCGTCGCCCGGCCAGATCGACGTGCTCCATACGCGCTGATGATCTTCGAGCGTCGCGTTGGCGCCGCGAACAATCGCGTCGGCGTCCGCGCCAGGCGCGAGCACGAGCACCGCGTGAATGCGCTCTTCGCCGTTGACGACGCGCCCGACAACGCCCGCGTCTTTCACGCCCGGCTGCGCGAGGAGCGCGCGCTCGACGTCCTCGGGAAAGACTTTCAGTCCCTGCGGCGTCGCGATCATTTCCTTCTTGCGGCCCTTGATGAGGAGCCGGCCGCTCGCGTCGAGCTCGCCGATGTCACCGGTGTGGAACCAGCCGTCCGCGAACGCCGCGGACTCCGCCGATGCATCGCCTGAGGCGATTGCGCCCGAGGCGCGGTAGTACCCCTGCGTCACGTTGTCCCCGCGTACGAGGATCTCGCCATCGTCGGCAATCCGGATCTCGACGCCTTCGATCGGCTTGCCGACCGATCCTTTCGACGCGCTGAACGGGTGATTGAGCGTGACGATCGGCGCGGTCTCGGTCAGGCCGTAGCCTTGCACGACGAGGAATCCGAGCTTGCGCCAGAACGCCTCGAGCTCGGGCTCGAGCGGCGCCGCGCCACAGACCATGCACCAGAATTTCCAGCCGAAGAGCCGATGGACGGTGCGATAGCGCCACCAGCGCCAGAGGAAATGCTTGTCGGCGAGCACGTCCGCCTCGGAGGCAAGCGGGACGACGCGCTCGACGTGTTCGCGCAGCACGTCGAGCACTTTCGGCACGCAAACGAGCACGGAGATTCGCCGGGACTTGATTTGGTGAAGGATCTCCGTCGGACTGTAGCCGTGCGAAAAGACGACCGTGCCCTCGAGCATCGGCGGCACGAACGTCGCCATCGACTGCCCGAACATGTGACTGAGCGGCAGGAGATTGAGGAAACGCACCGGATGGAACGGCCGCTCGTACTTGCGGTACTTCCGGACCTCGCGCTCGATCGGGATGATGTTCGCGAGCAGATTGCGGTGCGTGATCGTCACGCCTTTGGGATCGGCGGTGGCGCCAGAGGTGAAGATGATTTCGGCGAGGGTGGACGCGGTGATCCCAGAAGCACGGTTTTCAGAAGGCGGGGGGCCGCTGATGTGACCGACCGCGATCGTCTCTGTCAGGTTCCACGTCGGCGCCGGGAGACCCGCCGGGGCGTGCGTCTCTTCGCCGAGCAGCACGGCCTTTGCTTGAACAATCGCTGTGATGCGCGCGAGCAGATCGCCCGACGCGCGAAAATCGACGGGCACGAGCACGACGCGCCGCAGGAGACAGCCCCAGAGCGCGACGACCCACTCGATCCGGTTCTCCGACCAGATGGCGACCTTGTCGTCCGGGCCGATGCTCGCTCCAGCGAGCCGCGCGGCAAATGCGCGCGACGCTGACGCCACCTCGCGGTAGGTCGCCTGTCGAACGCGGTAGCCATCGTCGTGAACGAGGAAGACGTCGTCCGACGAAGCGAAATCCTCGAAGAAGTCGAGGAGGGTGTCGCGGGGCATCCGGGAAAATGATACAAACTTGGCACCCCTGGTACCGGGGAATCATCCGAACGACGTAATGGAGGGCATGATGAAGAGAGTTCTCCTGCTGGCGACGGCGTTGTGTCTGGGCGGGACGGTCGCGGCGCAGCAGCCGCAGGCCCCGGCGTTCACGCCGCCCAAGAACCCCGCAATTCCGACCTACGACACCGGCCAGGGCAATGGCCCGATTCCGCAAGAGGCGCTCAGAGCGTCGCCGCGCAAGGCCAGCTGGGTCGATGTGAAGATGGCCGACGGGACCGTCATCAAGACGTGGATGGTCGAGCCGGCCGGCTCAGGCAGGGCCGGGGTCGTCATCGTGATCCACGAGATATTCGGCCTCACCGACTGGGTGCGTGCGGTGGCCGACCAGGTCGCCGCGGACGGCTTCATCGCGCTGGCGCCGGATCTGCTGTCGGGAATGGGGCCGAACGGCACGGGCAGCGCGGAGCTCGGCACGCAAGGTTCTACCCAGGCAATTCGCAATCTCACGGTTGACGTCCGCAACCCGAGACTGAACGCCGTCATGGACTACGGCAAGAAGTTGCCGCGATCGAACGGCAAGACCGGATCGGTCGGCTTCTGCTGGGGCGGTGGCACGAGCCTGACGTTCGCGATCGGGCAACCGGCGCTCAACGCGGCGGTGATGTACTACGGTCCCGCGCCGACGCAGCCGGGATCGCCGACGCCCGATCTCAGTGGGCTCGCGAGTATCAAGGCGCCGATCCTCGCGCTCTACGGCGGCAGCGACAATCGCGTGACGAGCACGGCGCAGCCGATCGCCGACGAGATGAAGAAGCTCGGCAAGCCGTTCGAGTTCCACGTGTACGATGGCGCGGCGCACGGCTTCGTGCGCGCGCAGACGACCGAGGCGAACTACAAAGCGACCGCCGAGTCGTGGCCGCTCGTCGTGGCGTTCTTCAAAGACAAGCTCAAGTAGATCGAAAGGCAGGCGGCTCATGACTCGCACACTCGTCGCGCTTGGCCTCGCGGCAATCGCGGCCGTTCCGCTCTCCGCTCAGAATCCGCAAACGCCGCCGCAAGGCGCGCGGCAGGGCGGCGCGCCACAGCCGCCGCCGATCGACGTGCCGTGGAACGACGCCATTCCGCCCGGCACGCCCGATCACGCGACGCGTGCGCTCAAGGAGTCGACGCGTCACGGCGAGTGGGTCGACATCAAGATGGCCGACGGCAAGCCGCTCAACTCATGGGTCGTCTATCCCGAGCGGCCGGACAAGGCCGGCGTCGTGCTCGTGATTTTCGACATCAGCGGCATGCGCGATTTGGCGCGCGCCATGGGCGACCAGCTCGCGCAGGACGGCTTCATCGCGATCGTCCCGGACTTTCTCTGGGGCCTGGCGCCCAATGGCGAAGGGTCGGTCGCCCTCGGGAGCGGTGTCGGACAGGCGATTCAGAAGCTCACCGATGACGACGTCAACGCGCGCCTCGATGCCGCGATGGACTACGGTAAGAAACTGCCGTCATCGAACGGCAAGACCGGCGTGATCGGCTTCTGCTGGGGCGGCGCGCGCAGCTTCGCGTACGCGGCGCATCAACCCAATCTCAACGCCGCCGTCGTCTTCTACGGCCAGGCGCCCGGTTCGGGCGATCACACGATGGAGACGACGCTCGCGAACCTCAAGGCGCCGGTGCTCGGCATGTATGCCGGCAACGACGCGCGCATCGGCGCAACAGTGCCCGAGACGCAAGAGGTCATGAAGAAGCTCGGCAAAAGTTACGACGTGCACATCTTCGAGGGCGCCGGCCACGGCTTCATGTTCGCGCAGGCCGGGATGGGCGGCGCGAATCTGAAGGCCGCCGAGCAGTCGTGGCCGATGGTCCTGAC
>CAYQRM010000156.1:0-23619 GCA_964419785.1 uncultured Solibacteraceae bacterium | reverse complement strand
GACGGCCATTCAGGAGATGATCGACTATCTCGTCGGCCTGAATAAGGGACTCACGAACATGCAGGCGTATCAGCTCATCAGCGTCGCCGGCAACGTCGCCGTCACGCAGATTGTCGATCTGCCGAACGTCGGCGTGCACGTGCGGGTCCCCAAGAGCATTTTCAAGAAATGAGGACCCTTCAGGGGCCCGTTCGAACCTTCTGGAACCCTTGGAACCTCTCTTTGAGATTCTGTTGAGCCGCCGTGCGCGCGGCAGCCGCGCTCCGCACGGCGATGGCGCACGTGTCGCGCTGTGCGTCGAAGGCGGCGCGATGCGCGGCGTGATCTCCGCTGGCATGGTGTCGGCGCTGGAAGAGCTTGGTCTGACCGACGCGTTCGACGCCGTCTACGGATCCTCAGCCGGCGCGATCAACGCCGCATACTTTCTCGCGGGCCAGGCGCGGGTGGGCACGACGATCTATTACGAAGACATCAACAACCGGCATTTCATCGATCTCGGTCGTGTGATCAGCGGCCGGCCCATCGTCGATTTGGGCTTTCTGCTTGACGACGTGATGGTGCGCCGCAAGCCGCTGGATGCCGATCGCGTGTTGGCCTCGCCGTCGCCGCTCACGGTGCTGACGACGGATGTCGCCGCGCGGCGCGCGATCGCGATCAAATCGTTTCCCGATCGCGCGAGTTTGATTGCCTCGCTGCGCGCGAGCGCGACGATGCCGGTCGTGGCGGGTCCGCCCGTGGATGTGAACGGCAGCCGATGTCTCGACGCGTCGCTGACCGAGCCGATTCCGCTGCCGAGCGCCGAAGCCGACGCGTGCACGCACGCGCTCGTGCTGCTGACGCGGAGCGGCGGCATGCGGCCTCGGCCGTCGGCGTTCGATCGCTATTTCGTCGCGCCGCGGCTGCGGCGGCTTTCGCCCGAGCTCGCGGCAAGCTATCTCAACCGCGCCGCACCGTACACGGCGCTCGTACGATCAATCGACGCGGGCATCGGTCCGGCCGGCCGGACGCAGGTCGCGGCGATCCGCGTGAAGGACTTGGAGATCAGCAAGCTCGAGCGGCGCACCGAGATTCTCCGGGATGGCGCTCGCCGTGGGTACGACGCCGTGGTGCAAGCTTTCGCGTCAGCGCGCTAGTTCCGAGCGCACTCGTGGACCCTGTCGGCGATTGGCGCGCGACGAGAATCGATCCGCTCATCGCCTTGCGGCAGGATTGAACGCAGCGCGCCCCGTCGTTCCGCCGGCGGTCGCGCGGCAACGCATCGGGTAGAATGCCGCCGTGGCTCGCCGCATCGTCGCTGCCCTGCTGGCGGTGGCCGTCCTCGTTGCCGCCGTCGTGTACGTGACGCTCCGCCGCGAACCGCCGCCTCCGGCACCGGGCGTGCCGCTTGGACTCGCCGAAGATCGCGCGGCGCGCGTCTCTGCGCTCAAGTACGAGCTCATTTTTCACATTCCCGCGAAGCGCGACGAGCCGATCGCCGGACATGTGACGACGTCGTTCGTGCTGCAGGATCGCACGACGCCGCTCGCGATGGACTTCGTGCAGCCGTCCGATCATCTCAAGAAGGTGACGGTGAACGGCCACGCGCTCACGCCGCGCGTGCAGAACGGCCACGTGATGCTGCCCGCCCGCGATCTCGCGGCGGGCGACAACGTCGTCGACATCGATTTCGTCGCCGGTGATGAATCGCTCAACCGGAACGACGATTACATGTACACACTGTTCGTGCCGGCGCGGGCGTCGCTCGCGATGCCCTGCTTCGATCAACCGGATCTCAAGGCCCGCTGGCGGCTGAGCCTCGAGCTGCCGTCCGACTGGGTCGCGGTGTCGAACGGCCGCGAAACCGGACGCACGTCCTCAGCCGACCATCTCGGCCTCATTTTCGACGAAACGCAGCCGATTCCCACGTACCTGTTCGCGTTTGCCGCAGGCAAGTTCAGCATCGAAACCGCGGAGCGCGACGGGCGGACGTTCCGCATGTTCCACCGTGAGACGGACGCCGCGAAGGTGGCGCGCAACCGCACCGCCATCTTCGATCTCCACGCGCACGCCATCGCGTGGCTCGAGGACTACACGACGATTCCGTACCCGTTCGGCAAGTTCGACTTCGTGCTGATTCCCGCGTTTCAGTTCGGCGGCATGGAGCATCCGGGCGCGGTCTTTTACAACGCCAGCGCGTTGATGCTCGACGAGTCGGCGACGCAGAATCAGCTACTCGGACGCGCGAACACGATCTCGCACGAGACGTCGCACATGTGGTTCGGCGATTTTGTGACGATGAAGTGGTTCAACGACGTGTGGATGAAGGAAGTCTTCGCGAACTTCATGGCCGCAAAGATCGTCAATCCGACGTTTCCGACCGTCAACCACGATCTGCGGTTTCTGTTCCAGAACTACCCCATCGCGTACGACGTCGACCGCACGGACGGGGCCAACCCGATCCGCCAGCAGCTCGCCAACCTCGACGAGGCCGGCACGCTCTACGGCGCCATCATTTATCAGAAGGCGCCCGTCGTCATGCGTCAGCTCGAGCTGCTGATGGGGCCTGACGAATTCCGCGATGGCTTGCGCGAGTACCTCAAGGCGCACGCGTACGGCAACGCGACGTGGACGGATCTTGTGAGCATTCTCGACGTTCGCACGCCCGCCGATCTCGCGGCGTGGAGCCAAGCGTGGGTCGACGAGCGTGGCCGGCCGACGATTCGCACGGACCTCGACGTTGCCAACGGGAAGATCACGAGGCTGTCCTTCCACGAGGAGGACGCGCGCGGCCGGAGTCTCATCTGGACCGAGAAGCTCCAGGTGCTCGTAGGCGGAGCGACCGCGAGTAAAAGCATCGACGTCACGCTCAACGGCGTGGATACGCCCGTGCCCGAAGCCGTTGGCCTGCCCGCGCCGAAGTGGGTGCTGCCCGTCGGCCGCGGCCTCGGGTACGGATTCTTCGATCTCGACCGCGCGACGCTGGACTACTTGACCACGTCGCTGCACACGATCCGCGATCCGCTGACGCGCGGCGCGGCGCTCGTCGCCTGGTGGGAAACGATGCTCGAAGGCCGCGTGCCGCCAGCGAAAGTCGTCGACGAGCTCCTCGCCGCCCTCCCGGCCGAGACCGACGAGCTCATCGTGCAGCACTTGCTCGACAGCCTCCGCACGGCGTTCTGGCGGTACACGGCGCCCGACAATCGCGCTGCAGTTGCACCCAGGATGGAGGCGGTCCTCCGCGCCGGGCTCGATCACGCCGTCACCGCCAGCAGCAAGGCGCCATGGTTCAACGCACTGCGCAGCGTGGCGACCACGCCCGAGACCGTTGCGTGGCTCGAGCAAGTGTGGTCGCACCAAACCACAGTGCCAGGCTTGCCGCTCGCGGAAAACGACGAAGCGGACCTCGCGCTCGAGCTGGCGGTGCGCAATGTCGCCGACGCGCCGACGCTCGTCGAGACGCAACTCACGCGCCTCACCAATCCGGACCGCAAAGCGCGATTTCTGTTCGTCATGCCGGCCGTCTCCGGCGATCAAGCCGTGCGCGACAAGTTCTTCGACAGTCTCAAGGACGTGGCCAATCGCCGGCACGAAGCCTGGGTGCTCGACGCGATGCGGTACCTGAACCATCCGCTTCGCGCCGCGGCGTCGAAAAAATACGTCAAGCCCGCGCTCGAGATGGTGCGAGACATTCAGCGCACTGGCGACATTTTCTTCCCGAAGCGCTGGGCCGACGCCGCGCTCAGCGGGTATCAGTCCGTCCAGACCGCGGCCGAGGTGCGCGAGGTCATCGATCACCTGCCGCCCGACTATCCGCAGCGGCTGCGCTGGGTACTCTTGTCCTCAGCCGATTCGCTCTTCCGCGCAGCCAAACTCTTGACTCAATAAAATACGCCGGGAGTCTTTTGGGAGTTGTAGACTGATCTCGCCAGCCCATTGCTTGTGAAGTGATCGACATGGCCGTCAATGTTCTTCTTGGCGCTCTGCTTGCCGCGTCGGTCGCGTGGTCCGGCGGCCGCGCGGCTCTGACACAAACGCCTCAAACTCCCGCTCCGCGGCCCGCCCTGTCCGGCACCTGGTCGCTCAATCTCGAAGAGAGCTCAGCGTCGAGTGACGTCGCCTCGACTGCGCCGACGCCGCCCGCGCCTGATCCGACGCCACAGCCGGTCGGCCCTGGCCTGCCGACCGACGGCGTTGGGCGCTCGTCGCCGTTCAACGATCCAGGCAAGACCGGATCGCTCTTGCCCCAAAACCTGACGAACGCCATCAACTCGAGCCAACCGAAGGACACGGGCCACAAGCTGACGGACCACGAACGGCTGCTGCTCGAGCTGACGACGCCGCCAAGCCGGCTGGTCATCGCGGCGACATCAGACTCGGTGACGGTCACACACGAGGGCCGCACGGACACCTACCTCGTCAACGCGAAGATCGAAAGACACAAGCTCGTGAACGGATCGATCAAGACGAAGACGTACTGGACCGATTCGGCGCTGCGTCAGGAGGTCGACGCCGGCGAAGGGCTCAAGCTCTTGCGAACGTTTCAGGTCGACGATCACGGGCGGCTCGTCGTGATCTCGCGTCCCGCCGACGACAAGTCGCTCGAGTTCGAGACGACGCTGGTGTCGCGGCTCGGGACGGCCGATGCGGCCAAGGGCCGCAAGCGCGCCGTCTACGAGGTGGAGTCGAAATGAGCGGCCAGCGCACGACCACGGGCACGTCGATCGATGCGACTGGCACGGGCGGCCGAAGTACGTCGCCGACGCTCGCGCCGCAGGCGCCCGACGACGTCTTCGAGCTCGAGGAGCTCCGCACGCTCGTCACGTTCAGCCGGCACCACCCGCGCGACATCGGCCAGCGGCAGGTCTACGTGCGGCTCGACGGCGGGTCGTCGGTGGCGCTCTTGTTCGGTCAGTCCGTCACGCTCGAAGTGCAGCCGGGCTCGCACTGCTTGCGGGCGCACAACACGTTGATGTGGCGAACGGTCAACTTCCACGTCGAGGCCGGCGAGCACCTCGAGTTCCTGATCATCAATCGCGGCGGCCCGTTGACGTTCGGCATCGCGGCCCTGCTCGGGGCCGCGCCCGTGTTTCTGAAGATCGAACGACGGAGTCTGGTGTAACGAAAGAGACGCCGGGTGTATTTTCCTCGAGGGCGAGACGAGGAAAATACACCCGGCGTCTTTTTCGTTATTGCCCTGACGCCTTCGCGGCTGGGCGGACGTACATCTCGATCCGCGGGAACGTGAACGCGCTCGCCACCTCGTCGACGATGTTCACCTGGCAGGTGTAGAGGCCGGGCTTGAATTGATCGGCCGGCACCTCGAACTGGAAGATCGCGGCCTTGCGATCAGCCACGTCGAGCGAGTCGCGCTCAACGATCGGCGTCTCGAACACTTTCACCTTGCCACGGTAGAACGCCAGGCTCGTGCGGATCTGCGGTTTCGCCCCGCTCGACGTGTTCGGGTCGTAGACCTCGTAGTAGAAGTACAGCTTCTGGTCCTGGCTCACGACGTGGGTGAGGTTGGGGACCATCTCGACGTTGTCGCGGACGAGCGGGCTCACGGTCTTGCGCCCTGCCGCGCTCTGCAGTTGCGTGCTGAGCACGACGGAGCTCACCTTGACCGACTCCTTCTTGAGATCGGGCACCGTGATCTCCGCCTCGAAGGTGCCCATCTGCCCGCTGATGTTCTCGCGCACGACGACCTTCGCGCGGTAGTGACCTGGCGGCAGGGTCGTGCCCGTCTGATACAGCACTTGCTTGGACGCGAGCGTGTCCTTCGTCGACGGGGGTACGGTCAGCGTGTCTTTGATCGTCGCGAACGGAATGCCGCGCTCGTCGCGAACGTACCCGCGGATGTCGAGCGTCTCCGCGTCCTTCGACGGCGGTACGGCGTCGCCCGGCACGGCGAGCGAAATCGGCACGTAGTAGCAGCCGGTCGGCTCCTGATCGCCGCCCCCGCGGCCGCCTGGTCCACCCGGGCCGCCAGGACCGCCGAAGCCGCGCCCGCGTCCGCCACCGGCGCACTGAGTCGTCGCCGGCAAACGGAAATATCCGGACGTGACGAAGAGCGGCACGTCGGTGGCCGGAATCGCCATCATCAGCTGTTCCTGGAGGGCCGTTTCGCGGTCTGTCTTGTCGGTGTGCGTGAAATCCCGATCGGCGTAGTAGCCCTCGCGCGCATGTACCTTCGCGTCCAACTTTGCCTTGAGCTTCACCTGGATGCTGCGATACCGGCCGTCATGGGCCGGATTCGCGCTCGCGTAGCCGAGGATGTAGTACGCCGAAATGTCCTTCTGGACCTTGTCGAACGCTTCGCCGAAATCGTTCGAATCGGTGAACGCGGTGCCCCCGGTATCGGCCGCGAGGGTCTGCAGCGTTTCCTGCTCGGCGTTGAGCCGCGTGAACTGAGCGGCCACGTTCGCGCCCGAAAACGCGCCGACGCCGCTTCGGCTGGCGGTTCGGCCGCTGCCGCCGGGCGGCACGGCCTGCAGTCCGCGCGCGTCGACAGTGTTGAGCGTCGTGTTGGCGCGCGTGCACGAATTGGTCGCCGCGCGCAGCTCGACTTGATTGTCCGATCCGTTGCGCGCCATCCCGGAGCTGAAATAGAGAATCGCCTTTTTCTGCTGCCACGGCAGCAGCCCGTCGCAAATCGTCTTCAGGCCGCGCAGCCGCACGTCGTTGTTGAACGTGTCGAGCTCCTGCGCGCTGGCGTCGACAGTCGTGTCGGCCGCGGCCGCCGTCGCGTTGGTCTCGTCGTTCGACATCGTGCTCGCATCGACATCGGTCGCGAGCGCCGCCGTGCCCTCGGCCGCCGAGAACGCCTGCAGCGTCGTCAGCACCTTGGTTTGATCGGTCGTGAAGTCGAGCAGCACCTGCAGCGTCGATCCGATCGACGCGATAGCGACGAGATCCGCCGGGCCCATCTTCGTCTTTGCCCAGTTGACCGCGCCGTCGGCCGCCTTCTGCAAATCCTCCGGCTGCATCGAGCTCGTGTCGAAGAGGAGCACCCAAATGCGATGGCCGGCGACTTGATCCTGCGTGAGCTGGCCGCCATTGGTCGAGGCGTCGACTGCCGGCGGATGGTCTTCGGGCTTCTCCGGAGTCGGCGTCGGTGTGGGCGTCGCCGCAGGCTTCGGCGGCGCGACGGTCACCGTCACGGCGCCCTTGGCGTCGCCCGATTTGGCGAGCGTCGACGACGTCTCGATCGCGTTCGCCTTGGCGGTGATCTCCTCGTACGCGAACGTGACGATCTCCTGCGTCTTACCGTCCTCGATGACCTCGAAGTCGGATTGCTTCAGGTTCTTGATCGGCTGCCCGGACTTATCACGTACGTCGACGTCGACGAGGATCAAGTTCACGGCGCTGCGGAAGGTCGAGCCCGAGCGCTGCGCCGGCGATGCCGGCGGTGGCTGCTGCGGCGGCGGCGCGGACTGCTGTTGCTGGCCGCGCACGCCCGAGGTCGCGACCAGCGCGAAGACCGTGAAGGCGATGAAGACGCGAAATCGCATGGTTAGAAGCGGAACCTCAGGTTAATCGTGATCGTGCGCATCGGGGCAATTCGCGTGACCTGTCCGAACGTCCGCGAGTTGATGTTCGTGTCGATGGCCGACCACTGGATCGTGTTGAACAAGTTCGAGGCGTTGATTTGCAACGTCACGGCGCGGTTGCCGCCAACGCGCATGTCGCGCGAGAACGACAGATTCGTGACGTGGCCCCCAGGTCCGATGATGATGTTGCGCGGCGACGTGCCGAACAGACCCACGGCCGGCACCGAGAACGCGCCCGTGTTGAAGAACTGGCCGAGGCTCGGGTCGCTCACCGCGATCGGCGCGCCCGTCAGGTCCGCACGCAGCGATCCGCTCGTGCCGTTCGCCACGCTGCTCGTCGCGTTGACCACGCGCGGCGTGAACGGCGATCCGGAGTGGGCGTTGAACGTCATCGTCGCCGACCACTCGCCGGCGACCGCGGCCCAGAAGCCGCCGTTGTTGAACCACTTGCGCCCGGCCCCGAGCGGCAGTTCCCACATCGCGTCGAGCGCGATGGTGTGCCGCACGTCGAAGTTCGAGAGCGCCCACTCCGCGTTGAGATCGTGATCGTTCTGCGCGACGACGGCGCCACCGGCGCCGAGCGACGAAGCGTTGTCCATCGATTTCGCGAGCGTGTAGTTCGCGCCGGCGCTGAGGCCGTGCGCGAGCCGCCGGCGAAGCTGGAAGTTCCCCACCTGGCCGATCGAATGGCCGCCGGACGACTCCCAGAGGAATGCCTGCACGTCGGGAATCCGCAGCGTGCCGTCAGGATTGCGGTTCGGCGCGCGGAGCAGATCGAGGTTCGTGCCCTTCGTGCCGGTGTACCCGACGATCATCGTCACGTTGCGCGTGAGGTCGCGGCTGAACGTCAGGTTCCAGATCTGCACCGTGCCGAGCGAGTAGTTCTTGTCGACGCCGTAATTGTTCGTCGTCGTCTCCTGCGAGGAGACGAGGCCGTTGGCAATCGTCAGCGGATCGTCGAGCGTGCCGATGTTGGTGACGGTCGACGCGTACGGCGGTTGGGCGACGAGCTGGCGCGCGAGGCCGGCGAGGGTGTTGTTGTAGGTGATGCTGTAGCCGCCGCGCAGGATCGTGTTGGGCTTGAGCCGGTACGCGAAGCCCAGGCGCGGCGCGATGTTGTTCCAGTCGGGATTGACCAGCCCCGACGGGAACGCGCCGGTGTACGGACCGGTCTGGCCTGGTGTCACGACCGAGGCCGCGGTGAAATCGGGCGTGACGTCGAGGTTCGCCATCGCGCCGGTCGTCTCGACGTATGGCATCGCCACTTCATAGCGAAGCGACATGCTGAGCGTGAGGTGCGAGCTCTGCTGCCAGTTATCCTCGGCGTAGATGTCCCACGCGTTCTCTTTCAGCGTCGTCGTGCCGCCGACCTGCAGCGTCGCCTGTTGCGGCAGGCCGAGCAGGAAGTCGGCGAAGTCGGCGCCGGTGTTGAGCGACGTTTGCGCGCCCTGCGTCGTGTACAACCCGGAGAATGTGTACGCGCCTCGGGCGTTGCTGTTGATCTCGGAGGTCGAGAGGTCGTGCCGGAAATCGGCGCCGAGCCGCAGCTGGTGCTTGTTGTTGCGCACCGGCCGCGAGTACGCGTAGCCGAGCGAGATGCGATCGTCGGTGCGCACCTGTGCCGCACCCATCCGGAGGTTGAAGTTCGTGAACGTGAGGTTCGGCACGCCCCAGTTGAGCGGGTCGCTCGACGCCCCCGGCGGATAGTTGATGCCGGCGATCCCCGCGGCGTCGGTCACATTCGAGAAGTCGTTCGACGAGGACGAGCGCGCGTGGTTGTACTGGAACGTGATGTTGTGAGAGATGCGGCCCTTCGAAATGTTCAGCGAGATCGGCGCGGCAATCGTCGTGCTCTGCGTCGTGCCGCCAAGCTCGGGAATGACGTTGAACGTCTCGCCCGAGTTTTCGCGGTACTGAAGCTGGCCGTTGAGCGTGATGCTCAAGCCGCGACCGCCGCGGCCGCCCGGGCCGCCTCGTCCGCCGCCGCCACCGCCACGGCCCCCGCCGCCGCCTCCCCGACCGGCCCCCGCGCCTCGCTGCGGGAGATTCGGCGTCAGGTTTTGCGTGATGCGCAGGCTCAACGCGTTCGACGTCGAAAGCGTCGTCGCCGAGTTATTGAAGTTCTGCGTGAGCCCCGCGCCCGGAACGTTCGGCAGCGGGATGTACTGCAACAGCGACAGCGCCGTCGGATCCAGCCGGTACCCGGGAATCTGATTGCCCGCGAACGGCAGGCCCGTCGTCGGATCGATCAGCTGGACCGTGCTGCCCGTGAAGTCGCCGTTGCGCATGGCGGCGGTCGGCACCGTCGCGTACTGGTTCTGCAGCTGCGTCGAGTGATTGCCCGAGTAGTTGACTTGGAAATTCGTCCGGCGATTCGTGTCCTCGTAGATGCCGGGAATCTTCAGCGGGCCGCCGATCGTGCCGCCGAAGTTGTTTCGATTGAACGGAAGCGACGCCACTGGCACGATCTCGCCGTCGCGAGTGGTCAGGTTCGTCGAGTCGAGCGCCGATCCGCCGAACTGATAAGTCGCCGTTCCCTGATACAAGCTCTGCCCGCGACCGCCGCGGCCGCCGAGCGTGAAGCCGCCGGGACCGCCTCCAAAGCCGCCGCGGCCGCCACCGCCGCCGGGGCCGCCACCGCCTCGTCCACCACCGCCCGCGCCTACCTGTCCTGCGCCGCCGCCGAAGGGGTTGTCGCCGCCGGCCGCGCCGCCCGCGGGACCAAAACCGGCCGCGAACTGACCGGTCGTCGGATCGAACTCACCGCGGCCGATGGCGTTGAATCGATCGTTCATCGCGCCGCGATCGATGTTGACGGCGTCGCTGCTGCCGTTGATCGCCACCGCATCGGCCTGCGCGCTCTGCGCCGAAAACCCCGGCGGCAGCAGGCGGGCGAGATCGGTGGACGTGTCCGTTTGCGAGGTGTCGGCCGCCGCCTGTCCACTTTCATCCGCTTGAACGTTCAATCGCTCGAATCGCTGGCCGGCAGCTTGTCCGGCCGGTTGAGCGGGATTCGTACCCGTCGCCGGCGCGCCCGCGGCGGGCGCGCCCGTGGCGGGCTGACCGGGCCGCGCGGCGTTCGCCGCCGGGGCGGCCGGCGCTGTCGTTGGCGATGGCGCGGAAGCCGACGTGTTCGGCAGCGGTTCGCCGCGCGGACGCAGCGCCAGATCGAAATCGACGGTGGTATCGCATGGCGGCGCGGCCAACGTCAGGTCGCGCTCCATCCTGCCGAACCCCATGAGCTCGGCCGACACGTGGTACGTCGAGTTCGGCCCGAAGAGGATCGTGTACTTGCCTTCGAGATCGGTTGACGTCGCCGCTTTCACGGCGTCGCCGACGCGCACGACGATCGCAACGCCGGGGAGCGGCGTCGCGCCCGCGAGCGCACGGCCCGTCACGCGACAACCAGCCGGCGGACGAGCCGGTTGCTGCGGCGCCGGGTTTTGCGCGCGGCCGGCCGCATTAATCGGAAGCTGTCCCACCGCGAGCATCGATGACACGGCAAGTGCCGTAACTATTCGCACGCGCGCGCGGAACGACCAGGGAGAAAAAGTATGAGGCGCCGAAAGCTGCATAACTTAACGACGGGTACTACGAGAGCCCTCCCCTAACTGTTTCTGTCTGCGGGCAGTTGGGTCGCGGGAAGTTTCGACGGATGCTCGGGTTGGGTAGACGACCGCCTGCCCCCGAGGGAGCGGCGTTGCACTTTCGACCGTCGGACGGGCCAAAACGTTAAATGCCCACCCGTTTTTGGCCAGATCCCTGGCCGTTCGGCCCGGCCCGACTCTTGCACCTTCCAATAGTGCGTCATGTCACCAACGAATCCCGTCTTCGTCGACCCTCTGGACCGCCGGGCGGCGGAAGTCGGGGCCAAACTCGGTCGTTGGGTGAAGGACCGCAAGGTGCCTGCCGACCTGCCGCAGGACGCGCATGACGCGTTCCAGGACGTCCGCAACGCAAGCTCGCAGATCTCCCCGAACGTGCACCAGGCGCTGACCGCTCCGAGCGTCGACGCCGCTGTGCTGGCGCTCGCGGCGCTCGATACGTGCATTGAAGCGATGCACAGCCTCATCGGCGCGCTACCGACCGACACGCGTGCGTTCTCGGTCATCGACGATCTCATGGGATTCCGCGACGACGTCGAAGCGCGATTCCCTGAGGTGCGCGCCAGGCTGACCGCGGTGAGCGGCGACAGCGCCGACGAAATGACCGGTAGCGGCACCGGCTCGCACCGCTTCAGCTTCTGACGGTTCTCGCACGACCGATCGAGCGCCATCCGCGCTCGATATACTCACGGCCGTGCCGCTCCCACCCGCGCCAACCTCACCGTGGGACATCGTCGGCGTCGGCGCGAATGCGGTCGACCACGTGTACATCCTGCCGGTGTCGCTCGCCGGTGGTGCGCCTGACGCAAAGCTCCGGATCAACCGGCACATCGTCTCGTCGGGAGGCCAGGTCGCGACGATGCTCGCCGCGGCCCAGAAACTCGGTGCGACCACCGCGTACGTCGGGACGATTGGCGCGGGCGAGGATGCGGCGACTTTGCGCGGCGATCTGGCGCGCTCGGGCATTCATCCCGCGCATCTCGTGCCGCGCGACGCGCCGCAGCCGTTTGCCGTCATTCTGATCGACGAGCGCACGGGCGAGCGCATCGTCCTCTGGGATCGTGACGCGCGATTGCGGCTCGAGCCTCGCGACGTCCCTGCTGATGTGATCGCGCGCGCGAGGCTCGTACACGTTGACGACGTCGATCTCGACGCGTCGATCGAGGCTGCGCGGGTGGCCCGCGCCGCGGGCGTGCCGACGATCTGCGACGTCGAACGCGCGGCCGCTCGCGTCGACGAGCTCGTGACGTTGATAACGTGTCCAGTCTTCGCCTCGTCCGGTCTCGCTGAGATCAGCGGAATTGACGATCCCGAACGCGCGCTGCGGAAGATGCGGACGACGCATGCCGGCCTGCTGACCGTCACGCTCGGCCCAGCAGGCGCGATGGCGCTCGACGGCGACACGATTGTGCATGCGCCCGCGTTTGCCGTGCGCGCGATCGACACGACCGGCGCGGGCGACGTCTTTCGCGGCGCGTTTGCGGTGGCGTGGCTCGAGAGACGAGCCACGGCGGACGTGCTGCGATTCGCGAACGCCGCCGCGGCCGTCAGTTGCACGCGGCTGGGCGCCATGGCAGGCGCGCCCGGCCGCGACGATGTCGATCGCCTGCTTACGGCTTGATGATCTGCGCGAACCCGAGGATGTTGACGTCACGGAACATCGGCGTCCGGGGCGGCAAGAGCGCGGGGGTCAGGAAATCGGAATCGAAGTTGTAGCCCCGTGTCGGCGGCGAGTACACGTCCACACAGCACTTGTAGGTGCCCGTGCCCTGGCGGCTGTAATACATGCTCGCGATCGAACCGCGGTAATTCAGCGTCTGCCCGCCCCAGTTCTCGATGTAGCGCAGGAAATTGTGCGCGCCGCCGTCGGTGCCGTAGTCCCAGTCGGGCTGCGTGCCGATGTACGGGAAGTTGATCCCCTTGCCCGAGATGACCGCGAAGCGATACCACGTCGTGGTCCCCGCGCGCTGCGCGAGATCGAACGGCCCGGCGAGCGAGTTGTAGTCGTTCCACGCGTTCGAGAGGAGCGTCATCGAGTCGACGATGAACGCCGTGGCCACGTGAGACGCGGCGGCGCAGGGATTGGCGGCACAATTCGTGTTGTCGAAAACCGCGCCGTTGGAGTTCCAGGTGCCCTGCAGGTACAGCGGATTCTCGGAGGCGATCGTCAAACCAGGCGCGACCAGACCCGGCGATTGGCCGCGGGTAACCTTGAGCGCGCGCCGGAAGAACATCGGCGGATTGCGCTCGGCGAGCGCCGCGCGCTCCGAGGTCGCGGCAAGCGCGCCGGTTGACGTGTTCGGCGTCATCGCCTGCGCGTAAGGCGCGGTCACCGAGCCGGCCCAGGCCTGGCGCCCGCCCGGCCAGACGCCGGCGACCGGTACGTTGTACGGCGCGAGCGCCGTGCGGCCGTACGTTTCGAGCGTGCCGCTGCCGTTGAAGTCTTCGCCGGTGTTGAGCGTGTTGTCCGGGGCGCCATTGGCGTTGCCGGGATTGACGAGGTCCTCGTTGCCGTATTCGCCGGTCTCCGCGTTGACGGCGTTGCGGTTGCCGCGCCGGTCAGAGAAATAGACCGTGTAGCCATTGGTGCTGAGCGCCTGGGTGCCGGTGCACCCGGTGGGCGGGCACGCGGCCGCCGGCATCTGGCCGAGGAACCAGCGCGAGAGGTTCGCCGCGTCGAGCTCGACGTAATACATGTAGCCGCCAAATCGCGCGGGCTCGGTGTTCGCGGCGTTGCCCGTGTTGCTGCGATTGTCACGCAGCTCGCCCTCGCGCGGGTCGAAGAGGACGTTTGGGCTCCAGTCGCGCGGATCGACTGGCAGCGCGGTCTGACAGCCGTTGCCCACGCCGGTGCTCGCAAACGTGCTGCGCGGCCGCTGAATCCGGATGACGGCGTTCGGCGTGAGATCGCCGCAGCCATTTTGCGCGGCGTTGTTGACGCTCACCTGCTGGCTCGCGACGCCAAGATTGAGAAGCTCGAGCGTGACGTCCGTCCAATTGCCGGCGGCGTTCTGCATCTCAATCTTGATGTACCCGCCAAGGAGCGGCGTGCCCGGCGCGTTCATACGCATGCCGTAGCCACGCGAGTTCGCGTTGCCCGGCAGTGGCGCGTTCAGTGCGGGCGTCGCGGCAAACGGCGAGCCGGTGTAGCCGGCCGGCGCGCCCGCGAGCGGCAGCGGATTGGTTGCCGTCACGCCCGGCAGGTTCATGATGTCGCCCGTCGCGTCCGACAGCAGAATGCGCAAGCTCGCGAGCGAGTAGAACCGCTCGGCCAGCACGTTCGGGTTGGTCACGTTCTCGTTGACGACCGGCCGCTGGATCAACCCAATCGGCGTCCCGCCGAAGCTCGTGATCGGCAGGACGAGCTGCTTCGCGCCCGTCCGGCCATTCATGATGTTGTGGTTGTACGTGCCGGTCGAAAGGTTCGTCCACGCCGGGTTCTGCGCCGAGCCGAGCGTCCCGAGGAGGCTGCCTTCGTTCATCGCCAGGGTGCGGAACGAGCCGGGTGCGGTAATGGCCGTGACCGTCCCGTTATGGTTCGTCGCCGACAGGTTGCCGTTCGACAGGTTCGTGCGGACGATCTCGCCAACCGCGGTGACACGATCCGCCAGCGTAAGCGTCGCGCCCGGGCCTTCCGCCAGGAACACGTTCGAGTTGCTGTGGACGCGGCCGCCGAAGTTGAAGTTCGGACCCGCGAAGAAGCTCAGGTCGTTCTCGGAATAGATGCCGAACTGGAAGACGGGAATCGCGACCGTTTGGAGCGTGCGCGTGAGGCTCGCTTCCGAGCTGTCCAGAAGCCGCGCCGTGACCGTCATCGTGTACGGCGTCGCCAGTCCGACCAGGCCCTGAAATGCGCCCGACTGCACGGTCGTCACCGACGACACGGGATTGCCCTGCGCGTTCTGCGGAAACGTGATCGTGTAGCCGGACGTGCCGTCCGGCGCCAGCCACTGGTTGCCGAGATTGGGCGGCGTGTTGGTCAGCGCGTTGACCTGCGCGCCGGTCGGCGCGAAGTTGTTCGAGAACAAGTTGCCGAGGTCGGCGGTCATCTTCTCGAGCCCGGCGTGCGCCGCGTAGAAGGCCTGCGTGCGCGTGCCGTCAAGAAAGCGCACGCGCGAATCGGTGATGACGAGCGCGGTGAATCCCGCCGTGATGGCCGCCATCAGCAGCGTGACGAGCATGACGCCGGTCAGCGCGGCGCCCGTGTCGCCCGCCTGATTGGTGATCCGTCGCATTGTCGGCTCCTCGGGGCGCCCGGCCCTCTGGTTATTGATAGCGATTGACGTACGACAGGCTGCGCAACCCAATCTCGGTGCCCATGGCGTTGCGGAAGTAGTCGTGGGTGTGCGCGCTCACGTCCATCGACCGCGTCGCAACGAAGAGATTCACCTTGCGGATCTGGTTCGGGCTGTTGCCGGCCGGCGTGTTCTTCTGGTTTGCCGGGTTGCCCGCGCCGTCGACGAAGTCATACGAGAGCTGCAGGTTCTCGGCGCCAAGCGCGATCGCGAGCGGCGCCCTCGCGTTGATCTGCCGCACCAGCCGTGGCAGCGTCGGGTCCGTCACCTTGTCGATGTAATAGGTGATCATCAGGAGCCGCGTCGCCGTCGTCGGCGGGTAGACCCCCGGCGCGGACTGCAGATTGAGGATCGTGCCCGACGGCGCGTTCGGCTGGTTGAGACCGAGCGGATCGCCCGGCGCCATCACGAACTGCTGGCCGCCCGGCAAGCTCGTCACCATCCCGAGGGCGTTGCCCAGCGGATTGCTGAGCAAGATCAAGTCGCCGGTTTGGAGGCCGGTCGGACCGTTGATGGGCGTGCCGGCGTTCACCGTGATCGTCTGACCGTTGGCCGAAATCGCCGAGAGCGGAAACTGGCCGAGGTCGATCGTCTGGTCTGCGTAGAACAGGTTCACGATGTCGGTCTGCGCGCCGATGACGTTCGGCCCCAGCCCGCCGCCAGGCGAGATCGCCGGCACCGTGGTCAGTCCGCCCCCGAACGTCAGCACGCCGGGACCGGGACGCACGATCGCGTTCGCGCCGTTGCCTGACGGAATCGGAATGCCGCCGAGCGGCACGCCGCGGCCCGTTTGAATGAAGTCGCGCACCATCATGCTCATTGCGGCCTGCAGCGTCTCGTCGGTTTCGGAAACGCGGCGCGACGTGCCGAACAGATCGATCGCGCGATTGAAGGTCTCGATCGCCGCGCTGATGACGATCGCCGTCAGCGCCATCGCGACGACCATTTCTGCCAGCGTGAAGCCGGCCTCGTGTGATTTACGCATATGCAGAGACATAGGTCGTGAGGATGAACGTGCCCGGCGCCGTCGACGTGTGATAGCGCACGATCACGCGAATCTGCCGCAGCGTCGGGTTGATGTCGCGAATCTCAATCTCGCGCGTGAAGCCGAAGTACGGCACCGAGATGTCGTCGGCCGTGCCAAGGATGCCGTCCGGGCCCGGCTTGACGAGCGTCAAGAGCGCGCCATCGTCTGCCGTGTTGATAAGTCCGTCATTGCCCGGGTCCTTGATCGGCTGCGGACCGTCGAGGAACACGCCGCCGTCGTTGCCGCTCGCGCCTTGTACGTTGCGGATCTGCGCCCAGGTGAGCACCTTGCTGTCGCGCGCCTTGAAGACGGTCTCCGCGGCTTCCGCCGCGCGCTCGCTCGCCAGAAGCTGATCCTGCGAGCCCGTGATCTGGCGCGCCCCGAGCGCGATGCCGCCCGCGAGCGCCAGCACGCCAACCATCAACAGGATCATGGCCACCGTGACTTCGATGAGCGTGAAACCGTCGTGCGAGGAGCGGGCGCGAGCAGCGCGGTTCGTTCTTTCGTGCATGGTTAGTGCCTCCACGACGATCCCGTCCAGCGGTAGGTGCGGATTCCAGCAGTGGCGGCGAACACCGTGACGGCCCGCGCCGAGAGCGGCTTGTTCATCTCGCCGATGAAGATGCTGCCGTTCACCGGATTGCCGCCCTGATCGACGAACAAGCCGTCGGCCGTGAACATGACTTGCTGCGCGGTGCCGAAGCTGATGGCGGTTGGGTCACCAAACCCGTCGGGCGTGTCCGGCAGCCCCGGGAACAACATGAACGTCGTGCGATGCTCGAGCACCGCGGTCGACACGAGCGTCGTGCCGTTCGGAAAGTCGTGGCGCACAAGGCTGATGAAGTTCGGCGGCGTGAAGATGACTTCCACCGACCGCCGCTGGTTGATCGCGATCTCCCGCGCCAGCTTGAGCTGCCAGTAGACGATGTTCATGTCCGCGTCGCCCTGAACGGTCGCCATCTCGTTCGAGAAGCTCCCGATGCCGATACCCATGACGACCGCCATGAGCGCGAGCACGATGAGCAGCTCGGGCAACGCAAAACCGCCCTGGGTCAATTTCGTAAGGCGGGGACCACTGAACACGGTGGATAGGCAGCGCAACCACTATGCCAACGCGACCTGGGAAAAACTGGGCAACGCGGCGGATGGAGCGAGGCGTCGGGCGACCGGCGGCCGTCCGACTCACACTTTTCGCCCACGACTAACAAGGCTGGACGCACCTTGCGTGGCCCTAAGCACCCGGCACCACGCACCCGGCACCTGCTTTATGATGGCGCCCATGACAGGCACGCTCCGACTCATGCTGGCCGGCACCGGCGCGGCGGCGCTCGCGCTCGCCGGGTCGACTCCGATCGCCGTTGACGCGCGTCAGGCGCAGACGGCCGCGCCCTCGATGGCGCCCGTCAACGATCTCCCGAACCCGTATCAAACGATCGAGGGGTTTGCGAAGCTGCCCGCCGGTCGGCCGTGGGGATCGACGAGCTCTGTCGGCATTGATAAGGATGGCGTGAGCATCTGGGTGGCGGAGCGCTGCGGCGCCAACTCATGCTGGAACGCGCAGGCCGGCAAGACGTCGGACGTCGACGTGATCATGAAGTTCGATGCGACCGGCACGATGGTCAAGAGCTTCGGCGCGGGAATGTTCATCTTCCCGCACGGCATGTTCGTCGATCGCGACGGCAACATCTGGCTGACCGACGGACAAGACAATCTGCCGCGGCGCCCGCGCGGCGCGGCGGCCGACGCGCCGATGCCCGCACCTCCGGCGAAGATCATCGGCCATCAAGTGATCAAGTTCAGCCCGGACGGCAAGGTGCTGATGACGCTCGGCAAAGCGGGCGGCGCGCGCGAGCCCGACTTCTTTTATCAGCCGAATGCCGTGTACGTGGCACCCGACGGCACGATCTTCGTCGCCGAAGGTCATGGGTCGGCCGCCGGATCGACGGCGCAGATCCTCAAGTTCTCGAAGGACGGGACGCTTATCAAGACGTTCGGCTCCTTTGGCAGCGGCCCGGATCAATTCGATCAACCACACGCGCTCGCCATGGACTCACGCGGACGGCTCTTCGTTGGCGATCGCAACAATAATCGGGTCCAGGTCTTCGATCAGGATTTCCACCTGCTCGCGTCGTGGCCGCAGTTCAGCCGGCCGAGCGGGCTGTTCATCGACGCGAAGGACGTGATTTACGTCGCTGACTCCGAGTCCGAATCGATCTCACGCAACAACGGCATGCACGGACATGAGGGGTGGAAGCGCGGCATTCGCATCGGCAGCGCGAAGGACGGCACGGTCCAGTACTTCATTCCCGACCCGGTCGCGACGGCGACCAACACGAGTGGCGCCGAGGGCATCGCCGTCGATCCCAAAGGTGTCATTTACGGGGCGGAAGTCGGATCGAAGTCGCTGAAGAAATACGTCAAGAAGTAAGGCCTGAGGGTGACTTGTTGAATACTCGGGCCGAGCGTAGAATCGCGCGATAGCTTTCATTAGGGGGATCCCATGCCGGTGTCACGCCGCGGGTTCTTTGACATTGTCGGAGGAAGCGGACGACCGGCCTGGTCGGGTTCCGCGCTGGCCGCACGGGGCCGTGAGGCCGAGGCCGCGGAGGCCTGGCAGCAGTCTGCCGACGCGAGCCGTCAAGCCGGCGCCGGTCAGCAGGGTACGGGCCGCGCGGGCGGCCAGGGACAGGGTGGCGGGCGCGGCCGCGGCAACCGGCCCGAGCTGCCGCCGGGCGTCGAAGAGATCCGCATCAACAGCAACGAGAATCCGCTCGGGCCAGGCAAGGTCGCGCTCGACGCGATCACCGGCAAGTTCCCGGAAGCGAGCCGCTATCCCTTCAACAGCTCGCCAAAGGAAGGCGACCTCGTCGACACGCTGGCCAAGAAATATCAGACCAAGCCAGAGAACATCGTCCTCGGCGCCGGCTCGCAGGAAATTCTCAAGAGCGCGGTGCGGGCGTTTGTCTCGCCGTACCGGAGTCTGGTGACGGCCGCGCCGACGTTCGAGAACTGCACGGGCTTCGCGCGCAAGATGAAGTTCCCGGTGACCGAGATCAAGGTCGACTCGCAGTGCAAGCTCGACCTCGAAGGCATGATCGCGACGGTCCGCGGCGCGGGCCTCGTGTTCTTCAACAATCCGAACAACCCGACCGCGACCGTCCACGGATCGAAAGTCGTCGCCGATTTCGTCGAGCGCGTCCACCGCATTTCGCCCGATACGGTCATCCTCATCGACGAGGCGTATCACGACTACGTCACCGACCCGTCGTACTCGACGGCGATTCCGCTCGCGCTCTCGACGCCCAACGTATTCGTCGCGCGGACGTTCTCGAAGGCCTACGGCATGGCCGGCATGCGCATCGGTTACGCCGTCGGCCAGGCCGATTCGGTCAAGCCGCTCGCCCGTCTGAAGATGCCCTACAACGTCAGCGTCTTCGGGATCGCCGCGACCATCGCGTCGCTCAACGATCCGAAGCACATCGAGGACGAGCGCGCGCGCAACACGCAGGTGCGCGCGTTCACGGTCAAGGCGCTCGAGGACCTCGGCTGCAAATCGACGGAGTCGAACGCGAACTTCATCTTCACGGAGATCGGGCGCCCGGCGCGCGAGTTCCGCGACGCCTGCGCGAAGACCGGCGTGATGGTGGGCCGCGACTTCCCGCCGTTCGAGAATTCGTACTGCCGGATTTCGATGGGCACGATGGACGAAATGAAGAAGGCCGTGGACACCTTCCGCGAAGTGCTGCGCCCGATGGCGCCGGCGGCTGGCGGTGGCAAGTCCGGCGGCGGACGATAAGGGAGCGACCATGCTGACACGACGCAAGTTCGTTCAGACCATCGGAGCCGGCGCCGCGGGCGCCTATGCCGCTTCTTGGATCTCCGCGCGCGGCCGCGAGAACAGCATCTGGGAGGCGATCGAGCCGACGCTCCAGGCCATCGAGCCCGGCGTCATCTGCCTCTCGAGCAACGAGAACCCGGTCGGCCCGGGCCAGAAAGTCCTCGATGCCGTCAAGGCCGCCTACGGTCCGACCGGCGCGACACCCGGCCGCTACTCGGGCCTGTCGGGCTCCCTCGTCGAGGCGATCGCGAAGAAGTTCAGCATCAAGCCCGAGAACATCGTTCTCGGCTGCGGCTCGACGCAGATCCTGCGCTCGGCCACGCACGTCTTCACCGAGCGGACCAAGCCGCTCGTCGGCACGATCCCGACGTACGAGGAATGCGCAGGCTACGCCGACCTGCTCGGCAACCCGGTGCGTCCGGTCGCGCTCGACCGCGAGTTCAAGATGGACCTCGATCGCATGGCCGACGCGGCGAAGGGCGCCGGGCTGATCTTCTACTGCAACCCGAACAATCCGACGTCAACCTACGTCGGCGCGCGCGCGACACGCGACTTCCTCTTCCGCGTCAACCGCACGTCGCCCGACACGACGATCCTGGTCGACGAGGCGTACTTCGACTACGTCACCGACCCGGATCACGACACGCACATCCCGCTCGCCGTCGAAGACCCGCGCATCATCGTCGCGCGCACGTTCTCGAAGGCGTACGGCATGGCCGGCATGCGCCTCGGCTACTGCGTCGGGCACCCGGAGACGATCAGGAAGATGGCGGACTGGGATGCGGGCTCGGGCACGAGCTCGCTGAACGTCCTCGCCATGGCGGCGGGCATCGCGGCCATCGAGCAGGATCCGAGCGTCATCGCCGCCGAGCGCGCGCGCAACAAGGCCGTCCGCGACATGACGATCAAGTTCTTCGCCGATCGCGGCATGAAAGCGACCGACTCGCAGGCCAACTTCGTGTTCGTGAACATCGGGCGTCCAGCGTCGGGCTTCCGCGACGCCTGCAAGGCGAAGGGCGTGCTCGTCGCGCGCGACTTTCCGCCGTTCGAGAAGACGCACTGCCGGCTGTCGTTCGGGACGATGGACGAGATGACGAAGGCGCTCGCCGTGTTCAACGAGGTGCTCAGCAAGCCGGCGACGGAAGCGGCGGCGTAAGAAAAAGACAAGTGAGAAGTTAGAAGCCAGAAGTTAGAAGTTTCGGAGCGCCGGGCGCTCTGACTTCGGACTTCTGGCTTTTTCTTTTCGGTGCGCGCAGAATGACTTCGACGAGGGCGAAGCTGGCGTCGGCCGCGGTCGCGATCATGTTCCCGGCCGGTGTGTCCCTTGGATGCGGCGCGAGCCCAACATCTCCAGCGCACGACCCGCCACTCTCTGATGGCACCTTCTTGCTATCGCTGATCGGCGACAGCAGTTCTTGTAATGACATCAAGGTGCCGCCGGCGGGCACGTCCGTGAAAGTCAACCTAGCAGCCACGCACGACGGCAGCGGTACGTGGATCGCGCACGGCGCGACCACGGCGGACGGCACAATCGAGATGCGGCTGTCGCAAACCACCACAGTCGCGATGGCCAGCAGCGGGCCGGCTGAACCGTCTGACTACTATGTCAACGGCTGGATCTCGGGTACGGCCAATGACAGTACAGCGGTCATCTTCCCTCCGGGTCCGACGAATCGGACGGTCACATTCGATGGTCAGATGAGCGTGTCGGGAATCATTCGACCCCTTGCAAAATTCGGCGACGGCTACAGCAATGGCGCGATGACGTTTTCTAAAGACGGCGCATCCGCGGCCTGCCCCGCCGGCGCGGTGGGGTGGTTTATCAACTGGCAGTTCTAGCTGCGGCCCGAATCAACATATACACCATTACACCCACGATACGGTAGAATGGTGTAGTTATGGCCTTGAACCTGAAGAATGCCGAAGTCGAGCGCCTTGCCGAAGAGGTCGCGCGGCTGACCGGCGAGTCGAAAACCGAAGCCATTCGCAAGGCGCTCGAGGAACGGCGGCGGCGACTCAAGTCTGTAGCCACGTCCGACCGCCGAGCGCGCGTGCTTCGCTTGTTGCGCGGCCGTGTCTGGCCGTCCGTTCCCAAAGATCAGCTGGGTCGCCGTCTAACAACGGTCGAAGAGGACGCTATTCTGGGCTACGCGAAGGACGGCGTGTGACCCTGGACTCTTCCGCCCTGCTTGCCGTGCTCTTCTCCGAGGCGGACTATCTGGCGCTCGTCGACAAAATGCTCGAGGCGGAGGTGCTTCGAATTGGCGCGCCGACGCTCGTAGAAACAAGCCTCGTCTTCGAAAGTCGACTCGGACGCCGCTCCGGCGACGCCAAGCAGTACGACGCCGTTCATGAACTCGTAAAAGAGCTTGCTGTCACGATCGTGCCGTTCGCCGAATCTGAATGGCATCGCGCTGTCGAGGCGTTCGCTAAGTATGGCCGTGGGCGCCACAAAGCCAGTCTGAACTTCGGAGATTGCCTCGCCTACGCGACCGCGTCAGTGGCTGGCGACTCGCTGTTGTTCGTAGGGGACGACTTCACGCACACGGACGTGCGGGTAGCCTAACGATCTGGTAATGGGGCAATGCCCCCTGCCTCATTTCCACACCACGCCCTGATCCCTCGGCACCTTCTGCACGCCCTTGAAGACGAACTTCTGCAGGCGCCGGCCCTGGTAGGTTTCGGTCGTGTAGATATTGCCTTTCGAGTCCGTGGCGATGCTGTGGACGGCAAAGAACTCGCCTGGCTGGCGGCCGCCATCGCCGAAGCTCGAGAGAATCTCGAGTGTATCGCGCAGCATGATGTAGACCTTCTCGTTCTTGCCGTCGGCGAGATAGAGATACTTCTGCTGCGGATCCTTCGAGAACGCGATGTCCCACACTGAGCCGTCGCCAAGCGTCTTCTTTTTGATGAAGACCTCTTTGATGAACTTGCCGTCCTCGGTGAACACCTGGATGCGATCGTTCGGCCGGTCGCATACGTAGAGGATGCGATCGTTCGAGAGCATCGCGCAGTGCACGGGATTGCGGAACTGCTGCGCGGGCGGCGCGTCAGGGTTGTAGCGCCCGAGGTTCGTGTCGTCCGGCTTGTTGCCGTAGGCGCCCCAGTACCGCTTGAACTTGCCCGTATCGGCGTCGATCACGGCGACGCGCTTGTTGCCGTAACCGTCGGAGATGTACGCCTCGTTGTTCTTCTGGTCGACGAAGATCTTCGCTGGCCGGCCGAAGTTCTCGGTATCGTTGCTGCCAGTGTTCTTGCCCGAGTGGCCGAACTGCGCGAGGAACTTGCCGTCCTGCGTGAACTTCAGCAACTGCGCGTCCGGCCCGAC
>CAYQRM010000155.1:0-24968 GCA_964419785.1 uncultured Solibacteraceae bacterium | reverse complement strand
TGGCGACTTCCAGTCCACAGTCGTATCCACGTCGACGCGATCGCCGCCGGCCACGAGCGACACGCGCTGGACGATCGTCGACCGCGCGGCGCGGCGGGTGATCTCCACCGTTGCGCGCCACGGCCCCGACTCGACCACGCGCGTCTCGGGCGCCGCCGGGTACTCACGGACCGGCGCATTGATCGTGGAGAAAAGAATTCGCCACGCCGGCTTGTCGGGCGACGGGTCGTCGCGCATCTCGAGCCGAATCGGCGACTCCAGCAGCTCTTTCGCGGCCGTCCGATCCTGAATCGACGCGATGTCGCCGTTGGCATCGATCTTCACCGTGTAGCGCTCGTTCTCGATCGTGGTCGGCGTCGCGCTGAGACGCGTCGTGCCGGTGCCACCTTCCACCGCCTCAACGCCGAAGGCCTTGAATCCAACCGAGGGCACGTCGGCGGGAAAAAGAATTCGCGCGCGGCCGCTCTCGCGGCTCACGATCTGGGCAGCCACTCGCCGGCCCGTGGCGCGATCAGCGACCGCCAGCGCCGCGGGAACGTCACCGGGAAACGCGACCGTCGCGTCCACGAGATCGTGGCGCGCCATCGAGAGCGGGTTGTAGACGATGAGCGGCACGCCGGCGCCGCGGGTGTCGAGGGTGCTTGCAACGGCCGCCGTCGAGCTCGTCAGCACGCCGGCGAATTGATTTGCCGCGCTCAGCTCGTCGTTCCACGAGAACTGGTACGCCTGCGGAATGCAGGTGCCGGTCAGGTCGTCATGAAACTGATGCCACAGGACGCGCGTCCACGCCTCGCGCAGCCGCGTCGTCGGATACGGCAGGCCCGCGAGGTGTTGCGCCGCGACGCCCGCCCGCTCGGCCGAATCGGCCAGCAGCTCGTTTTCGCGATTGAACTTCTTCATCGCCGCCTGTGACGTGTAGCACCCCACACCGTGCGTCTGCATCGTCAGCTCGCCCTCATAGACGGGGAGCGCCGCTTTCTCCGCAGGCGTCAAGTCGCGCGAGAGCTGATCCGCCGACGCGTTGCGCACGGTGACGACGCCGTTCTTGTCGGCGATCGATTTCTCGAGCCAGTCGAGGGAGTTGGTGTCCGGTCCCCCGCCGATGTCGCCGGTACCGAAGAGGCGGAATCCCACCTTCTTGCCGTCGCCGAGCGACGTGAGATCGTTCGACCATTTGGGATCCGTGCTGATGTCGCTCGTGATCTTCGTGACGTAGTCGCCGGGATTGAGATTCGCGACGACCTCGCTGCCGTCCACACCCTTCCAGCGTCCGACCGGAAACGGAATGGGCACGCTCGATCCCCACGTGAGCTTCTGGGTCGTGAACGCCTGGAGGCCGGAGTGCACGGCAATCGACGGCAGCGCGAAGCCGAAGCCGAAGCAATCAGGCAGGTAGACGTCGTGGCTGACTCTGCCGAACTCCTGCCGGAAGAAATGCTGTCCGTAGAGCGCCTGACGCATCAGCGATTCCGGCGAGGGAATGTTCGTATCGACGGCGTCGATCCAGGACCCCGCGAGCTGCCACCGACCGTTGGCGACGTACTTCTGCACGGTCGGCCAATCGTCCGGGTGGTATTCCTTGAACCACATGTAGTGGATCACGCCTTCGTAAGTGAAGGTGTAATCGGGGTATTGATCAAAGAGTTTGAAGTTTGTGTAGAAGGTGTTCGGGACGTACTGCCGAATCGTGTCCTGCACGGTCCAGTTCCACTGCGAGTCGAGATGCGCAGTGCCCGTCACGTACAGCACGGGCTTGTTCGCCTGGCCGCGCGTTTCGACACCGGCCGCGCTCACGACCAGACCGACCAGCACGGCAGCGACAGCAGTCCACTTCATGACGACCTTCTCTCTAAGGGTGATGAGCGCTCGACGCTACCGTGACCGCGCGCGGTTGGCTTCTTCGAGAAACTGGCGTCCGGCGTCCGCAATCACGTGAAAATCGCCGGCCGCGACGGCCGCGCGAGAAATCAACTCGCCGCCCACACCGACGGCGACCACGCCGGCGTCAAAATATGCCGCCACTGTTTCGAGCGTCACGCCGCCCGTCGCGACGAGGCCGACCTGTGGAAATGGACCGCGTACGGCGCGAATGTATGCCGGTCCGCCCACCAGGCTCGCGGGAAACACCTTCACGAGATCGGCGCCGCACTGATGCGCCGCGAAGATCTCGGTCGGTGTCAGCGCGCCGCAGATCGTGGGGACCTGACGGAGTTTTGCCGTAGCGACGACGTCCGGCAGCATGCATGGCGTCACGACGAACGCGGCACCCGCCTCGATGACGTCGGTCGCCATCGTGGCGGTCGTCACGGTGCCCGCCCCAAGCGTGACGTTCGCGCCGAAGCGCCGAGCGATCGACGTCATCGCGGCGGTCGCATTGGGCACGGTCATCGTGATCTCGATGACGTCGAGCCCGGCGCCGAAGAGGGTTTCCGCAATCCGCAGCGCCGTGGCTTCGTCGCGCCCGCGAATCACGGGGATGACGCCGAGCGCCCGGATGCGATCGAGCGCCGCGGCGGCAGGGACGACGCTCATCGGGACACCCGCAGACTCGCGCCCTTCATCAACTGCTCCACCTCGTCGCGCGTCGAGCGGCTGAAATCACCTGGACAGCTGTGCTTGAGCGCCGACAGCGCCGTGCCGTACCGGACCGCCGCGTCCCATCCGCCGATCTCGAGCGCCCCAAAGATGAGTCCCGCACTGAACGCATCGCCGGCGCCGATTCGATCGACCACCTCCACCTCGTACTGCGGGGCGTCGTGCCTGCGGCCGTCGGCGATCATGAACGCGCTCCAGGTGTTGAGCCAGACGCGCGGATTCTCGCGAAGGGTGATCGCCACAGCCGCGAACTTGAATCGTTCCTGCAGAAGTCGGGCGACCGGCTCGAATGACGCGACCGAGGCCGATGCGCCCGCTGGCGAGTCGTCGCCCACGCCAAAGACCACGCGCGTGTCTTCCTCGGTCGTGATCAGCACATCGACGAGGCGCATGAGTGGTTCCTGTACGGCGCGAGCGCGCTCGGGCGACCAGAGCTTGCGACGGTAGTTGAGGTCGTAGCTGACCGTGAGGCCGCCGGCTTTCGCCGCGCCGAGCGCCTCGGCCGTGACGCGCGCCGCGGAGTCGCTGAGCGCCGGCGTGATGCCACTCACGTGAAACCAGCGCGCGCCCTCGAAGATCATCTTCCAATCGAACGTGCCGGGTTCGACGGCGCTGATTGCCGAGCCGGCCCGATCGTACAGAACGCTCGACGCGCGCGGCGCTGCGCCCAGCTCGGCGAAATACACGCCCGCGCGTCCGTCCTTGGCCCATTGCACCGACGCGACGTCCACGCCTTGTTCGCGCGCACGGTTCGCGATCAAATGTCCAAGCGAGTTGTCTGGCAATCGCGACACCCAGCGGCTCGAGAGGCCGAGCCGCGCGGCACCGACGGCGGTGTTCAACTCGGCACCGCCGGCGTGCACGTCAAAGCTGTCCGCTTGCTCGAGGCGCCGGAATCCTGGCGGGGTCAGCCGGACCATCGCTTCGCCGAAGGTGACGAGCACCGAGGGATGCTACTACCATCTCCCGTCATGCGCATCACCGACGCCAGGGTCATCGTCTGTTCACCGGGCCGCAACTTCGTGACGCTGAAGATCGTGACCGAGGACGGTGTGTACGGACTCGGTGACGCGACGCTCAACGGCCGCGAGCTCGCCGTCGCGAGCTATCTCAGCGATCACGTCGTGCCGCTGCTCATCGGTCGGGACGCGCGTCGGATCGAGGACACGTGGCAGTTCCTCTACAAAGGCGCGTACTGGCGGCGGGGGCCCGTGACGATGAGCGCGATTGGCGCCGTCGATACGGCGCTGTGGGACATCCGCGGCAAGATGTTGAACACGCCGCTTTATCAGCTGCTCGGCGGCGCCTCACGCGACGCGGTGATGATCTACGGCCACGCCAACGGCGAATCGATCGACGACACCGTCGCCGCCGTCGGCGAGTACGTGCGTCTCGGCTACCGGGCGGTCCGCGCGCAATGCGGCGTACCCGGCGTGTCGCACCCGTACGGCGTGGGCCGCGGGCAGCTGTATTACGAGCCGGCCAACAAGGGCACGCCGACCGAATCTTCCTGGAACACCGAACGGTACTTGAACGTCGTGCCGCAACTGTTCGAACGCGTGCGACGCGAATTCGGCCCCGACGTCCACCTGCTCCACGATGCGCACCATCGGCTGACACCGATCGAAGCGGCGCGGCTCGGCAAATCCCTCGAGCCGTATCATCTGTTTTGGCTCGAAGACCCGGTCCCGGCCGAGCTGCAAGAAGGCTTTCGCTTGATTCGCCATCACACGACGACCCCGTTGGCTGTCGGCGAGGTTTTCGACACGATCTTCGACTGCCACCTGCTCATCGAGGAACAACTCATCGATTACATTCGGACGACGGTGGTCCATGCGGGCGGCATCAGCCATCTGAGGAAGATCGCCAACCTGGCGGAGCTCCATCACGTGCGGACGGGATCGCACGGCGCGACGGACCTCAGCCCGGTCTGTATGGCTGCGGCGCTCCATGTCGATCTGAGCGTCCACAATTTTGGCATTCAGGAGTACATGCGCCACACGGCCGAAACCGATCGTGTGTTCCCGCATCACTACCGACTCGAGAACGGCATGATGCACCCGGGCGACGCGCCGGGACTGGGCGTGGACATCGACGAGACGCTCGCCGCGCGCCATCCGTACGAGCGCGCGTACCTTCCCGTGAATCGCCGCGAAGACGGCACGATTCACAGCTGGTGACGATCAGCGCATCAGCAGCCCGCCGTTGATCTCGAGTGTTTCGCCGACGATGTAGGACGCCGCATCGGACGCGAGAAACGTGATGGCCGCAGCGCACTCCATCGGCGTGCCGACGCGCCCGAGCGGAATCGCCGCAACGAAGTTCTTCATCATTTCCGGCGTCGAAAACATCTCGTGGAATGGCGTGTCGATGACGCCAGGCGCCACGGCGTTCGCCCGGATGCCGTGAGGCGCGAGCTCCTTCGCCAGCGACTTGGTGAACGCTGCCAGTCCGGCCTTGGCTGCGGCGTACGGGCCGGCGCCCGGACCGCCGCCGTTGTGACCGGCGACCGATCCGACGTTGACGATCGCGCCGCGCTTGCGCGCGATCATCGACGAAGCTACGGCGCGCGAGCAGAACACGGCGCTCTTGAGATTCAGCGTCAGCACCTCATCCCAGCCCGCTTCGGTGAGGTCGCGAATCGGAAACCGTTTGACGAGCGAGCCGGCGTTGTTCACGAGGATGTCGATCGGCCCGAGCCGACTCGTCACGGTCTCGACCATCTTGTCGATGGCTGCCACATCGCGCACGTCCGCTTGCAGGATGATCCCGCGGCCGCCAGCCGCCTCAATGCCGCGCAGCACTTCAGCCGCACCCTCGACGTTGCGGTACCAGCCGATAGCGACGCGTGCGCCTTGCGCCGCCAGGGCTGCGGCAGTCGCCGCCCCGATGCCAGACGACGCGCCCGTCACGAGCGCGACGCGATCCTTCAGATCCAGAGAAATCATGTCCGGGTTCCAGCCGTATCGATCCGCCGAATGGTTCCGCCGACGCCGAACAACACCATGGTGCCGATGATCGGCAGAACGCCCGCCGCGACAAGCACCGGCGTGTACGAATGGAGCCGATCGACCACGGCGCCGGTGGCATACGTGAAGAGCATCGCGCCAACGCCCGCGCCGACGCCGCCCAGGCCGGCCACCGACGCGACGTCGCTCGCCGGGAAGATGTCGCTCGGCACAGTCTGCACATTATTGATCCAGCTCTGAAATCCGAACGTGACGCACGCGATGAACGCCAGCGACCAGCTCGCACGATCGGAGAGCGCGGCGGGAATGCCGGCGAGCATGACGCCGGCGGCCGCGGCGATCACCACCTTTCGCGCGCGGTCCGTCGTCCACCCTCGAGCCATGAGCGCGCCAGACATCCAGCCGCCGAGCAGGCTGCCGGCATCGGCGGTCACGTACGGCAGCCACGCGAACATGCCGATCTGCTGCAAGCTGAAGCCGCGCGCGTCGGAGAGATATTTCGGCAGCCACGTGATGTAGAGCCACCACACAGGATCCGTGAAGAAACGCGCGAGCACGATCGCCCACGCCTGGCGGGATCTCAAGAGCGTCGCGAGACTGGTGGCCCGCGCCGGCGTGAGGTTGGCGCGGTCCTCCTCGATGAGCGCCAGCTCCTCGGGCGTGATCGATCGGTGACGCGCGGGTGCGTCGTACGTGCGAAGCCAGAGTGCGAGCCAGAAAAATCCGAGGCTGCCGGTGGCGAGAAACGCCGTGCGCCACCCGAAGCGCAGCTGCAGCCAGATGATGAGCGGCACGGCGATGATGTTCCCGACGGCCACGCCGCTGTTGAAGATCCCCATCGCGAACGAGCGCTCGCGTGCGGGGAACCACTCGGCGATCACTTTGGCCGCACCCGGCCAGTTCCCAGCTTCGCCGAGGCCCAGCAGGAAGCGCAGCGCGCGCAGGCCGCCGAGGCTGCGCGCGAACGCGTGCGCCGACGCGGCGACTGACCACACGAAGCTCGACAGTGCGAAGCCGCGGCGCGTACCCACGCGGTCGTAGAGCCATCCGGACAGTCCCTGACTGGCGGTGTAAGCGGCCAGAAACCAAATCGTGAGGCTGCCGAACTGCTGATTGGTCAGCGCGAGGTCGACCGTGAGGACCGGCGCGAGCGTCGCGATCGTCAGACGATCGATGAAGTTGATGAGCGTGGCGAGGAAGACCAGCGCGATGATCCACCAGCGCACGCTGCGCGTCGCCACCGTGGCATTCTAGTCGTCGCTCCCGGCGCTATGCTCGCTGCCTCCCGACACCTTCCACAGCGGAGCTCTAAGGACTGGGAGGCGCCCGAGGTTTAGGCGCGAGTCGCGCGCCGACGCTTAATGAGGGCGCCGAGCAAGGCTCCGCCTGCCACGAGCATGACCGATGACGGCTCAGGAACCGGCTGCGTCTGAACAAGGTATGAGCCGCTTTGCGTGCTGGGCGGTACGCCTGGGACGCTCACGGTCGCCGAGAAACCCACAAGATCCTGCGGGCTGAACGACGTCCGGTCCGTTCTGATCAACAGGACTTGCGAGGTGTCCAGGCTGGATCCAACTGGAATTCCCGGCGAGAAATCGAAGGTGACGACGTCGCCCGAGAGGCTCCGATCCGCTCCCGACGGAATGACGTACGTGGCGTGATCGAGAAGCCAGCCCACGTCGACCGCAGAGCCTCCGAAGGTGTTCAGCGAAATGCTGTCCAGGAGCGTCGTCGCTCCGGCTGGACCACTCACGAGCTGGGTCTGGAGCACGAAGTCCAGACAGTTTGCTCCGCAGGCAAACAACGGCGTAAACGGATCTCTGAGGATGGTTTCTCCGAACCTGACGGTCACCTGGTTCCCCGCGGTCCCAAACGTCAGAGTAGTCGGGCTGGTGTCGAACACGAATGCTGATGGCGGAAGGCTCGGTAAAGGTCCCATGGAGGTGGGCGCCACACCAGTGTCACCGGGCAAGAGCGGGGTCGAGCTAGCGGGTGCCGCGTGAACGAGAACCGACATGGCCAGCACGCAGGTCACTGCAACTCTGTGTCGCGACATTGACGCCTCCGGAGCAAGAGACGAATTCCCGAGTGGCTAACCCGGAACCGAGCAATAGAGCGCGGCACATTCGTGCAAGACGGGGACCATCACGCGCGGTGAGTTTCCGGCTCAGTTCCCAACTTACGGCTGATCGATACCCTCAATTAGTCAACCCACCTCAATACATTTGTCGCCGAAGACCGCTTTGATCCCCTGGCGGCGAGCCGGTCGTGCCACCTGCGTCCTGGCGCCTGGTCTCCGGAAGGACGGATTCATGTTTGCGTTACCATCTCCAACTGGCGATCCATGGCGTCTCCGCCCGAGGACTGGGCACGCGTGCGGAAAGTATTCGAGGATGCCCTGGGCCTGCCGGCGGATCGACGGGCGGCGCACGTCGCAACGGCCTGTGGCGACGACCACGATCTCAAGAACCAAGTCGAATCGTTGCTCGCGTCGCACAGTCGCGCCACCGGCTTCCTCGACACGCGTGGCGCCCTTCAGACGATCGTCGAAGTCCCCGCGGGACTCGACGGCGGCCGGCTCGGGCCGTACCTGCTCCTGTCACGGCTCGGCGCGGGCGGCATGGGCGAGGTCTACAAGGCGCGTGACACGCGTCTCGACCGGGCAGTCGCGATCAAAGTCCTGCCGCCGCACACCGCCACGCACGCGCAGGCGCGCGAGCGCTTCGAACAGGAAGCGCGTGCGGTGGCGGCGCTCAACCATCCGCACATCTGCACGCTCTACGACATCGGCCAGGCGCCCCATCCCGATCTGATCAACGCCGCACCGCTGCCGTATCTCGTGATGGAGTTCGTCGAGGGCACCACGCTCGACCAGATCGGCGAGCTTCCGCTCGACCCGGCGCGGGTCGCGGGAATCGCCGCGCAGGTCGCCGACGCACTCGATGCGGCGCACGCGCGCGGGATCGTCCATCGCGACGTGAAGCCACAGAACATCATGCTGACGCCTCAGGGACAGGTGAAAGTCCTCGATTTTGGCGTGGCGAAAATGCAGCACGATCTGCAGGGCCCCGGCGACGACCCGGCCGGCCGGCAGCGCACGAAGACCGGGCTCATCATGGGCACGCTGCCCTACATGTCGCCCGAACAGGTGTGCGGCGATCGCGTGACGACGGCCTCCGATGTCTTCTCGCTAGGTGTCGTGCTCTACAAGCTTCTGACCGGCCGCCACCCGTTCGCGGCCGAGGAAGCGTCCGCGCCGCTGCAGACGCTGGTACAAGCGCTCCTGGTGCACACGCCCGCGCCTCCCCATCGCCACAACGCCGCGGTGCCGCCGGCGCTCGACGCTGTCGTGCTTGGAATGCTCGAGAAGGCTCCGGAGCAGCGCCCGAAAGCTGCCGATGTCCGTCGCGCGATGAGCGAACTGCCGACTCTCGCGCGTGCAACCTCCAGCGCAGCGTCGCGGCACCTGACGCGGCCCCACACGGTGGGCCGACAGCGCGAGCGTGCGCTCATCGAGCAAGCGTTCGCCGACGCTGTGTCGGGCAGAGCCTATATGGTGAGCGTCGCGGGCGAGCCTGGCATCGGCAAGACAACGATCGTCGAGGAGTTTCTCGCGAGCCTGCGGGCCGACGGCCGCGCGTACGTTGCGCGCGGCCGATGTTCCGAGCGGCTGGCCGGCAGCGACGCCTACCTGCCTGTGCTGGAGATGCTCGAAAGCCTGCTCACAGGTGACGATCGTCATTCGGGCGCCCAACAACTGATGGCGCAATTGGCGCCGACCTGGTACGCGCAGGTCGCGCCGACCGGATTCAGCCCCGGCACCGGCGTCGGACAACAACTCGAGCTCAAGACGGCCTCACAGGAGCGCATGAAGCGCGAGCTGCGTGCGCTGCTTGAGGAGCTCTCGCGGACGAAGCCGCTCGTGCTCTTTCTCGACGACCTGCACTGGTCGGATGTCTCGACGGTCGATTTGCTCGGCTACATCTGCAGTCAACTCGGCTCCATGCGGCTCCTGCCCATCGTCACCTACCGGCCAACCGATCTGCTGCTCGCGAAGCACCCGTTTGCGTCGCTCAAGCTCGATCTTTCCGCGCGCGGCCTCTGCCGCGAGATGACGCTCGGGTTCCTGACGCGGAATGAGGCTTCGGCCTATCTCGACCTCGAGTATCCCGGACATCAATTCCCCTCGGCGTTCGCATCGCTGGTTCACGAGAAGACCGAAGGGAGTCCGCTGTTCATGGTCGACCTCGTGCGGGATTTGCGCGATCGTCAGGTGATTGTTGCAACAGACTCCGGCTGGACGCTCGCGCGGTCGATCCCTGCGATCGAGCGCGATCTTCCGGAATCCGTGCGCAGCATGATCGAGCGAAAGATCGCACAGCTCTCCGACGACGATCGACAGCTCCTAATCGCGGCGAGCGTCCAGGGCCACACCTTCGATTCGGCTGTCTTGGCCAGGGCAATCGATCGTGATCCCGCGGATGTCGAAGAGCGCTTGGAGGTGCTCGATCGCGTGCACGCCTTCGTCACCGTGCGCGGCGACGAAGCGCTGCCGAGCGGCACGCCGACACTGCGGTGCCGGTTCGTCCATGTCCTTTACCAGAACACGTTCTATGCGTCGCTTCGCGCCACGCGCCGCACGTCGCTCAGCACGGCGGTCGCGAACGCGTTGATCGAGTTTCACGGGCCCGACAATTCCGCCGTGGCGTCTGAAGTCGCGGTCCTGCTCGAGGCCGCGCGCGATCGCCTGCGAGCCGCCGGCTACTTCCTCATCGCCTGTCAGAATGCTCTGCGTGTGTTCGCCTTCGTCGAGGCCGCCGCCATCGCTGAACGCGGGCTCAGTCTGCTGTCGCACCTGCCGGACTCCCCCGACCGCAACGCCGTAGAGCTGAAACTGCAGGTCGCGCTCGGAACCGCATGGGTCGCGATCAAAGGCTACGCGGCCCCGGACGTCGAGCGGGCTTACGGGCGCGCCCGCGAGCTCATTCGTCAAGGAGGCGATTCGACAGCGCTGGCCTCGGTGATCTTCGGTCTCTTCGTCTACTACGTCGTCGTGCCGTCACATCGGACGTCGCTCGAGCTCGGCGACGAAATGTTGGCCCTGGCCGAGCGCGAGCACAGCACGCCGTTTCGCGTGCAGGGTCTGCTGATGCACGGAATGACGAGGACGTGGATGGGGGACGTGACCATTGCCGCGACGCACCTGGAGGAAGGCATCGCGCTCTACGACGAGGCGCGGCGCGCGATCTCCGGCCGGACGCCGCTCTTCGACCACGGCGCCGGCTGTCGCCGCTACCACGCCGCTGCGCTCTGGCTCCTGGGCCGACCGGACCAGGCAGCCCGCCGCGCGACCGAGGCCGTGGCCGATGCGCGCGAGCTCAAGCATCCACTGACGCTGGCGTCAACGTTGAGCTTCGAGAGCATGGTCCACTATTTCGCCGGCCACATCGAAGAAACGGAAGCGACCGCCGCCGAAGCCGTCGCCTGCACACGCGAGTACGTGCTGACGTTCTGGTGTGGATTCGCCGCGGCGTTGCACGGATGGGCGGTCGCGCAGCGGGCCTCTGCCTCCGGGCGGTTCCTGGACTGGGAACAAGGCGTGGCGCAGATCCGCGAGAGCCTCGAGGCCCTTCGCGCCGCCGGAGCGCGGACATTCGGCTCTGTCGGTCATGCCCTGCTGGGCGAAGCCTACATGCTCCGATCGCGGCTCGACGAGGCCGAGGCGGCGCTGAACGACGGCGTCGCGCTGGCGCGAGCCGCCGAAGAGGGGATCTGGGAAGCCGAGCTGCATCGTTTGCTTGGCACGATCGCGATCGCGCGCGGTGCGGACGACGACGCCGAGGCGGCATTTGAGCGAGCGATCAAGATCGCGCGCCGACGGCAGCAGAAAATGCTCGAGCTTCGCGCGCTGACGAGCCTCGACGAGCTCGTGCGGCGGCGCAATAATATCGGGCGCGCGCAGGCAATCCGCTCGCAACTCGCTGCCACCTACCAGGCGTTCGCCGAAGGATTCGAGACGCGCGACCTCCGTCAGGCCAAAGCTGCGCTCTCAGCCAGATAGACGCCGCGTCACGCGGTCGCCGCGATCTTGGTGTGCATGCAGTTGAAGAACCGATCCATCAAGCTGCGAGACGCCGCGCCGACCAGCCTCTGCCCCACTTGCGCGATGAGGCCGCCGACGTGAAGGACACTGCTGACATCGACGCCGACGTCATCACCCATCGGCCGGAGGGTCACGATCGACTCGCCCGTGGCAAATCCGGCGGCGCCCCGGCCGTCGATGATCAGGCGGTACGATTCGAGCGGCTTCTTGTCGGCAATCGTCACGGTCCCCGAGAATCGGCCGCCGACCGCGGCGACGCGAGCGCTCAGCGCGATCCGAAACCGATCGCCTCCGAGCTGCTCGAATTGCTCGCAGCCGGGAAGGCACGACGCGACCACCTTGGGATCGAGCATCAGCGCCCAGACCCGATCGATCGGCGCCCGGAACACGTATTCCGCCTTCAGTTCCATGTCGGCACCGATCGACGGACGTGACGCGGCGCCAAGGTGTCGAGCCGCGCCGCGAGCGCCTCGAGACTCGACATGTCGTGCACGGGAAGAAATTCGTCGACAAGCGGCAGTGCCGCGCGCATGCCGCGCGCGAGCGGTTGATATCCGGGTGATCCCAGCAGCGGGTTGAGCCAGATCAGCCGGTAAACACTGCGTTGCAGGCGCGCGATCTCCCGGCTCAGCAAATTGGGATCGCCCAGATCCCAGCCGTCTGAAATGAACAGGACGACCGGCTGCGGCTTGAGGACGCGCCGCGCCCACGTCACGTTGAATCGGCGGACCGCGTCTCCGATGCGAGTGCCGCCCGACCAGTCGCGCACGGCCTGCTGCACGTTGGCGATCGCCTCATCGACGCGTGGCACGGCGAACTGCCGCGTCACTCTCGAGAGCCGGGTAGCGAACACAAACACTTCAACACGACGATCGCCGCCCGAGATCGCATGCGCAAAGAGCAGCAGCATCCGCGTGTACGGCTCCATCGACCCGCTGATGTCGCAGAGCAGAATCAGGGGCCGCGGCCGGACGCGGCGAACGCGGCGCGGCAGCGCGACGAGCTCGCCGCCATGCCGTGCGTTGGCCCGAAGCAGCCGGCGAAAGTCGATCGCCTGCCCTCGCCCAGCGGTCCATCGTCGCGTGATTCGGACGCCGGGATTCCAGGCGAGGTGCGCAATTGCTTCCCTGGCACGAGCTGCGTCCTCGGCCGTAAAGGCCGCGAAATCCTTTCGACGCCAAGCTTCGTCCGGGCTGTACGTCTGCCGCGCGACGGTCTGGCCATCGTCGGCTCGCCCATTCTCGCCGGACGGACTCGAGGCCTGGCCAGGTGCCGTCATGCGGACCGTGGTCGTCGCTTTCGGCGGGATCGACATCGGCCGCGGTGCGAGCGGCTCGGTGGTCTCGGCCCACGACCGCCAGAATCGATCGAAGAGCTCGTCGAAGCGGCGCAGGTCGTCGCGGCGGCACACGAAGACGCTGCGAAGAGCGTCTCGGACGTCAACGTGGCGCCGCACGCCGACATCACCGAGCGCCAAGATGGCGTCAGGCACGGCCGACGCCCGAATGCGGAGGCCGGCCGTGCGCAGCACCCGGGCGAACACGAGCAGATTGCCAAGCAGTGGCGAGGCCACCGGGTTCACCCGACGACGGACGCGCGCGCGTGCGCGTGCGTGACGAGCGTCGAGAGGCGCACGGCGTCAATCGACTCGATGTCATCATGGTCCTTGAGCAGCGCGCCCAGTGTCCGCCCGACCACCTCTTCGTCGAGACGATCGTGGCCGAGTGCGACGAGCGCCGCCATCCAATCGAGCGTCTCCGACACGCCGGCATGTTTGTGAAGATCGGCCTCGCGTAGCTCTTGCACGAACGCCGTCACCTGTCGCGCCAGCTGCCTCGGAGCGTCGGGCAGACGGTTCGTGATGATGCGATACTCCTTGTCGAAATCCGGGTGACCGATCCACGCGTACAGACAGCGCCGCTTGAGCGCGTCATGCACCTCGCGCGTGCGGTTCGAAGTGAGCACGACGATGGGCGGGCTCGCGGCTTTGATCGTGCCGAGCTCGGGGATGGTTGCCTGGAAGTCGGACAGCAACTCGAGCAAGAATCCCTCAAACTCCTCGTCCGCGCGATCTATCTCATCGATGAGCAGGACCGGAATGCGGCCCTCGCGCGCTTCGAGCGCGCGGAGCAGCGGTCGCTTGATCAAAAAGGGCTCCGTGAACAGTCGCTCGGTGGCGCGCGCCGGATCGAGCTCGTGCGCGGCCTCGAGCAGTCGAATCTCGAGGAGCTGGCGCGGATAGTTCCACTCGTAGAGGGCGTGCGTAACATCGAGGCCCTCGTAGCACTGGAGGCGGATCAGATCGGTTTCGAGCGCGCTCGCCAGGGCTTTCGCCGCCTCAGTCTTGCCGACGCCGGCCTCGCCTTCGAGAAACAGCGGCCGGCCGAGCTTGAGCGCGAGATAGAGCGACATGACAAGGCTGCGCTCGGCGACGTAGTCTCCGGCCGCGAGACGCCGCTCGAGATCGTCAGGTGAGGACGGTAGGGTCATGCGGCGGCCCGCTCGAAGGCCGCCGCAAGTGCACGTCTGACATAGACGACGGCCATCGCGCGGCGATAGTCCGCTGACGCAAAGATGTCTTCGAGCACATCCTCAGGGACGCTGCGCGACCAGGCCTCCGCGGCACGAGCGATCACGGCGGCGGATGGCTTCGCGCCGACCAGGGCGGCCTCGACCGTCTGCGCTCGCGCGGCAGCGGGCTCGAGCCCGCCGACGGCCACGCTTGCGGTCGTGCACACGTCGTCCCGGACATGGACGACCGCTGCCGCGCCGACGACAGCGAATCGCGACGCGGGGTGAGAGAACTTCGCGTAGGCCATTCCGTCGCCTCGACGGCGCGAGGGAACCTCGATGGCCCGGAGAATCTCACCTTCGCCGAGCGCGGTCGCCATCATCCCCTGGAAAAAATCAGCGGCGGCGATTGTCCGGTCACTGTCCGCGCCGGCGACCACGAAGCGCGCGCCGAGCGCAACGAGCACGGTCGGCAGATCCGAAGCCGGATCGGCGTGCGCAACGTTGCCACCGATCGTGCCGAGATTTCTCACCTGTTGATCCCCAATGAGCGCGGCGGCTTCAGGGATCACCGGTGACTCGACACGCAAAATGGGCGATGAGGCCAGTTCGGTATGCGTCGTGAGCGCGCCGATGCGAATCGTGCCGTTCGCGGAGGATATGCCTTTCAGCTCGGTCAAGCGGCCGATGTCGACGAGCGCGGACGTCGCGAGGAGCCGGAGCTTGAGCAGCGGAATCAAACTGTGCCCGCCGGCGAGAACCTTGGCCCCCGGATGGTCCCGCAACAACTGCTGCGCCTCGGCGATCGACCGCGGACGAAAGTAATCGAAGGATGCGGCGTACATGCCTTCATTTCCTTTTCTGCATCGCGCGCCACACGCGTTCTGGCGTGAGCGGCATCAGCAGGTTGTCGACGCCAAACGGCTCGAGCGCGTCGATCACGGCGTTGTAAATCGCGGCCGTCGAGGCGATGGTGCCGGCCTCCCCGATGCCCTTCACGCCGAGAGGATGATGCGGAGAAGGCGTGACGGTGTGGATCACCTCGATGTCCGGCATGACGTCCGCACGTGGAATCGCGTAGTCGAGCAGCGACCCTGTGAGAAGCTGGCCGGCATCGTCATAGACGGCCCCTTCCCAAAGGGCCTGGCCGATGCCTTGCGCGACGCCGCCATGCACTTGGCCCTCGACGATCATCGGGTTGATCTGCGGGCCGCAATCGTCGCAAGCCACGTACTTGCGGACCTTGACGTGCCCGGTATCCGGATCGACCTCGACGACGGCGACATGCGCGCCGAACGGGTACGTGAAATTCGGAGGATCGTAGAAGCTCGATGCCTCGAGCCCGCCTTCCATGCCTGCGGGCAGGTTCCACGCGACATTGGCCATCAACGCGATGTCCTGAATCGTCTTCGCACGGCTCGGCGTGCCTTTGACGAAGAAGCGGCCGTCCTCGTAGTCCATGTCTTCCGGCGCGGCTTCGAGCAGATGCGCCGCCAACCGCTTGGCCTTGTCCTTGATCTTGCGCAACGCCGTCGCCAGCGCCGCGCCCCCGACGGCCGTGGTGCGACTGCCATACGTGCCCCAGCCCATCGGAGTGGTCTCGGTGTCGCCGTGGATGACCTTGACGTCGTTCACGTCCACACCGAGCTCGGCGGCGCAGATCTGCGCGAACGTCGTCTCCTCGCCCTGACCGTGCGGTGATGCCCCGATGAAGATGTGGACCTTGCCGCTCGGGTGAAAGCGCACGATCGCGCTCTCCCAGAGACCGCCCTGGAATCCGACGGCGCCCGCCACCTGCGACGGACCGAGTCCGCAAATCTCGACGTAGCTGCAGAGTCCAATCCCAAGATAGCGCCCCTCTTTGCGCAGCGCCGCTTGCTCCGCGCGCAGGGCGTCATAGCCGATGTGCGCGAGCGCGTTGTCGAGCGCTCGTTGGTAATTGCCACTGTCGTAGCTGAGTCCGGTCACAACCGTGCAGCCGTCCTCGAACGGCTGAAGCAGATTGCGGCGCCGAATCTCCGCGGGATCGATCTTCAATTCGTCCGACAGCCGATCGAGCATTCGCTCGAGCATGAACGTCGCCTCAGGCCGCCCGGCGCCGCGGTAGGCTTCGACCGGCGTCGTGTTCGTGTAGATGCCGTAGACGTCCTCTTTCACTGCCGGAATCGCGTACGGGCCCGACAGCATCAGGCCGTGCAGGATCGTCGGGATGCCCGGCGCGGCCGTGGACAGGTACGCGCCCATGCCGGCCCACACCGTGCCGCGCAAGCCGAGGATCTTCCCATCGCGGGCCGCCGCGATCTCGATCTCCTGCACGTGGTCGCGACCGTGCGTCGTCGCCTGGTAGTTTTCTCGGCGGGTCTCGGTCCATTTCACGGGACGGTTGAGTTTCATCGCGGCAAACATCGCGATGAATTCCCCGGGGTATGTCGCGATCTTGCTGCCGAATCCGCCGCCGACCTCAGGCGCGATGACCCGCAGCTTGTCTTCGGGAATGCCCATCACGATCGACGAGAGGAACCGCACGATGTGCGGATTCTGCGTGGTGTTCCACAAGACCATCTCGCCGGTCGCCTGCGTCCAGCGCGCGACTGCCGAGCGGGTCTCCATCGCCGTCGGAATCAGACGCTGCTGAACGATGCGCTCCTTGATGACCACATCCGCGCTGGCAAATGCGGCGTCGACATCTCCCCCGCCGACCGTCCAGTGGAATGCCTCATTGCCGGCGATCTCGGCGTGCACTTGCGGGGCGTCGCTCGCCGCGCCATGCCGCGGATCGGTCACCGACGCCAGTGGCTCGTATTCGACCTCAATCAACTCGAGAGCGTCCTGCGCCTGGTAGCGATTTTCTCCCACGACGACGGCGACACACTCGCCCACGTAGCGGACGACGTCTCTGGCCAGCGGAGCATACGCCGCGACCCGGAGATTCGCATTCGGCAGCAGCCAGGCGCACGGCACAGGCTTGAGCGCGCCGTCAGTGTCCGCGCTCGTGTAGACAGCGGCGACGCCTGGCGCCTGTCTCGCCCGCAAGATATCGATGCGCTTGATGCGCGCGTGCGCGTGCGGGCTTCGGAGAATCGCCGCGTACGCCATTCCGGGCAGCACGAAGTCGTCGGTGTAGCTTGCCGACCCGGTGATGAGCCGCGGGTCCTCGCGGCGGCGGATGCCCGAACCGAACACCTTGGCGCTCATGGCCGAGCCTTCATCGTGTCTGCGGCATCGCACACCGCGCGAACGATGTTCTGATAGCCGGTACACCTGCAGAGGTTGCCCTCGAGACCGTGACGAACTTGCTCGGGCGTCGGATGGGGTGTCTGACGCAGCAGCGCGACGGAGGTCAGGATCATGCCCGGTGTGCAGAAGCCGCACTGCAAGCCGTGCTGTTTCCAGAACGACTCTTGAACGGGATGCAGCGTGCCGTCCGCGGCGAGCCCTTCGATCGTCGTGATGGAGGCGCCGTCGGCCTGAACCGCAAGGCGGGTGCACGACTTCGTCGCGACGCCATCGACGAGCACCGTGCACGATCCGCACTGGCTCGTATCGCAGCCGATCTTCGTGCCGGTCAGTCCTGCCACATCGCGGAGGAAGTGCACGAGCAGCAGGCGGGGCTCGACGTCAACGGCGAAAGCGCGGCCGTTGACAGTGGTGCGGAGAGGAAGACTCATCGTTCGTTCCTCCAGCGAGATGTTCAGCGTCGCGGCGGCCGGGGTCTGGATGGGTCGGGGCGGCGGAGTGCGAATCATAGGGCTCGCTCAGCCAAGAGTCAACGCGAACGCCGCCGAGGCCACGGCTCTCTCTACAAAAGCGCAAGATCTTCCATTTCTCCATCACGATGTCAGTCGGCGATAAAGCCAGGCTCGCGCGACTTGCCAGTCGCGCTCGACAGTCGCAGTCGAGATCCCGAGAGCTATGGCCGTCTCCTCAATGCTGAGCCCGGCAAAGAATTTCACTTCAACGAGGCGACTGAGCCTCGAGTCGAGGGCAGCGAGCTCTGACAGAGCCTCATGCAGAGCGAGCACATCGATGGATGGAGCCGACACCGCGGGGGTCAAGCCCTCCAGGGCGATCACGGCCACGTCCCCGCCGCCGCGCTTTCGAGCGGCCCGGCGGCGTGCGTGATCGACGAGGATCTGTCGCATCAGGCGCGCCGCGAGGGCCAGGAGATGCGCGCGGTTCCGCACGCTCATGCCGTCGAGGTCGACGAGCCGCAGATACGCTTCGTGCACGAGCGCCGTTGTCTGCAGGACATGGCCCGGAGCTTCGGCGCGCAGGCGCGCGCGCGCGACCTGGCGGAGCTGATCGTAGACGAGCGGAATGACGCGCTCGAGAGCGGTCGGGTCGCCCTGCTGCCAGGCGAGCAGCATCCGCGTGACGTCCTCATCGCGCGGTGGCTCGGCCATTGCGCCGCTCAGCATAACCGGCCTGCGCTCAAGCAACCGGGGCCGAAGGCACGGCCAATCCGCAGCTCGTCGGGGATCTCGCCAAGCAACTCAATGCCACGCCGACGCAGGCCGAGGGCGCGGCTGGCGCACTGTTCGGTCTCGCGAAGAGCCGGCTCAAGGCGGATGACTGGACGAAGGTGGCCAGCGCCGCGCCGGGCATGGATGGCCTGCTCGCCGCCGCTCCAGCGATGGACGCCACCAGCGCGCTCACCGGAGAGAATCGGCCGCCGGACTGGGCGCCGTCGCGGGCGCGTTCACGAAGCTCGGCTTGAGCCCGTCGCTCGCGTCGAAGGCCGTGCCGGTCTTGACGCAGTTCGTGTCGAAATCGGGGGGTGAAATTGAGGTCACGCTTCGAGAAATCGGCAGACGCCGAGTACCCGAACCGCTCGCCGCTCGCGGCGGTACCGAGAAGGATTTCCGAGTTGGTCTCCTGCTGCCACGAGTTCGTCGTCACGATCGCAAAGCCGGCCGTGCCCGCGGGGTTGAACCACGTCGCGGACGGATCGTTCACGCGCGCCACGTACGCGCCAGCTTCGAGACCGCCGAACGGCCCGACGGGCACGCCGTTTGCGTTCGGCAGGACGACATTGGGCGGCAGCGTGACGAGCGGATCGGATTGCGCCCACGCTGACGAGGCGCCTGCAAGAACGGACAGGACAAGAAGTGGAAGAACCGACCGGCTGCGCATACTCGCCCCTGGGGTCTGGGAGGGCCCGATGGTCGAACGATGCCATACGATAGCAGGAGCCCGCGGGCGGGCGCGATGCGACTATTCATCGTCTTCATTGGCGCGACGTTCGGCGCGCTCGCGTCGGCGTGCGCGTATCTCATCAGCTATCACGAGTACCGCCAACGGATGCTGCGGCTCGATCAGAGCCCGCGACGAATGGCGCTCGGCACGGCGGTCGTGACGTTCGCGTTCTTTCTAATCGCATCGATCGTGCTGTCGGTCATCCTCGACCCCGGCCAGCCGTGATTGGCGGAAAACAATGACGTGAAGGTCGTGAAGGACCATGAAGGTCATGAAGGATCGTGAAGAAAGCGTGCGGGCTTATGATGGCGCCGTCGATCTGATCTGCGGCGGCCGTCAGATCGGCGGCGCGCTCCGCGCTCTTTCAAGCTTCATGTCCTTCGCTGCCTTCATGGCCTTCATGTCCCCGCGACGCGTGTCCAGATCAGCGGTTCGAACTTTCTGAAGTCGACGATCTTCGTCTCCTTGCCATCTTTGCCCGCGACGAAGAGCCACTCGCCGAGGCTGTCGGTGAGCACAAATGCCGTCGGCGTGAGCGGGATGAACGGACGGAGCTTCGTCGCGTCCCGACCCCCGAAGAGCGTGCCGTCGCGAAGCTCGACATGAAACGTCCAACCTGCGGGCAACAGCTGATAGGTCCCGACGAGCGCCGGCCACCCGCTTTTGTCGACGGTCTGCGCGGGCGGATTGATCGTGACGACCGTCGTCGCTGACGCGACGAGCTTCCAGGCCGTACCGTCGAGACGAAACGTGTCGGTGTTGCGATATTTCGTCGTGAGATGCTGGCCGAAGACGTCCTCCGACTCATCCATCAGGAACCGCACGATGGCGAACGTCGGAGACGACTGCACGGTCAAATCGCCCACCGAGATGTGACCACTCAGGCCAGACGGCAGCGGCCCGAGGGCCTTGAGAAAGTCCGTCTTGTTCAGCACGCGCCCTTCTTCGTCTGTCATCACGCAGTCGGGCGCCATCACGCGATCCCACGGCGTCTTGTCGCCAGGCGCGACGGCGTCCATCAGCGACTGCTCGAGTGCTTGAAAGGTCGCGGCCAGATCCGCCGGCTGCGCGTGCATGCGGACATCCGCCACGGTCGCGAGCGCCAGACACATTGACGTCAACAGGATCGTGGCTCGGACGACGACCGATCGTGAAGTCATCGCCCGACCAGCACTGGCTTCGGCTGATAGAGCTCGGGGAACACGCGCTTGAGCGCCTCGATCTTCGGCAGGTCGTTGTAGACGATGTACGGGTACGTCGGATTGTCGACGAGGAAATTCTGATGGTAGGTCTCGGCCGGATAGAACGTGCGGTCCGGCTCGATCTTCGTCACGATCGGCTCGTTGAACGCGCGCGCCTGGCCGAGCTGCGCGATGTACGCCTTCGCGACCTTCGCCTGCTCGTCGCTCGTCGGAAAGATCGCGGATCGATATTGCGTGCCGGTGTCCGGTCCCTGCCGGTTCAGCTCGGTCGGATCGTGCACGATCGAGAAGAACACCTGCAGCAGCTTGCCGTAGGTCACCAGGTGCGGATCGAAGGTGATCTGTACCGACTCGGCGTGGCCCGTCGTGCCGGTCTCGACGCGCTCGTACGCCGCTGTGTTGCGATCGCCGCCGGTGTAGCCCGACACCGCGTTGGTGACGCCCTTCATGTGTTGATACACACCTTGCACACCCCAGAAACAGCCGCCGGCGATGACCGCGACTTCGCTCGCGTTGGCGCCGGCTGGCTCGTCGACGAGCGGCGCCGGCACGGCGCGCGCGCCGTCTGGCGGCGCGACGTAGCCGGTCACCGTGCATGAGAGCGCGGTCGCGACAGCTAGAATCGGAACGACGCGGATCGCGAACCTCGTCATAGATCTCTCTCCTCAACGTTCACGCGGCGGTGCTACGCGTGTCCAGCGACGGATGCCGACGGTCCTGGCGCCGACGGCGGTGGAATCTCCGCGCCCATGCTGAGCACGCCTTGCACGATGCGCGTCGCAGCCGCCGCGCCGTTATCCATGAAGATCACCTTGCCCTGAGCGTGGTCGGCGACGTACTTCAGCGCGTCGGTGTACTCGAGAAACAGCAGAAAGTTCGGGTCGACGCCGGCCACCTTCAAGCTGTCCGCGGCGTCCTTCATGCCCTCGGCGACGTTCTTGCGGAAGAGCGCGAGACCCTCGCCGCGGAGCGCCGACGCCTTCTTCTCCGCCTCGGCGCCAATCGTCTTGTAGGCCGCCTCGGCTTCCGCGTCCTTCGTGCGCTTGACGAGCAGTGCGGCGCCCTCGTTCGCGGCCGCCGCCAGCAGGTTCTTTGACGAGACCACGCGCGCCATCGAATCCATGATTACTTGATCGAACGTCATGTCGGTGATCTGAATGTCGCGCACGACGTAGCCCCACGCTGCGACGACTTCATCGAGATTCTTCTTCGTGTGATCGACGATCTCGGCGCGCATCCCGAGGATGTCCGACTGCTTCGTCGTCGCGACGAACTGGCGGATCGATCCGTCGATCGTCCGTTGCAGCGCCAGCTGGAACTCCCCCATCGAAGCGAAGCTGAAGACGGCTTTCTTGATCGTCTCATCGTCGGCCGCGGCCACGGCGTAGAGCACCATGGTCGCGAACTTGACGTTTGCCTGGTCCTGCGTGATGGCCTGGAACTCCATCTGCAGCGCGCGATTCTGCAGCGAAAGCCGCTGGGAGATCCTCTCCCACGGCATCTTGATGTTCAGGCCCTCGCGCATGATGCGCTGGAACTTGCCGAACACGGTGACCACGCCGACGTTGGCTTGCGGCACCGTGCGGAATGTCGAGAAGAGCGCGAAGATCGCCAGAACGATGATGATTCCAGTAAGCGGATCGACGGTCATCAGGGCACCTCGGGCCGTGCGCAAGTCGTATGGCTGGCCGGCTGCGCCTATTCTGAGGCCGGACCGGCCAGTTCCCGCAACTCATGGTTAACTGTCCGCGGAGGCGGACGTGGCGCAGTTCGATCGAGGCCGGCGCGACATTCTCAAGGGCCTGGCGAGCGCGGCCGTCGCGGGCTCGATCGCCAGCGAGGCGCGTTCGGAAGAGGCGCAAGTGAAATGGTCCGCGGGCACGGCGTCGCCGACGCTCAAGGCGCCGGCCAACGCGGCCGACTGTCATCATCACATCTACGATGCGCGATTCCCGGCAGCGCCGTATGCGGTGCTCTTCCCGCCCGACGCGCTCGTCGATGACTACCGGGCGCTGCAGCGCCGACTCGGGACCACCCGCAGCGTCATCATTCAGCCGTCGACGTACGGCGTCGACAATCGTTGCGCGCTCGGGGCGCTCGCCGCGCTCGGAAAGTCGTCGCGCGCCGTTGCGGTGGTGAACGACGGCGTCACGGACGTCGAGCTCAAGCGGCTCGACGGGCTCGGCGTTCGCGGCGTTCGTTTCAATCTCGCGCAGGCTGGTGCCACGACACCGGAGATGATCGCGCCGCTCGCGAAACGCGTCGCGCCGCTCGGCTGGCACCTGCAGATCAACGCGCCCGCGGACAAGATTCTCGAGATCCTGCCAATCCTCGAGCGCGTGCCGACGCCGCTCGTCTTCGATCACCTCGCGCACATCCCTGAGCCCGACGGCGTGAACCATCCGCTGTTCGGCAAGATCCGCGCGCTGCTCGACAAGGGCGAGACGTGGGTAAAACTCTCGGGGGCGTACATTGACACGAAGGTCGGGGCGCCGAGATACGCGGACTCGAGCGCGATCGCTCGCGCGTACGTCAAAGCCGCGCCTGAGCGCCTCGTCTGGGGCAGCGACTGGCCGCACCCGACCGAGCAGCAGAAGCCCGACGATGCGGTGCTGTTTGACTTGCTGAGCGACTGGGCGCCGGACGCAGGCGTGCGCCAGCGAATTCTCGTCGAGAACCCAGCCTCGTTGTACGGATTCTAAGAAGTGTACCGGGAATACTTTCGCAAAAAGTGGACAGTTCGTGAGCTGGCACGGCGTGTGCAACTAGCAACGCACTATGAAGCTGCTTGGGATCATCCTCATCGTCGCCGGCATTGTCGGGGTGCTCTATGGCGGGCTGTCCTGGACGACTCGGGACGACGTGGCGAAGGTCGGCCCGGTCGAGATCACCAAGAACGAGACGCACTGGCTGTCGTTTCCCCCGATCGCCGGCGCCGCCTGTTTGATCTGCGGCACCGCGTTGGTCGTGATGTCGGGCCGATCGCGCGCCTGAGCGCGGTCAGTCCTCGGTCGTTCGTGACGCAGGGTTCGCGCTCGGCACCTCGGTGGTGTCGGTGCAACCGTGCGCGTACTCGCTGATCGCGCCGAATCGACTTTCGAGGTAGCCAATCGCCGTGCTCAGCGCGAGTGCTTCCGTCTCGCCGCGGATCTCGACCGGCGCGCCTCGCTCCGTGACGGGCGATCGCGTGACGCCCGAGGCGTCCGTCAGCCAGACGTGCGCCACAAAGGCCGGCAGTCCGGGCCCGTTCGGACGACGATCGATTTCGATTCGGCAGGTACCGCGAGCGAACGCGACTTCCTGACAGGTCACCACGACTCTCCCGTCAACAACGCCTGATCCTCGTCGATGTCGGCGCGGCCGTCGGACCCGCGGCCATTGCCGAGCACTTCTGCGGCGAGCGGCACCGTGCTGATGGCACCGATGGCGAAGAGCGTCCAACCCACGGCCTTGCGCTGGCTGTCATCGAGCCGGCCACCCAGCAGGAGCGCGACGCCGGCGCCAAGGGCCGCGCGCGTGCCTGCGATGAGGGCCAACTCCGGAAGCGTGATCGATTTCATGAGACACCTCGCTTCCCTCCAACTGGTGCAACGAGGGTGCCGCGGGAACGCGCGCGATCCACGACGGCCGCCTCACCAGGTAGGAAGCGCGTGACCTACTCTCGGTAGCGCGATGGCGTGATCGCGGTCGCGGGCGCTCCGCACGGGCGAAAGGCGGCGATCCCATTTGGGCCCCATGTGGCACGCGCCCTGCACGTGGGGGCACAGCCGCGACCCGAAAGTGCACACGGCGCAGATCCGGCAGGCCATGCAGGACCTGATCACTCATCTTCGGCAGGACGTCGATCGCGTCGACGAGACGCGCGCGCAAGTTCTGTTCGAAACGACCGCCGAGGTGCTCGAGGGCCTAATCAAGACCTACGACGACTACGCCGCGGGCGACGAAGTCGCCTTCACCGAAGCGCGGGAAATTCACTGATTTCCGATTGCGGCGCCGCGACTACGACAGCAATTCCGCGAACCGGGGATTGGGCATGCGACCCTGCGGGTCGACCGACTCGACCCATTGTGCGAACTGCGGCCACCGTGCGCCGAACGCGGCCTGCTCCTGGGGGCTTCGTCACGCGCGGACTCTGGTTGAGCACGGAATGCCCTGGCGCGGCGCCGCCCGCGTGTTGAACGCGTCAACATGTCCCCGTCGTTCGAATAGGACAAGAGCGAGCTCGTCTCCCGCCGCACGGTTAAACGCAGCGACCGGCATGTTGCAGCGAAATCCGTACTTCGCGAAGTGCGATCGGGAGTAACTCGCGGGCGATCGGGTCGGGGGGGGGGCACCGCGCGCGCGGGGGCGCCAAAAAACCAACGGGGGGGGGGCGCCCCCCCCCAACCGAGC
>CAYQRM010000154.1:0-19672 GCA_964419785.1 uncultured Solibacteraceae bacterium | reverse complement strand
CGCCCGCGGGGTGGGTTTGTGGCTCCCGGCCGCGGGCGCCCCCCTATCCCCCACGCCCGCTCGCGTCCCAGGCGTCGTCCGTGCGCGAGCAGTGCCGGTGCCCGGCCGCACGAACTGCGAGCTCACAACATAGGTGTCGCTGGATACCTCACCCGCGCGCAGTGCTCCGTCTGAGTGCGAGCGGGCCGGGCATCCCGCACCACGAACTGCAGAGCTCACAACGTTCGTGGTGCTGGATGCCCTACCCGCTCGCACCATGCTCGGTCCAACGAGCGAGCGATCCGTCACAACCGCTCGCCGAACGTCTACTTCGATAACTGGAAGGTGCCCGACGTCCGGATCACGCCGAGGTTGTTCGACTTGTCGCCTCGCGCGAACACGTCCCACTGCTCGGCCGTCGTGCCGGCGATCGTCGATCCGTTGACCGTGCCGGTGAAGGTCCGCGACGCGAGGTACACGTCACGGGCGTTGCCGCTGCAGGTGAGCTGCACGAGATTCGGCATGCACGTTCCGCCGGTCAGGGTCATCGAGTTCGCGCCGGCCGTGCCGCTGTACGTGCACGCCTGGCCGGTGCGGTTCGACGTGATGGTCGCTGAGAGCGTCGCATTGTTCTGGGCGATCACCGCCGTGAGCGAGTCTTGCACGTTGATGATGGGCGACACCTCCGCGAGGCACTCGGGGCCACCGGTGACGGACGACACGGTCTCGGTGCCCATGAACGTGCCGTTGACGTTCGAAACGCTCGGGTTCGACGGGTTCGACGATCCTCCGCATCCGATCGTCGCCGCGACGACGCACACCCACAACCATCGACGCATCGCGTCCTCCTCGCGGCAGCGGAGAAAGAGAGACTGGCGGCCGGTGGGCCGCGGGGGCAGCGCAATGGGGAGCTGCACAAGCAGTGCCAGCCTGAGGGAGGACGAGCGGAGCGAGCCGCGCCGGCAGATGCGCGCGCGCGTGCTCAGGTTGGCCGTCGCGCCGGAGAGACTCGGTAAAACAAAACCGCGCCGGCGTGTGTCACGCCGACGCGGTTTTTGAAGCTCTAACTTCTAACTTTTAACTTTTGGCTTCTAACTGTCTTCTAGCTTCCGCCGGCCTTTCGGGGCGTCGTGCTCTTCTTCGGCGCGCCCTTGGCCCTCTTCTCGACCTTGCCGCCGGCGACTTCGTCCTTCTTGCCGCGTCCGAGCGCGCCACGCAGCCGCTCGCCCATGGTCTTCTTCTTGGGCTTGTCGGGTGACGCCTCGGCTGATTTCTCGGCTGTCGCGGCGCTTGGATCGTACTCGCTGCCGAGCAACTCGATCTGCGCGACGTCCGCGTTGTCGCCGCGTCGGATGCCGAGGCGCAGGATGCGCGTGTAGCCGCCGGGCCGTTCGACGTATCGCGGCGCGATCGTGTCGAACAGCTTCTGGACGACCTCGCGATCCGCAATGTCGCGCGCGACCGCGCGGCGCGCGGTCACGCCGTGCGTGCTGCCTTCCGGCGCGTTGAGGCTCCGCTTGGCGATCGTGATGATCCGCTCGACGAACGGCCGCAGTTCCTTGGCGCGCGGCACGGTCGTCTCAATCCGCTCGTACTGCAGCAGCGCGGACGCCTGGTTGCGGAGCATCGCGATGCGATGCTCCGTCACCCGGCCCAGTTTTCGATACGCAACTCTGTGACGCATAGATGTCTCGGTTCGTTGAATCGGCTATTGGGCCTGATCCCCTCACTCGCTTGCCATCGGCTGATCGAGCCGCATGCCGAGGCTCAGGCCCATCGTCGCGAGAATGTCTTTGATTTCATTCAGCGACTTGCGGCCGAAGTTCTTCGTCTTGAGCATCTCGCCTTCGGTCTTCTGCACGAGCTCGCGAATGGTGCGAATGTTCGCGTTCTTCAAGCAGTTGTAGGACCGCACGGAGAGCTCGAGCTCCTCGACGCTCTTGTCGAGGTTCTCGTTCAGACCGGAGCTCGGCACGTCGCCCGCCGCGTCGAGCGGCTGATCCGCCGCATCGTCGAGGCCGACGAAGATCGTGAAGTGATCGCGAATGAGCTTGGCCGCGAGCGACACTGCGTCGCGCGGCGAGACGGCGCCGTTCGTCCACACTTCGAGCGTCAGCTTGTCGTAGTCGGTCGTCTGACCGATGCGCGCCGCGTCGACGACGTAGTTGACCTTCTTGACCGGCGAGTGGACCGAGTCGATCGGAATCCAGCCGATGCCGAGGTCTTCGTCGAAGTTGCGGTCGGCCGAGACGTAGCCGCGGCCGCGCTTGATGCGCAGCTCCATCTCGAGCTTGCCGCCGTCGCTCACCGTGGCGATGTGGGCATCCGGCTCGAGGATCTCGAGATCCGCGTCGGCCGAGATGTCGCGCGCGCGCACCTCGCCCGGCTTGGTCGCCCGCAACGTCAGCGTCTTCGCCTGATCGGTGTGGAGCAGGATCGGAATCTGCTTGAGGTTGAGAATGATGTCGGTCGCGTCCTCGACGACGCCCTGGATCGGGGAGAATTCGTGGAGCACGCCCTCGATCTTCACCGCGGTGACTGCGGCGCCCTCAATCGACGACAGCAGCACGCGCCGCATGGCGTTGCCGACCGTCGTGCCGAACCCCCGCTCGAACGGCTGCGCGTAAAAGCGCCCGAACCGCTCGTTCAACGTTTCCCGCTCGAACTCCAGCCGCTTCGGCCGCTGAAAACCCTTCCACAACATCGCGAACGTCCTTTCGATTTCGCCGCGTCCGCTTTCGCTCGCGCATTCGCGCGAGCTTCAGCGAGACGAGACCAGACCTGCTGAATACGTCGCCGGCCTCCCGCCGCAGGTCTGAGGGCTGCGGGCCGACGACGGAATTAAGGTCAGAGGGCAAGGGGCAAAGGCCAAAGGTTCCGCTCTGCCCTCTGCCCTTTGCCCTTTGTCCTTTGTCCTTATCTCATTTCGAGTACAACTCGACAATCAACTGTTCCTGCACGGGCAGATTGATCTGCTCGCGCGTCGGGAGCGCGGCCACCCGGCCGGAGAGCCCTGCCGGCTCGAGCGAGAGCCACTCGGGAACGCCGCGGCCCTTCACCTCTTCGGCGGCGTGCTGGATCGTCGGATTCTCGCCGCTCGACGCGCGCACGGCGACCACGTCGCCCATCCGCACCGAGTACGACGGGATGTCCACCTTCTTGCCGTTCACCGTGAAGTGGCCGTGACGCACGAGCTGGCGCGCCTGCGGCCGCGACGTCGCGAAGCCGAGCCGGTAGACGACGTTATCGAGCCGGCGCTCGAGCATCTGCAGCAGGAGCTCGCCCGTGATGCCCTTGGTCCGATCGGCCGCCTCGAAGTAGCGGCGGAACTGGTTCTCGAGGACGCCATAGGTGCGCTTGACCTTCTGCTTCTCGCGCAGCTGCACGCCGTAGCCGACCATCTTGGCCTTGCGCGCACGGCCGTGCTGGCCGGGCGGCACGTTGCGCTTCTCGATCGCGCACTTATCCGTATAGCACCGCTCTCCTTTGAGGAAGAGCTTCATGCCCTCGCGCCGGCAGAGCCGGCAAACTGGTCCGATGTAACGTGCCATGTGTCCTCTTCTTTAAACTCGCTCGCGGGGCCCCACCCCCGCTCTCTCGTCGCTCAGCGCCGCTCCTGATCGTCGCGGGCTTCGCGGTGTCTGGTTCTTACACTCTCCGCCGCTTCGGCGGTCTGCAGCCGTTGTGCGGAATTGGCGTCACGTCGCGGATCGACTTCACGTCGATCCCGACGGTCTGCAGCGCGCGGATCGCCGATTCACGGCCCGCGCCCGGTCCTTTCACTCGCACTTCGACGGACCGCAGCCCGTACGTCTTCGCGGCGTTGCCCGCGGCCATCGCGGCTTGAGTCGCCGCGAACGGCGTGCCCTTGCGCGATCCCTTGAAGCCGATGCCGCCGGCGCTCGACCAGGCGATGACGTTGCCGTCCGTGTCGGTGATCGTCACGGTCGTGTTGTTGAACGACGCGTGGATGTGCGCGAAGCCGTGATGGACGACGCGTTTTTCGCCGCGCTTCTTGAAGGTCTTCTTCTTTTTCGTCGAGACCTTGCCGGGCTCAGCGCCCGGAACGGCCGCGGCGTCCGCCTGCGGTTTTTCCTTCGCCATTAGACTTCCACCTTCTTCTTGGCAATCGTGCCCTTGCGCGGCCCCTTGCGAGTGCGCGAGTTCGTCCGCGTGCGCTGGCCGCGCACCGGCAGATTGCGGCGATGCCGCGATCCGCGGTAGCTGCCGATCTCGACGAGCCGCTTGATGTTCATCGAGATCTCCTTGCGCAGGTCGCCTTCGACGCGGCCCTGCTCCTCGATGACGCGGCTGATCTTGCGGACGTCCTCTTCGGACAGGTCCTTGACGCGAATGTCCGGATTGACGCCGGCGTTGCCGAGAATGTCATTCGACCGCTTCCGGCCGATGCCGTAGATGTAGGTCAGTCCGATCTCGACGCGCTTCGTGCGCGGCAGATCCACACCTGCAATGCGTGCCATATCCGCTTACCCCTGCCTCTGCTTGTGCTTCTGGTTCGTGCAGATCACGCGCACGACGCCACGCCGGCGCACGATCTTGCACTTGTCGCAGATTCTCTTCACTGACGCCCGAACTTTCATTGATGCCTCTCTGTCCAGCGATCACTCGGGGCCAGACCCCGGTTCATCTCAGCCGGCCCGTCACCCTACAACTTCTTCACGATCCGCCCTCGCGTGACGTCTCGTCCCGCGAGCTCGACCGTGACGCGATCGCCCACGATCAGCCGCACGAAGTTGCGTCCGACTCCGCCGGGCGCATGCGCCGTCACGTCGTGCCCCGAATCCATCCGGACTCGGTAGAGCGCTCGTGGCAGAACTTCGCGGACCGTGCCCGCCGAAAAGACTCGCGGAGTCTCTTCGGCGTCGCTCACCGCGAAAAGACTCCCGGCGTCTTTTCGGCCGGCGCAGTCTGTCGCGCGGTGAGCACGAGCGGTCCGTTCGCCGTCACCGCGACGGTGTGCTCGAAGTGCGCCGCGAGACTGCCATCTCGCGTCACCGCCGTCCACCCGTCGGCCAGCACCTTCGTTTCGGGCCGGCCCATTGCGACCATGGGCTCGATCGCGAGCACCATGCCTTCCGCCAGCTTCGGTCCGCGGCCCGGCGATCCGTAATTCGGAATCTGCGGCTCCTCGTGGAGCCGCTCGCCGATGCCGTGTCCGACGAACTCGCGGACCACCGAAAACCCGTGCGACTCGACCCAGCCCTGAATCGCGTGGCCGATGTCCGAGAGCCGCCCGCCGACCTGGACGTAACGAATGCCGCGCTCGAGCGCTTCGTTCGTCACGCGCAAGAGCTGGTGTGTCGCGTCCGGCACGTCGCCGACCGCCACCGTCACCGCCGAGTCGCCGTAGAACCCGTCGAGCTTCACGCCGATGTCGAGCGACACGATGTCGCCCGCCTTCAGCACGCGCGACGCCGAGGGAATGCCGTGCACGACCTGCTCGTTCACCGACGCGCAGAGCGTCGCGGGATACCCGCGATAGCCCTTGAATGCCGGCTCCGCGCCGCCGTCCCGCACGAGCCGCTCCGCCAGCCGATCCAGATCCGCCGTCGTCACGCCCGGCGCCACCGCGGCCTCGAGCTGAGAGAGCACGAGGGCGACGAACTGATTCGCCCGGCGCATTCGCTCGATCTCCGCCGCGGATCGGCACACGATCATGACGTGCCTCCCAACACCGACGCGACGGCCGCCGCAATGTCGGCCGCCACCGCCGACTCACCCTGGTCGCCGTCCACCGACCGGAAGGTCGGGAACCGGCGATAGTACTCGACGAGCGGCTGCGTGTCGCGCATGAACACGCGCAGTCGCTCGCGCACCACGTCCGGCCGATCGTCGGGCCGCTGAATCAGCATGCCGCCGCAGCGCGCGCACTCGCTCGCCGCCGGCGCGGCCAGCCACCCGCACGAGCTGCAAATCCGCCGGCCGCTCAACCGCTCGACCAGCTTGTCCTCGGGCACCTCGACGTCGACGATGACGAGCGGCGCTTCGTGATCGACGAGCCCGTCGAGCGCGACCGCTTGCGCGACCGTGCGCGGAAACCCGTCGAGCACGAAGCCCGGCGCGACGTCATCCTTCGAGAGCCGCTCGCGGATGACGCCGATCATCACGTCGTCGCCGACGAGGCGGCCGCTGTCCATCACCGCTTTCGCGGCGCGTCCGAGCGCCGACCCCGCGGTCACGGCATCCCGCAGGATGTCTCCCGTCGAGATGCGCGGGATGCGTCGCTCGCGGGCGAACCGCTCTGCCTGCGTCCCCTTGCCCGCGCCAGGGGGCCCGAGTATCACCAACCGAACCGGCACGCGCTGTTACCCGCGCCGCCCACGAATGCGCGACTTCTTCATGAAGCCGTCGTAGTGCCGCATGATCAACTGCGATTCGACCTGCTGCACCGTGTCCATGGCGACGCCCACGATGATGAGCAGCGACGTGCCGCCGAAATAGAACCGCACGTTCAAACCGTCGACGATCCACCGCGGGAGCGCCGCGTCGAGCCGATCGCCGATGAACGGAATCGGCTGCACCTTGAAGCCGGTCAGCATGAACTCCGGCAGCAGGGCGATGCACGCGAGGTACACGGCGCCGGCGAGCGTCACGCGCGCCAGAATCGCGTCGATGTGCTCGGCCGTCCGCTTGCCCGGCCGGATGCCCGGCACGAACCCGCCGTACTTCCGCATGTTCTCCGCCACGTCATCAGGATTGAAGATGATCGCGGTGTAGAAGTACGCGAAGAAGATGATGAGCACGACGTACAACAGGTTGTAGAGCGGATAGCCGATCGACAGCTGCGTGATCAGCCGGTCCATGAACCCGTTGGCCGCGAACATCGGCTTCAACGTCTGCGGAAACGCGAGAATCGACGACGCGAAGATGACCGGCATGACGCCGCCCGTGTTCACCTTCAACGGAATGTGCGTGCTCGCGCCGCCGTACATCCGGCGGCCGACCATGCGCCGCGCGTACTGCACGGTCACGCGCCGGTAGCCGCGCTCGACGAACACGACCGCGCCGACGACCACCACCATGAGCAGCAGGAGCAGAATCAACCGCAGCGGGCCCATTTCCCCCGTCTGCAGCTGGCTCAGCGTCTGCACCGCGCCGTGCGGAATGCCGACGACGATCCCGGCGTAGATCAAGAGCGACATGCCGTTGCCGATCCCGCGCTCGGTGATCTGCTCGCCGAGCCACATGACCAGCACCGATCCGGTCGTGAGCGTGAGCACGGTCATGAACCGGAACGCCCAGCCCGGCTCGTAGACGAGCGGCAGTCCGCCCGTGGTCTTCGTCGAGTTCTCGAGAAAGAACGCGATCCCGAGCGACTGCACGACGCTCAACAAAATCGTCCCGTAGCGCGTGTACTGCGTGATCTTGCGCCGGCCCAGCTCGCCCTCTTTCGAGAGGCGCTCGAGGTACGGCCAGACCACCGTCAAGAGCTGCAGGATGATCGACGCACTGATATACGGCATCACGCCAAGCGCGAAAACCGTCATTTTCGACAAGTTCTGCCCGGAGAACATGTCGTACAGCCCGAACAGGTTGCTCTTCGCCTGCTCGGTCAGAATGCTCAGCGCCTGGGCGTTGATCCCAGGCGTGGGAATATGACCGCCGACCCGGTAGACCGCGAGCAAGCCGAAGGTAAAGAGCACCCGCTTGCGCAGCTCCGGAATCGCGAAGATGTTCTTCAGACTATCCATAGGGACGTTTCTGAAGTGATCAGGCGGCGTGCTGCGGAAAGATGACGAAGCGGATCCCGCCTCGCCACGTCGCACCACCCCACGTCATCACTTCACGGACTCCGTTCACGTTACTTCCCGACGTCTCGACTTCCCGACTTCTCGACTTTCGACGATGATTCCAGCGTCTCCGCCTTTCCTCCCGCTTTGGCGATCTTCTCCGCCGCCGAGCCACTGAACTTGTGCGCCTTGATCGTGAGCGCCTTCGAGATCTCGCCGCGGCCGAGCACTTTGATCGGCGCGCGCGACGCGCGCACGAGCCCGCGCTCGCGCAGCAGCTCGGGCGTAACGGCCGATCCGGCCTCGAACACCTCGGCCAGCGTGTCGAGATTCACGACCGCGTACTCGACGCGGAAGATGTTCGTGAAGCCGCGCTTGGGCACGCGGCGATGAAGCGGCATCTGGCCGCCTTCGAATCCGCGCTTGAAGCGGAACCCCGACCGGGACTTCGCGCCCTTGCTGCCGCGCGAGGCGGTCTTGCCGTGGCCACTGCCCGGCCCTCGTCCGACTCGCTTGCGCGCGTGCTTGGCGCCCTTGGGCGGCCGCAAATTCGACAACGACATCGTGATCCTCGCTACTCGGTGACGGTCACCAGGTGCCGCACCTTCAAAATCAACCCGCGCGTGCCCGGCGTGTCGGGCACTTCCACGGTATGGCGAATGCGCCGCAGGCCAAGCCCACGCAGCGCCAGCGACTGCTTACGGTCGAAGCCGATGCCGCTGCGCAACTGCGTGACCTTGAGCGACTTCGCTTTCGCCTTGGGCGGCGTCTCGGTCGTCGCCTTCTTCTGCGTCTTCGTCTGCGTCATGTCGCTTCTCACTCTAACTTTCGCTTCGACCGGGCCAACGGGTCAGACCCGGCTTTCGCCCTCAGGGTCAGACCCGCGCTCAGCTCAACAAGGTCAGACCCGGCTTTCGCCCTCAGGGTCAGACCCGGGCTCAGCTCGGCCGGTCTGCCTCGCCGTCAAACTACGCCATCAAGTCTTCCAGTTCCTTGCCGCGCAGCCGCGCGACTGTCGCTGGATCCCGCAGCAGGCCGAGCGCGACGAACGTCGCGCGCACGACGTTGTGCGCGTTGGCCGATCCGAGCGACTTCGTCAGTACATTGTTGATGCCGGCCGATTCGACGACGGCGCGCACGGCGCCGCCGGCGATGATGCCGGTGCCGTCCGGCGCTGGCTTGAGCAGCACCGACCCGGCGCCGAAGTTACCGAGCACCGGATGCGGGATGGTCGTCCCCTTCATCGGCACGCGCACGAGCACCTTCTTGGCCGCTTCGATCGCCTTCTTGATCGCCGACGGGACTTCCTTCGCCTTGCCGATCCCGAAACCGACGACCCCGTGGCCGTCGCCGACGACCACGAGCGCGCTGAAGCTGAGGTTCTTGCCGCCCTTGACGACTTTCGTCACGCGGCTGATGGACACGACGGTGTCTTTCAGCTCGAGCTCGCCCGCCTCAATCCGCTCTCCAGAACGCGCCACGTTAGAACTCCAATCCAGCTTTGCGCGCCGCGTCAGCGATCGCGCGAATCCGCCCGTGATACAGGTTGCCGCCGCGGTCGAACACGACGCGCGTGATGCCCTTGTCCTTGAGGCGCTCGGCGATGACTTGGCCAATCGCCTCGGCGCCCGCCAGGTTCCCGCCGCGCACCTTGCCGCTGAAGGTCTTCTTCAGCGAGGGCTCGATGCTACCGGCCGACGCCACCGTCTTGCCAGCGAGGTCGTCGATGACCTGCGCGTAGATGTGCGACGCCGATCGGAAGACCGACAGCCGCGGCCGCTCGGCCGTGCCCATGATCCGCTTGCGCTGCCGCAGCTGGATGCGCTGGCGTCGATCCTTCTTCGTTCGAATCTTCATGGCTAAGCTCCGGTCTTTCCGACCTTCTTCTTCAAGACCTCACCGGTGTACCGCACGCCCTTCTGCTTGTACGGATCCGGCTTGCGGAGGCGCCGGATGTCAGACGCGACCTGGCCGACGAGCTGCCGATCGATGCCTGTCACCGTCACGTGCGTCTGCTTGTCGATCGCGATGTCGATGCCGTTCGGAATCTCGAACACCACCGGGTGCGAGTACCCCAACGCGAACACGACCTGCTTGCCCTTCACTTCGGCGCGATAGCCGACACCGACGATGTCGAGCTCCTTCTTGAAGCCCTGCGTCACGCCAAGCACGGCATTCGCCATCAAGCTGCGTGCGAGGCCGTGAAACTTGCTCAGGTCGGCGTCGTCGCGGATCGTCTCGGCGAGCAGCTCGGCGCCATCGACGCGGAACTTCACGCCGGGCGGCACGCGCTGCTTCAGCGCGCCTTTCGGCCCTTTGATTTCGACGGCCTCGGGCTGGACGGTGACCGTCACGCCCTTCGGCACGGCAATCGGTTTTTTTCCAATGCGCGACATCTTCTTTTACTCCGCTCGTGGGGCCCCACCCCCACTCGCTTGCCGCTCAGCGCCGCTCCTGCTCGTCGCGGGCTTCGCGGTCTTACCAAATGTTGCAAAGCACTTCGCCGCCGACGCCAGCCTTGACGGCCTCGCGGCCCGTCATGACCCCACGCGACGTCGTCAGGATGCTCGTGCCAAGACCGCCCATGACCGACGGCACGCTGCCGCGGTTGAAGTACACGCGGCGACCGGGGCGGCTCACCCGCTCGAGGCCCGAGATCACCTTCTCGCCGCGCGGCCCGTACTTCAAGAAGATCCGAATGATCGGCCGCTCGATTTCGCCGCCGGGCTCTACGACCTTGTAGCCCTGGATGTAGCCTTCCTGCTCCAGGATCCGCGCGATCTCGGCCTTGAACCGCGACGCGGGCACTTCCACGCGCTGCTGGCGGCCGTGCACCGCATTGCGGATGCGGCTAATCATGTCTGCGATGGGATCGGTCATCTCTAAGTCCTCTTCTCACCAACTGCTCTTGATCACGCCGGCAACCTCGCCGCGAAGCGCCAACTCGCGGAAGCAGAGACGGCAGAGCGCGAACTTCCGCAGATACGCGCGCGGCCGGCCGCACTTGCGGCAGCGGTTGCGGTGCCGAATACCGAACTTCGGCTTACGCTGATCCTTGACTATCTTGGCCGTGGTCGCCATCGTCTGCTCCAAACTTCTAACTTCTGGCTTCGAACTTCCGACCTGATCTAGTTCTGTCTGAACGGCATGCCCATCAACTGCAGCAGCCGCCGCGCTTCCTCATCGGTCTTCGCCGTCGTCACGACCGAGATGTTCATGCCGCGACCCTTGTCGACCTTCATGTAGTCGATCTCGGGGAACATCATCTGGTCGCGCAAGCCGAGCGTGTAGTTGCCGCGGCCGTCAAAGCCTTTGCCCGAGACGCCGCGGAAGTCGCGCACGCGCGGCAGCGCCACCGCAATCAGCCGGTCGAGGAACTCGAACATCCGCTCGCCGCGCAGCGTGACCATCGCGCCGATCGGCATGTTGCGGCGGACCTTGAACTGCGAGATCGATTTCTTCGCGCGCGTGATCGCGGCCTTCTGACCCGTGATCTTGCCGAGCTCTTCGGCGCCGGTGTCGACGATCTTCGCGTTCTGCGTGCCCTCGCCGAGGCCCATGTTGACGACGACCTTCACGAGGCGCGGCACGGCCATGACGTTCTTGTAGCCGAACTCCTTCTGGAGCGCGGGCATGACCTCGCTCGCGTACTTCGTCCTGAGGCGGTTCACCGACTTTGCGGCCGTCATTTGTCTACCACTCCATGGCACTTCCGGCAGATGCGTACGCGGCTGCCGTCGTCGAGCCGCTTGTGGCCAATCCGCGTCGGCGCGCCGCACTCCGGGCAGACAATCTGCACGTTCGACGCATGAATGGCCGACTCGCGCTCGATGATGCCACCCTTCACGTTGCGCTGCGGGTTGGCCTTCGTGTGGCGCTTGATGAAATTGACGCCCTCGATGACGACGCGCGTCTTGTTCGGCAGGACGCGCAGCACGCGGCCGCGCTTGCCGCGGTCGCGTCCCGTGAGGACGACCACGTTGTCGTTCTTCCGAATGGATGCTGCCAGTCGATACATAACGATTCCTGCGACCTGAAACTTGGAACTCGGAATCTCGCCCTTCGCTCAGAGCACTTCCGGTGCGAGCGAAATGATCTTCATGAACCGGCGTTCCCGCAGCTCGCGCGCGACCGGACCGAACACGCGCGTGCCGATCGGCTCGCCCTCGTTGCTGATGAGCACCGCGGCGTTGCGATCGAAGCGAATGTAACTGCCATCCTTCCGGCGCAGCTCCTTGCGCGTCCGGACGATGACCGCCTTCACGACCTGGCCCTTCTTGACGGTCGCGTCGGGCGTCGCTTCCTTGACCGACGCCGTGACGATGTCGCCAATCCTGGCGTAGCGGCCGGTCGAACCGCCAATCGGATTGATGACGGCGATCTTGCGCGCGCCGGAGTTGTCGGCAACGTCGAGGATCGAGCGCATCTGAATCATGACCAGCTCCTCTGATGAGTCCGCGCGCGGTTAGACCGTCTTGGCCTTCTCGACCACTCGCGTCACGACCCACCGCTTGCGGCGGCTGAGCGGACGCGATGGCACGAGCGCCACGCGATCGCCGACTTTCGCTTCGTTCTTCTCGTCGTGCGCCATGAACTTCGACGTCAGGCGCTGCTGCTTGCCGTACATCCCGTGGCGCACCTGACGCTCGATCGTCACCGTGACGCTCTTGTGCATCTTGTCGCTCACGACGAGGCCGACAATTTCTGCTTTCGCCATACGCCTAGTCCTCGATCCCCTTCTCGCGGAGCACCGTCTTCACGCGCGCGAGCTCCTTGCGGAGCGGGCGCACCTTGTTGCCCGATTCGGCCTGCCCCATCGACCGCTGGATGCGCAGCCGAAAGACCTGATCGTCGAGATCGCGCGCGCGCTGGCGGAGGTCGTCCACCGTGAGCCCGCGCAGCTCGTTCAACTGCTCGACCACCTTCATGACACGTGCTCCTGCGCGAATCGCGTCGCGAACCGCGTCTTCATCGGCAGCTTCGCGGAGGCAAGCCGCATCGCTTCGCGCGCCTCGACGAGCGTGACGCCTTCCATTTCGAACAGGATGCGTCCGGGCTTGATCACCGCGACCCACGCCTCGGGCGCGCCCTTGCCTTTGCCCATACGCGTTTCCTGCGGCTTCTTCGTGATGGGCTTGTCGGGGAACACGCGAATCCAGACCTTGCCGCCGCGCTTGATGCCGCGCGTGAGCGCGACGCGCGCCGCTTCGATCTGCCGGTCCGTCAGCCAGCACGGTTCGAGCGACATCAACCCGAAATCGCCGAACGACACGGTCGAGCCGCGCCACGCCAGCCCGCGCATGCGCCCGCGCTGCTGCTTCCGGTACTTGACCTTCTTCGGCATCATCATGGGCGTTGCCTCACTGCCTCATTCCGCGATCGCCGCGATCGCCCCGATCCCCGCGATCGCCGGACGCGCGGCGCGGCTGCCGGTACTCTTCCTCGCGGCCCACGCGCGGTGAGAGGCGCTCGCCCTTGTAGAGCCACACCTTCACGCCGATCGCGCCGTAGGTCGTGAACGCCTGCGAGAACCCGTAGTCGATGTCCGCGCGCAGCGTCTGCAGCGGCAGCTGCCCGTGCAGGTACCACTCCGACCGCGCGATTTCCGCGCCGTTCAGCCGGCCGGAGACGCGCACCTTGATTCCGCGCGCGCCGAAGCGCAGCGCCGACTCGACAGCCTTGCGCATCGCGCGGCGGAACGCGACGCGCTTCTCGAGCTGCATCGCGACCGACTCCGAGATCAGCTGCGCGTCGAGCTCGGGCTTCTGGATCTCGAGGATGTTGATGAACACCTCGCGGCCCGTGACCTTCTGCAGCTCCTGCCGGAGCTTGTCCACTTCCGTTCCCTTGCGGCCGATGATGATGCCCGGCCGGGACGTGTGGATGTCGATCTTCAGCTTGTTGGCGGCGCGCTCGATGTCGATCCGCGCGACGCCCGCGTGCGCGAAGCGCTCCTTGAGCTCGTCACGCAGCTTCAGATCCTCGTGCAGCAGCTTCGCGTAGTCCTTGTCCGCGAACCACCGCGACCGCCAGGTCTTGTTGAATCCCAGCCGGAAGCCGTACGGGTGAACTTTTTGACCCATCGTGAATCCTTCCCAGCTACTCGGACTGGCCGACGTCGGCCGTCCCGGTCTTGGTCTGCCCTTTGGCTTTGGGCGAAGCCTTCTCCGCGGTCTTGCCGCGAGATGGCGCCGCCGACTTCTTCTCCGGCCGTTCGGCCACGCCGACGGTCAGGTGCGCCGTGCGCTTCACGACGCGGAACGCGCGGCCCATCGGAGCCGGGCGAATGCGCTTCATGCTCGGGCCCTGATCGGCACACGCCTTGACGACGATCAGCCGATCGACGTCGCCGCTGAAGCCCTCTTGCTGCTGCGCGTTGGCGATCGCCGAACGCAACACCTTCTCGATGTCGCGCGCGATCATCTTCGGAGAGAACTTGAGCGCGGCGAGCGCGCGCGTGACGTCCCGCCCGCGGATCTGATCGAGGACGAGCCCGGCCTTCTGCGCCGACGTCCGGATGTAGCGAGAGGTCGCATGACCTTCGATCATGACGCGCCTCCCTTCGCCGGCGCGCCGCCGCCCGCCGCGCCACCGCCGGCCGGGGCCGCACCACCGCCACCCGCGCCCGCGCCGCCACCGCCGGCCGGCGCCGCCGCGGCCGCCGCGGCCGCCATCTGCGCCGCCTTCTCGGCCTTGGTCGTGTGGCCCTTGAAGAACCGCGTCGGCGCGAACTCACCGAGCTTCTGTCCGACCATGTTCTCGGTGATGAACACCGGGATGAACTTCTTCCCGTTGTGGACCGCAATCGTGTGGCCGATCATCTCGGGGATGACCGTCGACCGGCGCGACCACGTCTTGATCACCTTCTTTTCGTTCTCGCGGCTCATCGCCTCGACTTTCTCGAGGAGATGAACGTCGACGAACGGACCCTTTTTGAGTGATCGACCCATGACTACTTCTTTCTCCGCTCGAGGATGAACCGGTTGGAGTCCTTGCGACGACGGGTCTTGAAGCCCTTTGTCGGCTGGCCCCAGGGCGACACCGGGTGTCGTCCGCCAGACGACTTGCCTTCGCCGCCGCCGAGCGGGTGATCGACTGGATTCATCGCGACGCCGCGCACGTGAGGACGCTTGCCCAACCACCGGTTGCGGCCGGCCTTGCCGATCGAGACGTTCTCGTGATCGATGTTGCCGACCTGGCCGACCGTCGCGTAGTTCTCGATGTTGATCAGCCGGCTTTCGCCCGACGGCATCTTAACCGTCGCGTAAAGTCCTTCTTTCGCCACCAGCTGCACGGCCGATCCGGCCGAGCGCGCGATCTGCCCGCCCTTGCCGCGCTTCAGCTCGACGTTGTGAATCATGGTGCCGAGCGGCACGTTCTTGAGCGGCAGGCAGTTGCCCGGCAGGATGTCGACGTTCTCGCCAGCGAGCACCGTGTCGCCGACCTTCAAACCGACCGGATGCAGGATGTAGCGCTTCTCGCCGTCCGCGTAGGTCACCAGCGCGATGCGCGCCGTGCGATTCGGGTCGTACTCGATCGTCGACACCTTGCCCGGGATGTTGAGCTTGTCCCGCTTAAAGTCGATGATGCGGTAGTTCCGCTTGTGGCCGCCGCCGCGCCACCAGGACGTGAGCTGGCCGCGGTTGTTGCGGCCGCCCGATTGCTCGAGTGTCTCAATGAGCGGCTTGTACGGCCGATCGGTCGTAATCTCCTCGAACGTCTGGACGCTCTGGAAGCGCCGGCCGGCCGATGTGGGCTTGTAGTTGCGGATCCCCATGGTCTAGGCCCCTTCCATGAATTCCGGCATCTTCTGACCTTCCTTCAGGCGCACCCACGCCTTCTTCCGATCGGGGCGCTGCCCGGCGAACCGGCCCTGCCGCTTGAACTTGCCGTGGCCGATTTGCGTGCGGACCGAAGCGACCTTCGAGCCGAACAGCTTCTCGACCGCGCGCTTGATGTCGATCTTGGTCGCGCCGGTCGCCACTTCGAGCACCATCACGAGGCTGCCTTCGCGCGCTCGCGTGGTCTTTTCCGTGATGATCGGACGGCGGATGACGTCTGTGACCTTCATCCGAGCACCTCCTGGAGCCGCTCGACGGCGGCGCGGGTGGCAATGATGCGCGTCGTGTCCATGACATCGCGCGCTGTCAGCTTCCCGCTCGCGACGAGCGTGATGCCGGCAATGTTGCGCGCCGACGCGTTGAAGTTGTCGTCGAGCTTCACGTCGACGACGAGCGTTTTCGACGTCGCGCCGAGCTTCTTCAAAAGCTCGGCCGTCGTCTTGGTCTTCTTCTCGCTGGCCTTCAGCTCGTCGACGACGACCACGACGCCGTCCTTGAGCTTGGCGGCGAGCGCCGCGCGGAGCGCGCCGCGCTCGACCTTCTTGGGAATCGCGTAGTCGTAGCTGCGCGGCTGCGGTCCGAACACCGTGCCGCCGTGGCGCCAGAGCGGCGTCCGCGACGATCCAACCTGCGGGCGGCCGGTGCCCTTCTGCGCGTACGGCTTCTTGCCGGTGCCGCTCACGAGCGCGCGGTTCTTGGTCATGTGCGTGCCGCGCCGCTCGGACGCGTTCTGGCGCACGACGGCTTCCCAGATCACGTCGCGCTTGACCGCGCCGGCAAACACGTCGTCGTTCAGATCGACGGATCCGACAGTCTCGCTGTTGGCGTTGATGACATCCAGTTTCATCGTCGTCGTCTCACTGCCTGCGTTCTGCTTCGACTGAACCAACGGGTCAGGTCCGGCTTATCCCATCGGGGCCAGACCCGCGCTCAATTGGTCGTTTCCCTCTGCCCTCTGCCCTCTGCCCTCTGCCCTTTGCCCTTTGCCCTACTTCTTCCCCTTCTTCGGCTTCTCGACCTGCGGCTTCGGATCCGGCTTGCGCGCGACTGCGCGCCGCACGATCACCACGCCGCCGGGCGCGCGCGGCACCGCGCCGCGGAGCACGAGCAGGTGCTCATCGGCGTTGACGCTCACGACTTTCAAATTGCGCGTCGTCACGCGATCGGCGCCCATGCGTCCGGCCGCGCGCATGCCCTTGACGACACGCGACGGGAACGAGGACGCGCCAATCGATCCCGGCGCGCGATGGAACATCGATCCGTGCGAGGCGCCGCCGCCAGCGAAGTGATGGCGCTTCATGACACCCTGGAACCCCTTGCCTCGGCTCGTGCCGATGACGTCGACGCGCTCGCCAGCCGCAAAGATGTTGCAGAGGACTTGATCGCCGGCCTTGGCGGCCTCGCCGCCCGGGGCGACCTTGACCTCGCGACGGACGCGCGTCGCCGGCACGCCGGCCAGCTTGTAGTGGCCGGTCATCGGTTTGTTCGATTTCGCCGGCGTCTCGTCGACGAGACCGATCTGCACGGCTTCGTAGCCGTCGGTCTGCGCGGTCTTCGCCTGGACGACGACACACGGGCCTGCCTTGATGACGGTCGCCGGCACGACGCTGCCGTCAGCCTCGAACACCTGCGTCATCCCGACCTTGCGTCCAATGATTCCGGTCACCATGATCTCAATCCGCCTTCAGCCTCGTTCTCAGTCCACGCTGCGCCTCGAACCGCGTCAGCGGGGACAGGGCTACAGGGCGACCCCTGTCCCCTTCTCTACCGGCCGGTCCGTCCGCGTTACTTGTGCTCCTTGCCGAACGCCTTGATCTCCACGTCCACGCCCGCCGGCAGGTCGAGCTTCATCAGCGCGTCGACGGTTTGCGCGGTCGGCTCGAAGATGTCGATCAGCCGCTTGTGCGTGCGGATCTCGAACTGCTCGCGCGACTTCTTGTCGACGTGCGGCGATCGCAGCACGGTCCACTTGTTCTTTTCCGTCGGCAGGGGCACGGGCCCCGCAAGGCGCGCTCCGGTGCGCTTGGCCGTGTCGACGATCTCGGTCGTCGACTGGTCGAGCACGCGGTAGTCGTAGGCCTTCAGACGGATCCGAATCTTTTCGCTGAATGCAGTAGCCATCGTTATCGTCCCTGAACTTTCGCCACGACTTCTTCACTGACCGACGCGGGCGCCGGCTCGTAGCGATCGAAGTGCATCGAGTAGGACCCGCGGCCCTGCGTGCTCGAGCGCAAATCGGTCGCGTAGCCGAACATTTCCGACAGCGGCACGCGTGAGTTGATCACCTGCGATCCGCCGCGCACTTCCATCTGCTGGATGTGTCCGCGCCGGCTCGTCAGGTCGCCGATGACGTCGCCCATGTACTCCTCGGGGACGACGACCTCGACGCGCATCACCGGCTCGAGCAACACGGGGTGCGCCTTTTTCGCGGCATCCTTGAACGCCATCGATCCCGCGATCTTGAACGCCATCTCCGACGAATCGACGTCGTGGTACGAGCCGTCGTACAGCTCGATCTTCACGTCGTCCATGGGGTAGCCGGCGAGCACGCCGGTCGTCATCGCCTCGCGGATGCCCTGGTCGATCGGCTTGATGAATTCCTTCGGGATCGTGCCGCCGACAATCTCGTTCTCGAACTCATATCCCTCGCCGGGCTTGCGCGGGATCAGACGAATCTTCGCGTGGCCGTACTGGCCGCGGCCGCCGGTCTGCTTGATGTAGCGGCCCTCGCCCTCGGACGCCTTCGTGATCGTCTCTTTGTAGGCGACCTGCGGCTTGCCGACCGACGCCTCGACGCTGAACTCGCGCTTGAGACGGTCGACGATGATCTCGAGGTGCAATTCGCCCATGCCAGCGATCACGGTCTGCGCCGTCTCTTGATCCGTCTTCACGCGGAAGGTCGGATCTTCGGCCATCAACTTGCCGAGCCCGGTCGCCAGCTTCTCCTGGTCGGCCTTCGTCTTCGGCTCGATCGCGAGCGAGATGACGGGCTCCGGGAAATCCATCGCTTCGAGGATGACGGGCTTCTTCTCGTCGCAGATCGTGTCGCCCGTCGAGACCGATTTGAGGCCGACGGCCGCGGCGATGTCGCCCGCGTAGACCTCTTTGATCTCTTCGCGCTTGTTCGCGTGCATCTTCAAGAGGCGGCCGATGCGCTCGTGCTTTTGCTTCGTCGCGTTGTAGACGGACATGCCCGACGTCATGACGCCGGAGTACACGCGGATGAACGTGAGCTGACCGACGAACGGGTCGGTCATGATTTTGAACGCGAGGCCCGCAAACGGCGCGTCATCGGACGCTGGCCGCTCCGTCGTCGCGCCCGGCGCGCCGTTCGGATCGATGCCGATCATCGCCGGAATCTCGAGCGGCGACGGCAGATAGTCCACCACCGCGTCGAGCAGCGGCTGCACGCCCTTGTTCTTGAACGCCGATCCGCAAATGACGACGACGAACGCCGGGCCCTCCTGGCGAACCGACTCGACGACACGCTTGCGCAGCGCGGCCTTGATCCGGTCCTCGGGGACCTCCTGCCCGTGCAGGTACATCTCGAGAATCTTGTCGTCGACTTCGCTGACTTTTTCGATGAGCTGTTCGCGGTAGGCGTGCGCTTCGGCCTGGAGGCTGGCGGGGATGTCGTCGACGATGTAATCGGCGCCGAGCGTTTCGTCCTTCCACCGGATCGCCTTCATCTTGACGACGTCGACGATGCCCTCGAACTTGTCTTCGCTGCCGATCGGAAACTGGATCGCAACCGGGTTGCCCTGCAGCTTGCTCTTGATCTGCTCGAAGGTCCGCTCGAAGTTGGCGCCGATGCGGTCCATCTTGTTGACGAAGCAGATGCGCGGGACGCGGTACTTGTCCGCTTGCCGCCACACGGTCTCGGACTGCGGCTCGACGCCGGCGACTGAATCAAACACGGCGACCGCGCCGTCGAGCACGCGCAGCGAGCGCTCGACTTCAGCCGTGAAGTCGACGTGGCCTGGCGTGTCGATGATATTGATGCGGGTGTCGCGCCACGTGCAGGTCGTGGCAGCGGACGTAATCGTAATGCCGCGCTCCTGCTCCTGCTCCATCCAGTCCATCACGGCCGTACCTTCATGC
>CAYQRM010000153.1:0-19761 GCA_964419785.1 uncultured Solibacteraceae bacterium | reverse complement strand
TTCGGTCAGCATCCGCCGCTCCGCTACAAGTACGATTTCAGGGAGTATCGCGAGGCGCTCGCCGGGTGGACGTTCACGAACTTGCACTTCAGCCAGTTGCGGCTCGAGCCCGACGACTTCATCTACGCGGATCCGCCGTACGACGTCGAGTTCACGGCGTATTCGAGGGACGGATTCTCGTGGGACGATCAGGTCGAGACGGCGGAGTGGCTATCGAAGCACCCGGGCCCGGTCATCCTGTCGAATCAGGCGACCAAGCGCATCCAGGCGGAGTACACGCGGCTCGGGTTCACGCTCTTGACGCTCGAGGCGCCGCGCAAGATCAGCTGCACGGGCGATCGGCGGCCGGCGGTCGAAGTGCTCGCGATTCGCAATCTTCCACGATGAGCCCCGGCAGCACGCGGACCGGCAATGTGCTCGAGCGCATGATTCTGCCGGCGCTCGAGGCCGGCGGCTATACGTTCGACAAACAGGTCCTGATCGGCACGCGGCTCGGCGTCGGCCGGCATGTCGTCGATGCGATCGCGAGCAAGGACGATCAGAGGATTCTGATCTCGCTCAAGTGGCAGCAGGTGTCCGGCACGGCCGAGCAGAAAGTGCCGTACGAAGTGCTGTGCCTGCTCGAAGCGCTCGACACGGGGCCGTATCAGAAGGCCTACCTCGTGCTCGGCGGCGAGGGCTGGAGCCTCCGGCCGTTTTACACGTCGGGCGGGCTGAATCGCTTTCTCGTGAACTCGGATCGCGTTGAAGTCGTGACGCTCGAAGGCTTCGTCGGGCGCGCCAATCAGGGAAAGCTCTAGCGATGGGGCGCGCGACGACGAAGGTGGTGCGACTCGCGGCCGACCGCGACGTCATGATCGCCTGCGCGGACAATTTGCAATTCATGCGTCCGCTCGCCGACGCGTCGATGAAGCTCATCGTCACGTCGCCGCCCTACAACCTCGGCAAGGCGTACGAGCAGCGCACGGCGATGGACGAGTACGTGCGCCAGCAGGTGCAGGTGATTTCCGAGTGCGTGCGGCTGCTGCATCCCGAAGGATCGATCTGCTGGCAGGTCGGCAACCACGTGCACGAGGGCGAGATCGAGCCGCTCGATATCGTGATTTACGACTCGTTCCGATCGCATGGGCTCAAGCTGCGCAATCGCATCGTCTGGCACTTCGAGCACGGACTGCACTGCACCAAGCGGCTGTCGGGTCGATACGAGACGGTGATGTGGTTCACGAAGGGCGATCGCTACACGTTCAATCTCGACGCGATCCGCGTGCCGTCGAAGTATCCAGGCAAGAAGCACTTCAAAGGCCCACGGCTCGGGCAGCTATCGGGCCATCCGCTCGGGAAAAACCCGGGGGACGTGTGGGTGATCCCGAACGTCAAGAACAACCACATCGAGAAGACGATCCATCCTTGTCAGTTCCCAGTGGAGCTTGTTGAGCGGCTCGTGCTCGGCCTGACGAACGAGCGCGACGCTGTGCTCGATCCGTACGTGGGCGTCGGATCGACCGTCATCGCGGCGCTGAAGAACGGCCGATCGGCGTACGGCTGCGACACGGTTCAGGAATACGTTGACGTCGCGTGGTCGCGCGTGCATCAGCTGCGCGCGGGCACGCTCCAAACGCGGCCGATGGGGAAGCCTGTGTACGATCCGCGCCTCCCGAACGGCGGGCACAAGCGCTAGCCGTGGTTAGTCCTCTTTGTTGACTTCGTCGGCTCCGCGCACCAGGTCTTAAGCGCCCGTCCGCGTCATGAAACGCCGTACAGCGTCGAGATCCTGCGTCATTGGCGCGGGCGGAAGCGACGTGAGGAAGCGTCGTCCGTAGTTCATGCGCGTGAGGCGCGGATCGAGCACGGCGAGGACGCCGCGATCGGTGCGAGTGCGGATGAGGCGACCGAGACCCTGAAGCAGCGTAAGCGTCGCGAGCGGGACTTGATAATCGTGGAACGGCTGGCCGCCGCGCGATTGAATCGCGTTGATGCGCGCGGCGACGAGCGGATCGCCGGGCGAGGCGAACGGCAGGCGATCGATGATCACGCAACTCAGTGCTTCGCCGGCGACGTCGACGCCCTGCCAGAAACTGGACGTCGCGAGGAGCACGGCGTTCGGAGTGGCGCGAAAATCTCGGAGCAACGCCGTTCGCGGCGCAGAGCCTTGCACGAACAGCGGCCAGCTGAGGCGCGGCTCGAGGCGCGCGTGCACGTCGCGCATCGCCGAGTACGATGTGAACAGCACGAACGCGCGGCCGTCCGTGCACTCGAGCAGCTGAGAGATTCTCCACGCGGCCGCGGCGTTGTACTCGTCCGACCGCGGGTCGGGCATGTCATCGGGCAGGTACAGAATGGCCTGCGATCGGAAGTCGAATTCCGACGGCAGGCGCAACGTTCGCGCGCCGGCGAGCCCCAGCCGGCCCAGCACGTAGTCGAACGATCCATCCACGGCGAGCGTCGCCGACGTGAGCACGGTCGCGAAGCGTCCGCCGAGCACGGCGTCGCGGACGACGTCGGCGACGTCAATTGGCGCGGCGCGCAGGAAAACGCCGCGGCCGCGCGCTTCAATGAAGTGCACGTAGGCGCTGTCACTCGAAATCAGCAGCTGCGTGAGATCCGCCCTGATCGACGCCGCACGGGTGCCGATCGCGACGAGGTCCGGCGCGATCTCGGGCCGGCGCTCGAGCTGAAGCGTGAGCGCGTCGAGCGCGCTCGCGAGGGCCTGGCCCGGCTCGCTCAGTCGCTCGGCCGCCGCTGGCGACAGGATGACGCGATCGCCGGCGCTCTCGCTTCGTCGCAGCTCCTGGCGCGCGGCGTCGAACAACCGTCGCGCCGAGTGCTGCGCGTCGCTCAAGGCGCGCGCCACCGCCACGGCGAAGCGTCCGTCCTCAGCTGGAATCGTGGCGGACGCCTTCGCGCCGTCGCGCGCCAGCTCGTCGAGGCGGTACGTGCTCAGCGAGAGGCCGAAGTACTGCGTGACCGTGTCCTCGAGCTGGTGGGCTTCGTCGATTACGAGGGCGTCGCACTCGGGAATGACCTCGCCGAATTCGCTCTGCCGCACCGACGCGTCCGCGCACAACAAGTGGTGATTGACGATCACCACGTTCGCGTCGGCCGCGCGATCGCGCATCCGGGTGACGAAGCAGTCGCCGTACTGAGGGCACTCGCGGCCGAGACATTGCTCGCTCGTCGCGCTGAGCTCGCCCCAGAACGTCGAGTCGTCGGGTAGATCCTCGATCTCCGCGCGATCGCCCGTCGCGGTGGCCGCCGCCCACTCGATGATGCGCTCCAGCAGGCGGCGTTCTTCCGGTGACAGGCTCGCCGCGGCTTCACGCAGCAGTTCGAAGCGGTGCAGGCACAGAAAATTCGTGCGGCCCTTCATGTACGCCGCACGGATGTCCACGTCGAGCGCGCGCGCGAGCGCGGGAATGTCCTTGTAGAAGACCTGATCTTGCAGCGTCCGCGTGCCGGTCGAGATCAGCACGCGCTTGCCGGCGAGCATCGCGGGGACGAGGTACGCAAGCGTCTTGCCGGTGCCCGTCCCGGCCTCGGCGATGAGCGTGCCACCGCCGTCGAACATCTGCGCGACCTCAGCGGCCAGACGACGCTGGCCCGGGCGTGGCTCGAAGCCGTCGAAGGCGGTGGCCACCGGACCGGCGTCCGATAGCGCCTGTTCGACGCGCTCCGCCAGATTCAGCGGGCCAGGTCCGGATACAGCGGGAACTTTCGACACAATGCTTCGACGTCCGCTCGCACGCTCTGCGCCACGCTCGCGTCGTCAGGCGCGGCGAGCACGCGCGCGATGAGCGCGGCGATCTGATCCATTTCCGCTTCGCGCAGGCCGCGCGTGGTGACCGCGGGCGTGCCGATACGAATGCCGCTCGCCGTCATCGGCGGCAGTTGATCGAAGGGGATCGCGTTCTTGTTGACCGTAATGGCGGCACGTCCGAGCGCAGCCTCGGCGACCTTGCCCGTGATGCCTTTCGAGTTGACGTCGACCAGCATCAGGTGGGTGTCGGTGCCGCCGCTGACGAGCCGGAATCCGGCGCCAGCGAGGCCTGCTGCGAGCCGCGTGGCATTCTTCACGATCTGTTGCTGATACGTCTTGAACTCCGGCGCCAGCGCTTCCTTGAAGCACACCGCCTTCGCGGCGATCACGTGCATCAGCGGTCCACCCTGAACTCCGGGGAACACGACGCGATCGAGATCCTTCGCGAACTGTGATTTGCACAAGATCATCCCGCCGCGTGGTCCGCGCAGCGTCTTGTGCGTCGTCGTCGTGACGAAATCGGAATGCGGTACAGGCGATGGATGCTGGCCCGCGGCGACCAGACCGGCGATGTGCGCCATGTCCGTCATCACGAGCGCGCCAACGTCGTCCGCGATCGTCCGCACGCGCGCGAAGTCGAACACACGCGGATACGCGCTCGCGCCGACAACGATGAGCTTCGGCTTGTGCTCGCGCGCGAGGCGCCCGAGCTCGTCGTAGTCGAGCCGCTCGTCTTCCTTGCGCACGCCGTACGGCACGATCGTGAAGAACTTGCCGGAGAAATTCAGCGGGTGGCCGTGCGTGAGGTGGCCGCCGTGCGCGAGGTTCATGCCGAGAATCGTGTCGCCCGGCTTGAGCAGCGTCATGTACACGGCCATGTTGGCCTGCGCGCCCGAGTGCGGCTGGACGTTCGCGTGCTCGGCGCCGAACAGCTCCTTCGCGCGATTGATCGCGAGCGTCTCCGCGACGTCGACGAACTCGCAGCCGCCGTAGTACCGCTTGCCCGGGTATCCCTCGGCGTACTTGTTCGTCATCACACAGCCGGCGGCTTCGAGCACGGCCATGCTCACGAAGTTCTCCGACGCGATGAGCTCGAGACCGGTTTCCTGGCGGCGTTCTTCGTTCTGAATCGCCGCCGCGAGGTCGGGGTCCGTCGAGAGCAGATGAGAGAGGTGTGTCATGTAAGTCGAAAAGTCGAAAAGTCGGGAGGTCGGCAAGTCGGAAAGTGGTGACCCGTGTCAGTGGTCGAGCGCGTTGATCTTCTGCACGCGACGCTCGTGCCGGCCGCCCGCGAACGACGTCTCCAGAAACGCGGCGACGATGCGGCGAGCGGTGTCGGCGGGCGTGAGGCGTTCGCCGAGCGCGAGGACGTTGGCGTCGTTGTGCTCGCGGCTCAAGCGCGCGGCCTGCTCGTCGCCCACGGCCGCGGCGCGAATGCCCGCGATTTTGTTCGCCGCCATCGCCATGCCAAGACCGGACCCGCAAAAGAGAATGCCGCGGTCGAACGAGCCTCCCGCCACCTCGTGCGCGACCCTGGCGGCGTAATCGGGATAATCGACCGAGTCGGTCGTGTTGGTGCCGAAATCCTGGTAGGCGACGCCGCGCTCGTCGAGCAGCTGTTTGATGTTCGCTTTGAGCGCGACGCCCGCGTGATCGGCGCCGAGCGCGATGCGCATGGCGCATGATACCAAACGCGTTCGAGCGCCCGGCCGCGTATTTCGTAGAATGACGGACGCCATGGCGGCCACGGTGGTCATCTCGCGTCGCGGCGCCGATCGGGTGCGCTCCGGCCATCCCTGGGTCTATCAATCCGACATCGTCGAATCCGACGCGGAGCCGGGCGATCTCGTTCGTGTGCGCGAGCAGGGCAGGCGCCCGCTCGGGTGGGCGTTGTGGAGCAGCCAGTCGCAGATCTCCATCCGCATGATGGCCGGTCCTGTCGACCTCGTCGACGAGCGCGCGTTCTTTGGCGACCGTCTACGTGCAGCCATTGCGTACCGCGCGGAGCTCGAGATTGACGGAACGGCGTACCGACTCGTGCACGGTGAAGCCGATCGGCTTCCGGCGCTCATCGTCGATCGCTATGCCGACGATGGCGGAACGTATCTGGTGATTCAAACTCTCTGTCAGGGCATGGACCGGCGTCTCGATCTCATCGTCGAATTGCTCGGCGGGATCGTTCATCCCGCGGGCATCCTCGCGCGCAACGATCCGAAGGTCCGCCGCCTCGAAGGACTCGACGAGCGCGTCGACGTGCTCGCCGGCGACGTGCCTGACGTTGTTCGCGTGCGCGAAGGTGACGTGACGATGCGGGCGGACCTGCGCCACGGCCAGAAGACAGGCTTGTTTCTCGATCAGCGTGAAAACCACCTGCTGGCCGCGAGCTACACGCACGGCCGCGCGCTCGATGCCTTCACATACAACGGCGGATTCGGGCTCCACTTGGCGCGACGGGCCACGAGCGTCCTCGCGCTCGATTCCTCAGCAGCGGCTGTCGCGGCGACGCGGGCCAACGCGACGGCAAACGGTCTGACGAATCTCGAAGCGCGCGAGGCCAACGTCTTCGACGAGCTGCGCGAGCTTGAAACCAGTGGCGAAACGTTCGACACGGTCGTGCTCGACCCGCCGGCGTTCGCGAAGAACCGCGCGGCGGTTGAGCGTGCGGCCGCCGGATACAAGGAGATCAACCTGCGCGCGCTGCATTTGCTCGCGCCAGGCGGCCATCTCATCACGTGCAGCTGCTCCTACAACGTCGACGAGGCGCTCTTTCTCGACATCGTCGCCGCCGCCGCCGCCGACGCGCGCGCCACCGTGACGCTCGTCGAGAAGCGCACGCAGGCGCGCGATCATCCGGTGCTCATCGGCGTGCCGGAGACGCACTATCTCAAATGTCTCGTGTTGAGAAAGCTGGCATGATCCGGCGACGGAAATCGTCGATGTGGCGAGGCGTTCTGGCTCTGATCGGCTGTGCGCTCATCGTGTCTCACGCGCGCGCGAGTCAAAGGCCGATGACGAGTGACGCAAAAATCGCGGCGCTGCTCGAGCCGATTCGCACCAAGCGTCATCTGCCCGCGCTCGGCGCGGCGATCGTCACGAGCGCAGGACTGCAGACGCTGGCCGTGACCGGTGTCCGCAAATTTCAAACGGACATCGCCGCAACGCCCGACGACCTCTGGCATCTGGGCTCGGACACGAAGGCGATGACGGCCATCGTGATCGCGAAGCTCGTCGAACAGGGCAAGCTCACGTGGGACACGACGATCGAGGCCGTCGTGCCGAAGCCGGTCGCCGGCGCGCGGCCGGCCTTTGCGCAAATTACCCTCCAGCAGCTGCTTGCGCATCGCGCCGGGCTCGTCGCGAATCTCAACTGGCCGAAGATCGCGGGGACGCCGGGTTCCCCGCGCGAGCAACGGATCGAGGCACTCAAAATCGCCGCGTCAACGCCGCTCGCCTCGCCGCCAGGCCGGAAGTACGAGTACTCCAATCTCGGCTATGTCATTGCCGCGACGATGGCCGAGGAGGTGGCGGATCGCGCGTGGGAAGACATGATTCGTGATGTCGTCTTCAAGCCGCTGGGAATCACGAGCGCGGGATTTGGCGGCACTGGCACGCCGGGGAAGATCGATCAGCCGTGGCCGCATCTCGAAAACGGCAAGCCGACGCCGACCAACGGCCCGGAGGTGGACAATCCGCCGGTGATGGGGCCGGCCGGCACCGTGCACATGTCGCTCGCGGACTGGGCGAAGTTCGCCGCCGATCAATTGCGCGGACTGCGCGGGCAGTCCGGCGCCTTGCTCAAGCCCGCGACGTACGCGGAGATGCACACGCCGCCGTTCGGCGGCGACTATTTTTGCGGATGGATCGTGGTCGACCGTCCCTGGGGCGGCGGAACGGTGTATTCCCACGTGGGCAGCAACACCATGAACTACGCGGTGATCTGGCTCGCGCCGAAGCGCGATTTCGCGGTGCTCGTGGTGACGAATCAGGGCGGGAGTGACGCGACGACGGGGACGGATGAGGCGGCGGCCGCGCTCATCGGGTATCAGGGGCTACTCAAATAGGTTCCTCACGTGGGTTCCGTACGATGGTTCCTCACGCGGGTTCCTCACGCCGGTTCCTCACGTGGGTTCCCTCGCTCTGACATAATGCGCGCCGCATGATGAGTGGCGCGCCGCGTCAGAGTCTCGCGACCTATCTCGCGCCGGCGGCGACGTTCGGCGTATTCACCTGGTTCGAAGGCCTCGTCTCGACGAAGTGGTATCCGGTCGCGTATCTCGTCAAGGCCGTCGCGGTCACGGCGAGTCTGTATGTCTGCCGCTCGACGCTCGCCGACATTGTCCCGTCGAAGCGCTGGCTCCTGCCGTCGATCGTCCTCGGACTCATCGTTTTCGCTGGCTGGGTTGGGATCGAGGAGACGATTCCGTACCCCCATCTCGGCAGCCGCGAGGCGTACGATCCGGCGCTGGCGGGCGCGACGATCTCTCAACCGCTATTTCTCGCCATCCGGCTGTACGGCCTTGTGCTGATGGTCCCGGTGATGGAGGAACTGCTCTGGCGATCGTTCGTGCTGCGCTACGCGACCCAGCCAAACTTCCTCGCGATTCCGATCGGCACGTTCTCGATGTTCGCGCTCGCGCTGACCGTCGCTGTCTCCGGTCTCAGCCACCCTGAGTGGGTCGTGGGCGCGCTCGCCAACCTTGCATACTGCCTGTGGTTGAAGCGCACGCGGGCGCTGTTCACGACAGTCGTCGCGCACGCGACGACCAACGCGGCGTTGGGCGCATACGTGCTCGCGACGCACGCCTGGAAGTACTGGTAATCCCTCTCTCCGTGGTTCTGCCATAATCACGATTGATGGCGACGTACGAGCCGCTGACCGAGCTGGATTTCGAACACGCATTTCCGAACTCGCGCAAATCTCACGAGCCTGGACCGCGAGGCGTCCGCGTGCCGATGCGCGAGATCGCGCTCACCGACGGCACGAGCGTGAAGGTGTACGACGCGAGCGGTCCGCACGGAATCGACGTGCACGTCGGCTTGCCGGAGGTGCGCGCGTCATGGATCGAGCAGCGCGCGGACACGGAAGTCGTCGGCCGCGGCACGCGCCGGCGTGTCCGCCGAGCGCTCGCGGGACGATCCGCGACGCAGCTGCACTACGCGCGTCAGGGCACGGTGACACCGGAGATGGAATTCATCGCGATTCGCGAGGGCCTGCCCGCCGAGTTCGTGCGCGCGGAAGTCGCGCGCGGCCGCGCCATCATCCCGGCCAACGTGAACCACGCCGAGCTCGAGCCGATGATCATCGGCCGCAACTTCCTCGTGAAGATCAACGCGAACATTGGCAATTCCGCGGTGACGTCGTCGATCGTCGAAGAAGTGGACAAGCTCCGCTGGGCGACGCTCTGGGGCGCGGACACCGTGATGGACCTGTCGACCGGCAAGAACATCCACGACACGCGCGAGTGGATCCTGCGCAACTCGCCCGTGCCGATCGGCACGGTGCCGATCTACCAGGCGCTCGAGAAAGTCGGCGGCCGGCCGGAAGAGCTCACATGGGAGATCTACCGCGACACGCTCATCGAGCAGGCCGAGCAGGGCGTTGACTACTTCACCGTCCACGCCGGCGTGCTGTTGCGCTACATCCCGATGACCGCGCGGCGCCTCACCGGCATCGTCTCGCGCGGCGGATCGATTCTGGCGAAGTGGTGCCTCGCGCACCATCAGGAGAACTTCACGTACACGCACTTCCGCGAGATCTGCGAGATCATGCGCGCCTACGACGTCTCGTTCTCACTCGGCGACGGCCTGCGGCCCGGATCGATCGCCGACGCGAACGACGAAGCGCAGTTCGCCGAGCTCAAGACGCAGGGCGAGCTCACGCGCATCGCGTGGGAGTACGACGTGCAGGTGATGAACGAAGGCCCCGGCCACGTTCCGATGCACCTCATCCGCGAGAACATGGAGAAGCAGCTCGAGTGGTGCGACGAAGCACCGTTCTACACGCTCGGGCCGCTCACGACGGACATCGCGCCCGGCTACGACCACATCACCTCGGCGATCGGCGCCGCGATGATCGGCTGGTACGGCACCGCGATGCTCTGCTACGTCACACCGAAGGAGCATCTCGGGCTGCCGAACCGCGACGACGTCAAGGCGGGCGTCATCGCGTACAAGATCGCCGCGCACGCAGCGGATCTCGCGAAGGGCCACCCGCGCGCGCAGGCGTGGGACGATGCGCTGTCAAAGGCGCGATTCGAATTCCGCTGGGAAGATCAGTTCAACCTCTCGCTCGATCCTGTCACGGCGCGCGCGTATCACGATCAAACGCTGCCGGCCGACGGCGCCAAGCTCGCGCACTTCTGCTCGATGTGCGGCCCGAAATTCTGCAGCATGGAGATCACGCAGCAGATCCGCGAGTTCGCGGCGGAGAAACATGTGTCGGTTGCGGAGGCCGTCGAGACAGGGCTCGCCGAGAAGGCCGCCGAGTACCGGAAGACCACCACGTAGCTCCTGACTCAGACGTCGCGCGAGGTCGGCGCGCTGATGCTCTTGACGCGATTCCTCTCTCTCGGAGCAATCGTCACGTCGTTCATCGTGTGTCTTGGCGCGAGCCAGCTCGAGCAGATTCCCCTGCCCGCCATGCCAGAAGGCTCAGGCACGATCACAGGCGTTGTGCTCGATCCGTCCGGCAGGGCCGCGGCGGGTGCGGTTGTCTCGCTAACGATGCACTCCGAGCCGACGCTGGTGATCAGCAGCAGTCTGGGATATGCGCCGACGAGGACTGTCACCGACAAGGATGGGCGCTTCATCTTCAAAAATGTGACGCACGAGGCAGTCGAGCTGCGGGCATCAGTCTCCGAGCATCCAGACGTCGTCTACGGCGAAGCGCGGCCGGGAGCGCCTGGAACACCGATCCGCCTGCGGTCCGGCGAACGTTTGTCAGTCGTGCTGAAGACGACGCGTGGTTCGACGATCAGCGGAGGAGTCGCCGGTCCCGGTGGTGAGCCGGCGCAACGGTTCAAAGTAACCGTGGCACGAATGGTCCCAGTAGGCGATACCGCATTCTTTGGGCCTGAACACGAAGCCACCACCGACGATCGTGGTCAATATCGAGTCCCGGGCCTCGCGCCAGGAGAGTACGGCGTCTGGGGCTATCGAGACAGGGCGTCTTCGCTCGATCCGCCGCCTCTCGTTCAGACTGGACCGAACGAATTCGCGCTCGAATCCGGCGCGCGTCTGCCAAATGCGGACGACCTCTGCTTCCAACAGAGCACGACGGTCAAGTCCGATGAGGATCGCGATGGTATTGACTTGGTGTGGCGTCTGAAGCCCGTGACAACGGTTGCAGGCGTCGTGCATGATGCCGAAGGTCGCCCGGTTGCTGGCGCGAGCGTCTGGCTCAAATCGCCGAGCTCGTGTCTCGGCGGGTCGGCGTCCGTCGAGTCCGACGCCGTCGGCTCCTTCGAGCTGACGCGAGTCACCTCCGGCAGCTACACGCTCGAAACATTCTGGACGTCTCCGACGACGACCTGGTGGGGACGAGCGGCGATCTCCTCGGACGGACGCACCCCGCAACGTCTGCCGGAGATCACACTGGAGCGCGGCGGATCGGTGAGCGGGCACATCGAATTCATTACTCGGCCGAACACGGTTCAGCCGCGCGGTCGCTTCACGATCTTCCTCGACGCAGTAGATTCGGAAATCGTTGCTAACGTGCAAGGTGTGCCGAGCATCAGTGCCTCCGACGTCTTCGAGTTTCCGAGCGCGCCAGAGGGCACCTACAGGATCCAACCATATCCGCCTTCGGGCTGGATTCTTCGATCGGAAATGGTCGACGGACGCGACGCGCTCGACTTTCCGTTCACGCTTCAATCCGGGCAACATCGCGATGTCGTGGTCACGATGTCGAATGTGTTCACGGACCTCTCAGGCACGGTCACCGATGACCGCGGACAGCCGGCTACCGCGCACACGATCGTCGTCTTCGCTTCAGACGATCGTTTCTGGACGCCGAGGTCACGGCGCGTGCTCGTCGAGCGTCCAGACACACACGGCTGGTATCACCTCGTTGGGCTCCCTGCCGGCGAGTACTCGGCCGCGCTCGCTCCAGCCGATCTGGACAGCCGCCGCCCGTCTGCGTCCATGCTGCGGGGTCTCCGGGCTTCGGCGAAGCACGTGACGCTCCGCGACGGCGCGCCCGCGACGCTGGATTTTCACGTCCGGGCGCGGGACCGCTAGCCCTCGAGGCGGCCCCTGGCGAGAGGGCCGCAGAGTATCGCGGTGAGGCAACCTAGAGCTTCTGCGAGATTTTCAAGGCGCTGAGCAATCTTTCCGGCGTTCAAAGCCGAACACGTTGCCAGTCGCTCCGCTCTGCCGTCGGTCGCCCGAGGCATGCCGCTTGCAGTAGCCTCGAGGTCTCTTGCGGAGGCCTGTCATGTGGCGCGACATCCGCTACGCCGCTCGCTCGTTGCGACACAGCCCAACGTTCTCTTTTGCCGCCGTCGTGGCGCTCGCGCTGGCGATCGGCGCGAACGGCGCGATCTTCAGTCTCGTCGACGGTCTCTGGCTGCGGCCGCCTGGTATCCGGAATCCGAGCGCAATCGTCAGGCTATTCTCGACAACCACCACAGATCAGTCGGGCACCTGGTCGTATCCCGAGTTCACGGCGCTCAGCGAGCAGACGACATCGTTCTCGGGCGTGATTGCGCGCGGCCGCCGCGGTGCGCTGCTGACTGGCAAGAACGGCGCGTCTGAACTCGTGCTCGTCGACGTGGTCTCGCTCAATTTCTTCACGACGCTCGGAGTGACGCCGGCCTATGGCCGCCTGTTCGCGCCCGGCGACGAGTCGTCGCTCGAGCGACTGCCGGGCATCGTGCTTGGACACGCGTTCTGGCAGCGACATTTCGGCGGCGACGCGGCCGTGATTGGCCAGACGGTTTCGCTTGGAGGAAAGAGCGTCTCCGTGCTTGCGGTGCTGCCGGCGAACTTTCGCGAGATTGAGCCTGACGCCGATCGCGATATCTGGATGCCGCCCGCGACCTGGGCGCTGTTGTCGAACGCCGCGGATTTCACACGCCGCGACTCACGCTGGTTCGACGTCATGGCTCGCCGCCGGCCAGGCGTTTCGACTGCGACCGCAAGCTCAGAGGTCGCTGCCGTGGCAGATTCGATGTCGCGTGACCATCCTGAGACCAACCGCGGTCGCGGCGCGCGCGTGATCTCCGATCTCGACTACCGTCTCGAACAGGCCGGCGTCAATGCGGTCGCCCTGCTGTCGCTCGTGCTCCTCGTCGTTTTGATTACGTGCGTCAACGTCGCCAACCTGCTGCTGGCGCGGGCGATCGGCCGGACGCGCGAGCTCGCCATGCGCGTCGCGCTCGGTGCAGACCGCAAGCGATTATGGCGGGAGCTGATGGCGGAGAGCGCGCTCATCGGAGGCGCGGGCGCCATGGCTGGACTACTCGTCGCGATGTGGCTCATTCGGATCCTGCCGGCGCTCATGGTCCAGCCGCCCGGCTTCCGCCCGCCGCTGCTCTTCGAAACAGACCTTCGCGTCGTCACCTTCACGATGGGCATCACGGTTCTCACGACCGTGCTGTTCAGTCTGGCACCGGGACTGGTAGCGTCGCGAGCTGACGTCGCCGCGCTCGTGAAGGGCGAAGCGTTTGTCGGCGGCGTGCGGCGCGGGCAGCATCTCGGCGGACTGTTGGTGATCGGACAAGTCGCCGTGTCGCTCGTGCTGCTGTCGGTGGCCGCCGTGCTGGCGAAGAGCTTCATCGAGACGCGTCGGACGGATCTGGGCTTTGCGCGCAAGCCGCTGCTCACGGCCTGGGCAACCAGCGGCGTGCCGCGCGCTGTGGGCGACCAGGCGATCGCCCGGCTCAAGGCGCTGCCGGGCGTCAAGCACGTCGCCGTGGCGCTGCGGGCGCCGCTCAGCTTGTCGGGCGGAGGCCTCGCCCGTCCGATTGTCACCGAGGCCATGTCCGCACCGCCTGCGACCGGCTATCCGCAGGTGAAGTTCAACGCCGTGACCGCGCCGTACTTCGATACGCTCGGGATCGCGGTGCGCGCCGGCCGTGGCTTCACATCTGCCGACGAGGCGGGCGGCGAGCCCGTGATGGTCGTCAACGAGCAGTTTGCCGCCGACTTCTATCCCGGGGGATCGGCCATTGGCCGCCTCGTTCGTCTTGGCGATCCTGCTAGTTCACCCCATCGCATCGTCGGGGTCGTCGCCAATACGGTCATCAACGAACTGAAGGAAGCGCCTGAGCCGTACTTCTACGTGCCGTTCTGGCGCGGCGACTATGGCGAGCTCACGTTCCTCATCGAAACGGACGGCGATCCGGCGACAGCGGCGCCAGCCGTGCGCGCCAGTCTCCGCGAGACCGACGAGCGGCTCGATCCACGGCTGCTCGTCACGATGGCGCAGTACGTGGCGTACTCGGCGAGTTCGTTTCAAGCTACGGCCGAACTCTCGGCCGGGCTCGGCCTGGTCGGCCTCGCACTGACCGCGCTCGGCGTCTACGGCGTCGTCGCCTCACGCACGGCTCGACGCACGAAGGAAATCGGCATCCGCGTCGCCCTCGGTGCGGCACGCGGGCAAGTCCTTCGACTCGTCCTCGCCGAGGGCGCGCGCCTCGGGTTGCTCGGGCTGGTCGTCGGCCTGCCTGCCGCGTTGTTCACCACTCGCGTGATCCAGTCGCTGCTGTTCGGCGTCGATCCGTGGGATGTGACGGCGTTCGCTGTCGCGATCGTGGTGTTGTTCGTGGCCGTAGGGCTCGCCACGCTCATACCGGCGCGGCGCGCGATGCGCACCAGCCCGGCGACCGCGCTTCGCGAGAGTTGACGGACGAACTTATTTGATGGTCGGCGGAACGATCTGAATGATCGTCTTGAAGCGCTCTTCCTTCGTGCCGGTCACGTACAGATAGCCGTCCTGATTGTTCCAGGTGTAATCCTTGACGACCACACTCGGCTGAAAGGTCATGGTCTCGTCTTGGAACTTGCCGGTGTCGAACTGCTGCATCGGCGGCGTCTTGAAGAGCTCGCGCCCACCGTTCTTCAGCACGTTCTTGTAATACGCGACGATTTCCGCGTAAGACGCGTTCGTCCCGAACAGATACATCCGCTGGCCCTGGCCGGCGTCGATCACGTCGAGCGGCGTCGCGCCCGGATAAACTGGCGCGCCGAGCGCGGCGTTCGACTGTGCCGCCGGAGCTGAAGGGACAGGCGTCTGCGCTGGCTGCGCCGGCGTCTGAGCGGGCGGCTTGGCCGGTGGCGGCGACGTTTGCGTTGTGCCCGTCGCGCCAGGGAACGGTTGAGGCACCCGCGTCTGGCCGGGCGGCGTCTGCGCGGACGCGCGCGAGACGTTGGCGATCGGCCACGTCGCGATCGCGCCGGCCATCACGAATCCGAGCACGCTACATCCGCGTCGGGACATCGTTTCCTCCCCGATATTATAAAGCCGTGGACGACGTGCGGTCGGTGTGCGCGCGCGAGCGCGACTGGATTGTCGAGTTCGTGCGTGCCCTGGTCGAGCACGAATCGCCCAGCACGGACCGCGTGCCGCTCGAGGCCTGCGGCGCCTTCCTCGCCACCCGCTTCGCCGAGCTTGGCGCCAGCGTCACCCGCGTGCCCGCCGGGTCAACCGCCGATCACGTCTTGGCGCGATGGCCGGGCGCCGGTCCGCCCGTGCTGCTCGTCGGCCATTTCGACACGGTCTGGCCGGTCGGGCAGCTCGAGCGCATGCCGGTCAGGATTGCCGACGGCAAGTTATACGGTCCAGGCGCGCTCGACATGAAGGGCGGCGTCGGCATCGGCACGCTCGCGATCCGCGCACTGGTTGAGACGACGCCAGAAGCGGCGCGGCCGCAGGCGTCATTTCTCGTCACGTCGGACGAGGAAGTCGGGAGCCACACCTCGCGCGCGGAAATCGAGCGTCTCGCGCGTGAGAGCGCAGCGGTGCTCGTGCTCGAGCCGGCGCTGCCGGGCGGCGCGGTCAAGACCGCGCGCAAGGGCGTGGGAGAGTTCGTGATCACCGCGCACGGCGTTTCCGCGCACGCCGGCGCGAATCCTGGCGCCGGCGCAAGTGCCGTCCACGAAATCGCACGCGTCGTCTCGACCGTCCAGGAGTGGAACGACCCATCGCGTGCGTTGTCGGTGAACGTCGGCGTCATCGAAGGCGGCTCGCGATCGAACGTTGTCGCTGAGCGGGCGCGGGCAGTCGTCGACGTGCGGATCGCCAGACTCGCCGACGCGGCGTCGATCGAGCGCGCGTTCAAGACGCTACGCCCGGTGAATCCCCGCGTGCGCCTTGAAGTGACTGGCGCGATCAATCGTCCGCCGATGGAACGCACGCCCGGCGTCGCGAAGCTCTACGGGCTCGCACGGAACGTGGCGGATGCGCTGGGCATCGAATTGGCTGAGGGGTCGACCGGCGGCGCGTCGGACGGGAACTTCACGGCCGCGCTTGGCGTCCCAACGCTAGACGGCCTCGGTGCGACCGGCGACGGCCCGCACGCGCTCGATGAGCACGCGATCATCAAGGATCTGCCGGAGCGCGCGGCGCTCGTGGCAGGGCTCATCAGAGCGATAGGGCATAATTGAAAGCTAGAAGTTAGAAGCCAGAAGTTGGAAGTTCGGACCGAGCGTGTCGAACCGGAATCTGTTGCAACCGTCTGGAACCCCCTGGAACCCATGTCTAGCACATTGAAAACCGCGATCCTGCTGGGCGCAATGACCGCGCTCGTGATCATCCTTGGCGGCGCGATTGGCGGCCAGACCGGCGTGATCATCGCGTTCGCGATCGCGGTGCTCATGAACGTCGGCAGCTACTGGTTCTCCGACAAGCTCGTGCTGCGCATGTATCACGCCGAGGAAGTCGGGCCCGATCATCCGCTCACGCGCATCGTCGCGCGGCTGGTGCAGAAGGCCGGGCTGCCGATGCCGCGGTGCTACGTGATTCCCGACATGTCGCCGAACGCGTTCGCGACGGGCCGCGATCCGAATCATGCGGCGGTCGCCGCGACGCAGGGAATTCTTCAGTTGCTGCCGGAGAACGAGCTTGAGGGCGTGCTCGCGCACGAGCTGTCGCACGTCAAGCACCGCGACATTTTGATCAGCACTGTCGCGGCGACGATGGCCGCGGCAATCATGTTTTTGGCGCAGATGGCGCGCTTCGGCGCGATCTTCGCGGGCGGCGGATCGAGCGACGACCGCCGCGGCGGTCCGAGCCCGCTCGTCATGTTGGCGATGGCGATCTTCGCGCCGTTCGCGGCGATGCTGATTCAGATGGCCGTTTCACGCCAGCGCGAGTACGCCGCGGATCGCGGTGGCGCCGAGCTGGTCGGATCGCCCACGGGCCTCGCTAACGCCCTCCGCCACATCGATTCGGCGGCCAAGCAGTTGCCGATGGAAGACGCGACGCCAGCCACGGCGCATCTCTTCATCATGAATCCGTTCAGCGGGCGGGGGCTGATGTCGCTGTTCCAGACGCATCCACCGACGGAAGAGCGCATCAAGGCGCTCATGGCGATGCGCGGCGTCTGAAGGCGTTTCCCACCGCTTCACTGTTCGAGCAGCTGGTACGACACGATCTTCCACGCGCCCGCTTCGCGGCTCCACAACAGTCCGAGCGTGCCGCCGCCCTCGATCCGCAGCGTGAAGACCACGCCGAAGTACTCGGCGCCTGACGGCTGGACCGCGGATGCGTCGCACAGGTACTGCCGCGCTTCGGTGTCTGTCAACGGCGTGATGAGAAACTCCCGGCGGAACGGATGGTCGACCACCACGCGATTGGGATCGCGCGGCACGAACGCCTTGATCACGCTCGTCAGGTCCGTATGCGGGCCCAGCTCCTTGATCGAGTACTCCATGAGGCGGCGCAGCTCGCGGCGGGCGCCCGCCGCGTCGAGCGGCACGCCCCTGGCGTCGGCCTTGAGCGTCAGGCAGGCGTAGGCGCGCGTCGACAGAACCGCGAGTGCCTGGTCGTATTGACGTCGGACGAGCCAGTCGGTGAGAAATTCCTGCGCCGCGTCCTCGAGACGGTCGGGCGCGGCGTTCATCGGTCGGTCCGGCGGCAGCGGCGTGGGCGGGCCGTCAGGCAAATCCATCCCAAGCATGTCCGTCCTCTGCGGCAGGGCCTCTTTCAGACTCCCGAAGATATTCCGCCACCATTGGACGAGGCCCTGCCATCGCTCGGCGTGAAGCGTCGGATTCTCGCCGGCGCGGATGTCGGAGTTGGACGCCGTCAGGTGACCGTTGAAGAGTGCCTGCGGACTCTTGCTCGAGCGGTAGTCCACGTCGATGTCGGCCTTCAGTCCGTCGTCCGACATCGAGATCTGCATGTTCGGTTCTTTGCCGACCTGCCGGAAAGAGTGCGGATAGCCGATGTGATACACGGTGTTCTCGTGGTCGCGAAAGAACTCCCGGCTTGATTCGAGCAGGGTGCGCGTGTCAGGCTTGAGCCGCACGTAGAGGCGAAACTGCTCGTCGCCGCCTTTCCCATCATACTGACCGGCAATCCGCTCGACCGAGAGCACCCGATCGATCGCCAGACCGAGTGGCGCACCGTGCGCGTCCGTGAGCTGCGAGTGCAGCAGCGCGTGCGTGATGCCGTAGAACGTCGTCTGTTCGGACACCGTGAGCCGTTCGAAGGCTTCTTCCGGCGTATACCGGCTTCCTCTTAGGGCGTTGTAGCTGTCCACGTACGTCACAAAGAGCTCGCGCTGTCGTGGCGCGAGGTCCTCGTAAACCCGTCGATCGGCCCGGACCGGCGCCGGCGGATTGACGACGATCTTCCCCGGCCATGCCCGGTCGATGCCGACGATGCGCGTGCCGGTCGTTTCGCGGCGCAGATACACGGTGACGTTCATTGCCTCGTTCCCGGAAAACACTCGCGCCGCGAAGTACGAGCCCGCCGTCAGTGCCAGCGCACCCGCCGGAATGCGCGGCCCCGCGCCTATCTTCGTCGTGAGCGCGTCCTTCGCATTGTCGAAGCCGTACCAGTCGATCGCGAAAGTGCGAGGCGCGACAAACTGGTATGTCACGCCGAGATCGTCGAAGGCGAGCGCGTCGTTCTCGATCCTGAAATGATCGAGCGGGAGCACCTGCGCAAAGAACGTGCGGCCCACGCGGTTCCGTCGCTCGATCAGCGTGGCAGTAATCCAGTCTTCGGCAGCCTGCGTGTAATGGCCCGTCTTCACGATCGCGCGAATCTCGTCGTCGCTGAACGCCATCACCTGTCTGGCGGCCCAGAATGCGTCGTCGGGCAAACGATTCTCGAACGGAGGAATGGGCTCGGCCGTCGTCCACGTCTCCGGGTTGAACGCCTCGCTGCCGAACGCGCCGACTTCCGGCAAGTCGGGAAACTTCTCCTTCATCCACGCCGGTGTGGCGAGGCCAAGGGTCGCGATGTTGTGGCCGATTTCTCCGAGCGATGGGAACACAGTCTCGTTGCCTTCCCAGGAGAGCTTCGGCCCGTCGGACAGACCACTCCCGAGCGACTTCGTGAGATCGACGATGAAGTGACGGATCCTGGGCACGCCGTCGGCCGTCAGGAAGATGTCCTGCGTCCCGACCGCACGCATGTTGCTGATGTTCAGCCACGCGGCGAACACAGAGAGTCCGCGCAGGTCGCGCCGGTGCTCGTGCGGAACCGTGTCGTTGGGATCGTCGCTTCTCGTTCCCCAGACCTGGTAGGGGCCGAGCAGACCTTCGCGGTGCTCGGGCAGGCGGGTCGCCACCGTTCGGTAAGTGCCGCCCGGCTCCTGCGGCAGCGCCTTGAGGAACGCATCGATGTCCTCGGTGACCAGCGCGCGAGGCCTGCCGGCACTCGACACCGTCTGGCCTGACGGATGAGCCACCAGTTGCGTCCGGTCGAATTGGACGAGGTAGTCGTCGACGACGAAGTAGCCCAGCGCGTACAGAAAGCGCGAGGTGACCACCTGAGCCCCGGTCGCGAGGCCAGCGTGACCGTACGGATCGAAGCGCAGCATATAGAGATCGTT
>CAYQRM010000152.1:0-10281 GCA_964419785.1 uncultured Solibacteraceae bacterium | reverse complement strand
CGCGCCGAGAGCGATTGCACAGACGACGCCGGCCCCCGGGCCCGAGACGCCGCTCACGATCGTCCCACATTCGCCCGAGGCGTCGTGGTGGCTCTCGGGACAGCTCAACGTCATCTCGCAGGGCCACGGGACGTTTCGCTCGCCCTACGAGGGTCCGAACAGCCTGCGGCCGATCTCCGAGCAGGCGACGTCGAGCGTGTGGACGATCGACGGCGGCGTGCGCGTGTCGAAGCACGTCGATTTCTGGTGCGACGTCGAGAGTGCGGGCGGCGGCGGTCTCAGTCAGGCCTTGGGGCTGGCAGGCTTCACGAACCTCGATGTCGTGCGCAATCCGTCACTGGGCGCGACGCCGTACCTCGCGCGCGCGAGCGTGCACATCACGCTGCCGATTGGCGATGACACGACGACCGTCGAGCGACGACCGTGGTCCTTCGGCACGGAGGTGCCCGTGCATCGCATCGAGATTCGCGCGGGCAAGATGAGCCTCCCGGATTTCTTCGATCAGAACAGCGTTGGCAGCGACAGCCACCTGCAATTCACCAACTGGGCGATCGACAACAACGGCGCGTACGACTACGCCGCGGACACGCGCGGCTACACGGTCGCCGCGATGATCGAGTACGACGCGCCCACGTGGTCAGTGCGCGCGGCCGAAGCGTTGATGCCGACGGTCGCCAATGGCATCGATCTCGACTGGGATGTTTCACGCGCCCGCGCGGAGAATATCGAGCTCGAGTTGCGACCGACGGCCGGGCTCGTCGTGCGCGTGCTGGGCTATCGCAATCACGCGAACATGGGACGGTACGACGAGGCGATCCAAGCGTTCGAGAGCGGCGTCGATCCCGTGCCCGACATCACGGCGCACCGCGCGCAGGGGCGGATCAAGTCGGGCGCCGGACTGAACGTCGAGTACGTGGCTGGACGCGTGCGATGGTTTGGACGCACCGGCGCCAACGAGGGACAAAACGAGTCGTTCGCGTACACCGAGGTGAACAACGCGGCCGTTGTCGGTGGCGACGTGGATGGCGCGACGTGGCATCGCGACAACGATCGCGTCGGCATGGCGTTCGTGTCGGATGGTCTGTCCGAGCCGCACAGCGAGTACCTGCGCCTCGGCGGCCTGGGGTTTCTACTCGGCGACGGCACGCTCACCTACGGGCGCGAGTCGATCGTCGAAACGTACTACACCGCGCACCTCTGGCGCGGCGTGTTCGCGTCAGCGCAGTTCCAGCACATCGCCAATCCCGGCTACAACCGGGATCGGGGACCCGTGACGGTCACAGGTGTCCGAGTCCACATTGATTTCTGATCTGCGTCAGGTACGTCGGGTACGTCAGGTCCGAGGAACCTGGACTACAGTCAGCTTCTTTGTTTTGAATCGCACCCGTCGTACCCGACGTACCTGTTGTACCTGTCGTACCTGTTGTACCTGTTGTACCTGTTGTACCTGTTGTACCTGTTTACTGATTCTTCTTCCACGTAAACGCGCTCAACATGTAGTTGCTCGGCGCGAAGCCCTTGGTCTGAAGCGACCGGTCGTAGTGAAAGGCCGTGCCGCCCGTATCCGCCACCGTCGCGCCGAGAATCTCTCCGTAGAAATCCGAACCGCCGACGAGGCTCACGGCCGCGTTCGGCGCGAAGACCATCGCGGAAGATGCCGTGCCGCCCGCGACTTTGAGCGTGCCGGTGCCGCCGTAGAGAATCTGGAAGTTCTCCGGCTTGTACGACCCGTTCTGAATAGATCCGCCGGTGAAGTCCAGGGGCGTCGAGTCATTCTGTCCGGCCACGTCCAAGGTGACCATTCCGGCCGGTCCGGTGGGCGGCTGATCGATCACGAGGTTCGAGTTGCCCGCGAGCTTCACGGTGTTCACGTTGTAGGTGCCGGCCTGCAAGTGAAGCGTCTCACCGCCCGTCAACGAAACGTTGCCGAGCAGAACCGTCGACCCGTTCGGGTTGATTGTGATGTTCGTTCCGTTCACGCTGCACGTTGCCGGTGCCGTCAGCGGAATCGCGGCGCACGTGGCGTTCTTGGGCAGACTAACGGCGGACTGCGGCGGCATGGGATTCGGCGGGGGCGGCACGGGATAGCTGAGGGCCTGCGGCAGCTCGATGACGCCCTGCGTCACGACCGATCCGTTGCCGTTCTGCGTCAACGCGTTGACGCCACCGGCCGAGCATTTCCCGACACCCGTACGCGGCGTGCTCAGCGTGCCGTTGACCACGGCGTTGCCGTTCTGCGTGAGGTTCCCGTTCGAGCCGACGTTGCCGGTGTTGTTCGCGAGCACGGGCTTACCGTTCGCGCCCAGCGCGGAGGTTGAATCGTAGCTGTCGGTCGTTTCGCCGCCGCCGAAGCTGAGCGCGCCGCATGTCGAGTCGGTCGCGAAGACGCCGTACGTATTGATGGGCACCTTTTGCTGCTCGACCGTCGCCGTCACTTCGACCGTGGCCGGGCGGGCGCCGCCGATCGACCCGTCCGCCGTGAGCTGCCAGGTCTGGACGACTGACAGCACCCCCGATCCGTACGCCGTGAACGTCGACATCTGCATCAGGGTCGCCGTGACGCCGTACGACACGTTGTAACCACCCAGGCTGAGCTGGCCCGCCGCCGCGTTCTTGAACGCGGTCGGCACGGAACCGAGCGGATAGTTCGACGCCCCGCCCGCGACCGACGTCAGCACGATCGGCTGACCGCCGAATTGAACCGGTGACTTGGTCATGTCGTAGTTGGTCAGCGGGTCGCCCGCGCCGCCGGGGGTCGGATACGTGTTGAACAGATAGTTCATCGCCTTGTGCACGCCCGACTCCGCGCCGTATCGCGCCTGCGACATCAGCCGGTAGTTCATGCTCGAGTAGGTCTCGGTGTTGGCCAAAAAGATCAGCGAGACGGCCACGGCCGAGAGCACCATCATGAGCATCAACGTCATGATCAAAGCGACGCCTTCATCGTTTCGAGCGCGCATACACGATCCCCCTTCGGACCCCTATTACTGAAGCAGATTCACGACGCTCGCCGGCATGGGCTGAATGCGATCGGTCAACGACATGCTGGCGAGCTCCCACGTATTGAACACGTTGCGTGGCGAGACGTTCAGGAGCGTTTTGGTCTCCTGCTGGTGCTGTTTGGTCACCGGATCGATTTGCTGCGTCTGCACGGTCAGCGTGATCGCGACGTCGACGACGTAGTCGGTCCCAAGGACGTTCTGCGTCTGATAGATGAAGCACGGCGTGCCCTGCGGATTCGGCATGATGTTGTCGAGCAGTACCATGGTCGGGGTGATCGCCGGCTTCGCGGCAGCGTTCCAGGCCATCATGTTGCGATACAGCTTGTGATTCACGGTGTCGCACGTGTACTCGATGTAGACCATGTTGCCGTCGCTGTTGATGTCGCCGTAGAGCTTGAGCAGCGAGCCGGTCGAGCCATTCACGGTGCTCGTCGGCACGATGCCGCTCGAGAATCCGCCGCCGACCGTGACGGGCGCGCCAATGGCGTGCGGCAACGTGAAGGCCGCCGTGAACTGAGTCGCGGAGTTGATGGCCGTCAGCGTGACCGTTTCCTCGTTGCTCGTGCACGGAATCAACGCGTCGGCGCAGCCGGCGTCCACGATGAGCTTCTCGCCGACGAACATTTCGGTCGTCGAGTTCACCGTCACGGTCTGGGATCCGGCGACCGTCACGGCCGCGCTGAGCGTGACCGGAACGCCTTGAGGCAGCGCGACAAACCCGGCCTGACCGACTTCCTGCTGGAGCAGCTCCGTCACGCCGCGCACGCCGCTGTGCATCTCCGTGCGGTTCCACGTCATACGCGTCGTGGTCGTCGTCTGTAGCAGCCCGTTGGTGACGGCGCCGACGATGAGGAGCACGATCGCCATGGAGATCAGCAGCTCGGGCAGCGAGAAGCCGGAATCTGAGCGAGTGGACATAGGTGTCATCGCAGCGTCCTGACTCGTGCGGGTTAGAACGGCCACGTCTTGAGCGCGGTGACGGTGGATATCGGCGCCATCGATCCGCCGAATCCCCACCGAACCGTCGCGGTGACCGTGACTTGCTTCAAGTTGGCCGACGGGTTGGTCACGCTCCAGGCGCGCTCGTAGAACCATCCGGCAGGCTTTCCTCCAGCGACCGACGGGAGGATGTTGCCGCTCAGATCGAGATAGTCAACGTAGCCGTCGACGGGCGCAGCGGGATTCGAGCTGCCACCGACTGTGAGGCCGGTGCCTGTACCAGTCACGGCGGGAAAAACGCGCGTGTCGGTCCCGGTGTCACCGTAGGTGAGGCCGAGCAGCTGTTCCATCTTGTCCTGCGCGTACTCCGTCGTCCGGGCTGCGAGGTTGCCCTGGTTCTCCGTAATCTTGAGCGCGAGGCTCGAGACGGACATCAGTCCCGACATGAGCACGAGCAGCAGCGCGAGCGCCGCCATCACTTCGACGAGCGTCATGCCCTCGTCTCCGGCCGGCCCGCGCGTCGCGGATTCCAGTCGTCGATCGCTCATTGCTCACTCCACGTGGGCGTAAGCGTCGCGGGCGAGCGCCACACCAGCACCTGACCGGACGCCGAAATCGCCACGCCGAACGTCGTCGAACCGTCGGTGATGTACACGGAATCCTTGCCGGTCGGTGTGCCCGTCCCGTCCACCGGCAGACCTCGCGAGTTGAACACCACGCAGGCCGTGTTGTTGATCGCGTTGCCGGCGTTGTCGAGGCACGCCGGCGCCTGACCGATCGGCGAGGGCGCGTTTGGCGGCGCGACCGCCGCGGCGCCGAAGCCGAAGTTGTCCTGCGTCGACAACCACGACGTTCCGCCTTCGTCGACCCACGCGCCGGCCGTCTTACTCCAGGCCTGAACCTTGTACGATCTCGCACCCAGATCGGCGTAGAACCTGGCGTAAGAGAAATCCGACGCGGCGCGCATCTTCGCTAGCGAGATGCCGTTGACCAGCGCGCGCGAATCGCCGTCGACACGGAAATACTTCAGCGTGTTCGACGTGAACGGAATGGCCATGGCGGCCATGATGCTGCAAATCATGGCGACGACGAGCACCTCGACGGCGGTGAAACCGCGGTCAGCCGCCCACCGCTCCGAGGCCGTCTGATGCGCGGACAAAAATCGCTTGTGAGACATGGTCGTAAGCAGACTCCCGGGGCAAAGGTCGCAAACTCCATGCCGGGACCCATTTGCTGCGATGGCGGCCTACGCCCGAGTGAAGGGCGGAACTTTGTGATTGGCGCTCACAGAACTGGGGGGTCGCGGCGGTTTCAAACCGCCGTGGGTCGCCGACAGAATTGTGGTTGGAAGGGGTGAGTGAGGCGCGTCCGCGTGGTGCGAGGGGCGGCAAATTCCACCCTTCTTGACTTGCCGGGGGGTCCCGCCTAGACTGAGCCGGTTTCAATCAGAACATCGGGAGGCGACGGCTTCTCGGAAAAGGACCAGTCATGCCCAGTGGCACGATTGCACGGCTGTTAATTGACAAGGGGTTCGGATTCATTCGCGACGAAAGCGGCGTGGAGCACTTCTTCCACCGGTCGGCCGTACGCGGCGCCGTGTTCGAGCTGCTCCGTGAAGGCCAGCGCGTCGAGTTCACCAACGAGGACTCGCCGAAGGGTCCGCGCGCCGCAGACGTCCGTTTGCTCGACAGTTAGGCCGTTCGAGAACGTCTTCCCCCAACTCGACCGGCCGTGGTCCAGGCCGGTCTCCTACACTCACGTCGGCGTCGCAGTCACGGAAGCCAACGGGGCCCGGTGGTCCTCCCGGTCTTCAAAACCGGCCGCTTCCCGCCTGGCGCGGGAAGGGTGGGTTCGACTCCCACGGGCTTCCGCCAAACCAGGCATCCGACAGAAGCGCACGGTCTGGCACCAGCGCGTGCGCCGCTCGTCAAGCGGAGGCCTACCGCCTCCGTGCTGCGCCTGATCCGTTCGCCCACGCGAGCAGGCGCTCCTGCTCCTCGAGCGTGGCCAAGACGAGGTCCGCGCCTGCGCGCTTGAGCTCCGCGACACTAAATGGTCCCGTCGCCACGCCGACGGCGCGCGCGCCGTGCGCGTGCGCGCACTCGACGTCGAGCGGCGTGTCGCCGATGACGATGAGATCGGCCGGTGAGGAAAGCGTGATGCCGGCGCGACGCGCGGCCGACATCGCCACCGGCACCAGGTCCCGCCGATCGCGGTGGTCGTCCCCGAACGCGCCGAACGCGAAGCGCTCGAACAATCCGAAGTGGCCGAGTTTGATCTTCGCACCGCGCGCGAAGTTGCCCGTCAAGAGCCCGGCCGGCGGCGCGCCGTCCGACGCGAGCCGATCGAGCAGCGCCTCGACGCCCGGCAGCACCCCGCTCGGATCCTGGACCGGCCGATGGATTTCGGTGGCGAGCGAGTCGCAGTAGGCGTCGCGCAGCTGGGCGACTTCCTCGTCGGTCGCGGCATTTCCCAGCGCGCGCAGCACGTCGGTCACGATCGCGCGATCGGTCCGTCCCGCAATCGGCACGTGCTCGAGCGCCCGCGCGCGGCCGTAGAGGCGCTCGAACGCCAGATTCATCCCACGCACGCCCGCGCGGCCGGTCAGGACCAGCGTCCCATCGATATCGAAGAGAAAGAGTGGACGGCTCATCTCATCTTCTGGCTGCAGCGAGCTAGCCGAGTATCCTCTTCCACCACCTCGGCTCGGCGAGCTCTCCGCTCCCTTGCAACGTGAGCCGCGTGCCGCCCGCCGCTTTCGCGAACCGCTCGTCTTCGGTGAGCAGGATCCACGCGAGGCCGCGGCCCGTCGCGACGCGCGCGATCGTCTCGCCGAGCGACGCGACCGTGCGCCCGTCGAGCTTCGCCGTCGGATACTCGACGAGCAAGACTGACGGATCGGCCGCAATCGCGCGGCCCAGATGGAGCCGCGCGCGATCGGCCGGCGAGAGCGAGTCGACGCGCTCGCCCACGCGATTGCGCCCGAGCCCGACTTCGTCGGCCAGCCGCTCGACCTCGGGCCGGACGCTCTCGGGAATCGGATCGATCGCGAGCGTGATCGGCAGCGCGAGGTTGTCGGCGACCGTGAGCTTCTCGAGCAGCACGGCGCGCTCGGTGACGAGACCGAAGCGATCGAGCGACTCGAGCCACGCCGTGTCGGTCGCGATGTCGCGGGTGCTCGTGCCGGCCACGCGCACGTCACCTTCGTCGGGGAGCGCCGAACCCGTGATGAGATGGACGAGCGTCTCGGCCGCCGCGGCGTCGAAACCGGTCAGCGTGTAGCGCTCGCCGGCGTCCACGCGCAGGCTCACGACCCGCAGCGGCTGCGGACCGGCGTGCGACTTGACGACCGACGCGATCTCGACGAGCGGACGATCGCTCACGGCCGGCCTCGTCCGTCGCGCGCGCGCCCGGCGAGGCGCGCAAACTCGATCGCCGGCAGCCCGATCTGGCCGAGCGCCGCGGACCGTCCGCTGCCCGGCCCGTGATAATCCGATCCGCCCGTGACGAGCAGATCGTGCGCGATCGCGAGCGCGCGATAGCGCGCGACCGCGGGATCGTCGTGATCGGGATGGTAGACCTCGATCGCGTCGAGCCCGTCGCCGATGAACGCGTCGACCAGCCCATCGTCTGCAAGCTTGCCGGGATGCGCGAGCGAGGCGATGCCGCCCGCGCGCCTGATCTCGTCGACGACGATGCGGGGCGAGGGACCGACGCGAGGCACGAACGCCGAACGTCCTTCGGCGAGATAGCGATCGAATGCCTCCGGCACGTCTCGCACGTGGCCGGCGGCGACGAGCGCTTGCGCGATGGCCGGACGTCCCACCGCGCGGCCGGAATCGCGCGTCGCGCCGGCGACAAACGGCGCGACGTCGACGGGCACGCCGAGCGCGCTCAGCCGCCGCACGATCTCGTCGAGCCTGGCGCGGCGCGAGGCACGCTGCGTCTCGAGAAAGGCGAGCAGCGCGGGATTCGCGTCGTCGATGAAGTATCCGAGCACGTGGATGTCGCGGCTCTGATGGACGGCGGTGATTTCGATCCCCGCGATCATCGCGAGGCCCGCGCGCGCGGCCGCGCTCCGGACAGCGGCGACGCCGGCGACCGTGTCGTGATCGGTGACGGCGATCGTGCGCACGCCCGCGGCGGCCGCTTCGGCGACGAGCGCGTCAGGCGTCGACCGGCCGTCGGAGGCGGTCGTGTGGAGGTGAAGATCGATCACGCGGAGCGGCGGCGCCGGCCGTTCTGGCGTCGGCGCTTGGTCTCGCGCGCGACGAGCGCTTTGTACTCGCGAATGAGCAGGTCGCGGTGATCGCGCTCCTCGTCGGCGAACTCGAGGAAGATGCGCTTGCCCTCGGACTCCTCGAATCGCTCGCCGTAGCGCTTGAAGAACTTGTGCGAGCCGCGCTCGCAGCGGATGCCGATGAGCAGCGCCTGCCGATCGTCGACGCCCTGCTTGAGCTCCTCGGTGCCGGCGGCGAACAAGCCGTTGGCCGCGCCCTTGAAGAAGAGAAACGTCGGCTGCGATTCGAGCGCGGGATCCTCGGTGACGAGCTGGCGGTAGCGCGTTTCGAGCTTCGCCATGTGCTCTTTCTCTTCTTCGGCGAGCTTCTGGAAGACGTGCCGGCCGCGCGCGTCGCGCGTCAGCTTGGCGGCGCGCGTGTAGAACTCGAGGCCGCTGCGCTCGGTCGCAATCGCCATGCGCAGCGCGTCGCGCGCGAAGACGCTGTCGACCGGCATCGGCGACGGGGCGGCCTCGCGTCCCGTCCGGCACCGCTCGCACGTCCCGAAGACCTGGATCACGCTCTGCGACGGCGCGAACTCGCGCGCGCCGGCGACTTCCTCGATCATCGCCTCGATGTCCGAGCTCAAGAACTCGAACGACTGATTGCAGCTCTTGCAGATGAGGTGGAAGTGCCGCGGGTGGCGGTACGAGTGCTCGAAGCGAAAGCGGCCGTCGCCGAAATCGACACGGCGCGCGATGCCCGCCTCGACCATCCACTGCAAGGTTCGGTAGATCGTCGCGCGGCTGATGCGCGCGTCTTCACGACGGATGAGCGGGACGAGCTCGTCGGCGCTGATATGCCCCGGCTGCTGCAGGAACATCCGCACGATGAAATCGCGCTTGCCGGAGCGTCGCCCTCCGACCGGCCGCCGGGTGTCGACGAACTCCGTCGCCGATTGCATTGAAAGCCGAGGGTCGACGAGGACCCTAGTTGTCTAGACGTTGAACGAAGAGCCGCAACCGCAGGTCGACTTGGCGTTCGGATTCTTGATCGTGAACCCGCCGCCCATGTTGTTGTCGACGAAATCCACTTCGGCGCCGTTCAGATACCGCAGGCTGATTGGATCGACGAGCAGGCGGACGCCGTTGACCTCGAACACCTGGTCCGCATCCGGGTCGCCTTCGCCCTCATCGATCATCAAGCCGTACTGGAAGCCCGAGCAGCCGCCGCCTTGCACGAAGACGCGGAGCCCGGCGCCGGTTTTCTGCTCTTCCACCAGCAGGGCGTTGATTTTCTCCGCGGCCGTTTCCGTCACGTGAATCATGATCCAATTATACGGCCGGGCGGGCGCCCCTCGACACCCGGGCCGGTTTCGCCCACACTGTGGGCCCAGGCTCCCCAGATGCCGTGTTTGCGCCTGCGCGCGATCGACGCAAGGTCGGCGGTTTCAGCGGCCGGCTGATGCTGTCGACCACCTTGCTCGACGAGCTCGTCTCCGACCGGATCGCGTCGCGCATCTTCGCGCGCGACGTGTCGGTGTTCGCGCCCGCCGGCTCGCCGCTCGATCGGGTGGGAAATGTCAAACACCGGCTCGACTGGCTCGCGGCGCCGGAAACGTTTGCGCCGCGCGCCGCCGACCTCGCGAACTTCGCGCACGATTGCCGCGACGATCAGATCCGCACCGTGTACCTCCTGGGCATGGGCGGCAGCAGCTTGTGCGCCGAAGTGCTCGGCGCGATCGGTCCCACCCATCCCCATTCGCCTCGCCTCATCGTCGTCGGCACCTCCGACGAGCGCACGATTCGCGAGATCACCGACGAGCTCGCGCCGCCGCAGACGCTGTTCATCGTCGCGAGCAAGAGCGGGACGACCATCGAGGTGATGTCGCTCGAGCATCACTTCTGGAACACGATGGAAGAGACGCTGGGCGATCAGACGGGCCGGCACTTCGTCGCCATCACGGATCCCGGAACGGCGCTCGCCGCGCTCGCTCGAGATCATCGTTATCGAGAATCGTTTCTCAACCCGCCGGATATCGGCGGCAGGTATTCGGCGCTGTCGCTGTTCGGGCTCGTCCCGGCCGCGATCGCGCGGCGGCCGATCGACACGCTCCTCGA
>CAYQRM010000151.1:0-16175 GCA_964419785.1 uncultured Solibacteraceae bacterium | reverse complement strand
GCGGCTGGCGGCCGGCCAAAGTGTGGATGTGTGGGCCACGTTTCGCGTCCGCTGGTCGGACGACAAGCCGCAATTGTTTCAGCGCCTGGCGACGCATCGCGTTCGGGCGTGATCGAGAGGACTTACCGGCACGCGGCGCGGAATCGCGAGTTCCGCGCGCCAAATGCAAGTCGGTGAGTCTCGACAACAGCTTTCTGTCAATGACGGCACGTTCGTCGGCACAATCAGCTCGCCGTTCTTCTGTCAGCCCATCACACCCCGGAGCCTCGGCGGTTCAGTTCTCGGCTCGATCCGCATTCTGATCAAGCGCGCGGCGCGGCCGACCCCGCCGCTCATCGTCCAACGCCGACATGTTACGTCGATGTTGCCTCAGCGACGTGGGCTCGTTACGAGCAACGTTGAAACTCCGCCGTGCTCGTTGCTGGCCATTTCCAGTCGCCAGATCAGGGAGCTGAGGAGGACAAATGAGGAAGGGTCTCGCGCTCGGCATGGTCGCCGTGGCGCTCACAATCGCGACCGCCGGTGCGGACGCTCGCATGAATCCGAACACGCTGACGCTTGCCGTGTTCGGTGACTCGCCGTATCTCGACCCGAAGTTCGCGCCGCACACCGAGTTCGCCGCGACGCCAGCATTCATCAGCACGATCAACGCCGACCCGAGCATCGAGGCCGTCGTGCATGTCGGCGACATCCATTCCGGGAGCGAACCATGCACGACGGCGTACGACCAGTCGATCTACAACCTCTGGACGGCTTTCCAGCAGCCGCTGATCTACACGCCTGGCGACAACGAGTGGAGTGACTGCACGAAGGTAAAAGAGGAGCTGGGCAGCGATTTCGACAACCCGAACCTCTATCCGGACATGCCGCTGATCCAGCTCGGCATCGTGCGGTCGATTTTCTTCGCGCACGCTGGCCGGACGCTCGGGCAGCATCCAATGCAGGTGATCTCGCAGAAGGACGCGTACGACCCGGCGTTTCCCACCGACGCGCAGTACGTCGAGAACGTCATGTGGGAACAGTCGAAGACCGTGTTCGTCACGCTCAACCTGCCTGGCGGCTCGAACAACGACATCGACGCCTGGTACGCCGCGCACAATTTGCCGGTGAACCCGGAACAGCCTGTCGAGATGAATCAGCGCACGGCCGCCGATGTGCGCTGGCTGAACGCCGCCTTCCTGAAGGCCGAGCTCGACAACGCGCACAGCGTCGTCATCATCGGCCAGGCCGACATGTGGGACACCGCGGACGCCGCGTCGCACCAGACGAACTACGAGCCGATCATCTCCGCGATGGCCTTCAATTCGGTGGCGTACGGGAAGCCGGTGCTTTATCTCAACGGCGACTCGCATGTCTATCGTTCGGACAATCCGCTGCAGCAGGGCTCGACGTGCGACACGGAAATCAATCCGTGCACGAAGGACGCGTGGCTCCAGCATCCGTTTTACAACGTGCCGAATTTCCACCGGATTGTCGTGCACGGCTCCACGTTCCCATTAGAGTGGCTGAAGCTCGGCATCGACCCGCGGGCGGCCTGGGAGAATGCCTCGACGCCGACCTCCTGGGGTCCGTTCAGCTGGCAGCGCGAGACGCAGACGCAGCTCACGCCCAAGTCCTAGCAGCGGCGCGGGGCCGTCGAGCTTGCTCGACGGCTCCTTCGCGGCACGCGGGCGTGTGCTCAGGCGCGGGCAACCGACGGCATTTGACAGCCGTCGCACCGCAAGTAGACGACGGGTACCGCCTCGGATCGGCCGATGATCCTCGCCATGTGCCGGCCGCAGCGCGGGCACTCGACGGCGTCGGCTCGATTCTTGGCGACCGGACGATTGGAATTGGGCGGGCGAACCTGGGGCGGCATGGGTGGGGCCATTAGACGACCTTTTCTCCTTGATTCGCTTGATCAGACTGATTGCGCGGTGAGCGACTTCATGAAAGCGTGCTGACCTTCGTGATGAGCTCTTCCTTACTCGGTGACGATCTCATCAGGTTCCATAATAACCTAACGATAGGATAATATTGCCGAAGTGACGTGGGGCGAAGTACTCAGGAAGTTGAAGGCCGCCGGCTACGTCGAGATGCGGCCGGGTAAGGGCAGCCATTTGAAACTCGTCCATCCTGTCACGAAGAAGGAAGTCTGGGTGGCGATCTACACCAGGAAGGACCCGGCCAGTTAGGGAATCGGATTCTCCGTGAGGCGGGATCTCATGAGCACGTACTTTCCGGTGGTGTATGAAGAGGAAGCGAGTGGCGCGGTGAGCGCGTTCGTGCCGGGGTTGCCCATCTATGCGGCAGCCGACACGCGTCGTCAAGCCGAGCGGGCCATCCGCGAAACGATCGATGCGTATCTGGCGGATCACCCGGAGACGCAACCGACGGCCGAGGTTGGCGCGGTCCGTGTTGAACGCCGGGTGCGGAGTCGACGGATATTCACCGTTGGCGTGGCCGCGCTCATCGGCAGCCGCACCAGCCGATCCAAGATCGCGGCCTCCAGAGCGAATGGCAAGCTCGGCGGTCGGCCCAAGAAGGTCACGAAGACGCGCTGAGGCAAGTGCGGCGCTTTAGGACGTAATCAAGGAGTGTGGGCAGGAGCGTCGGCGCTCGACGCAGCAGCTTTCCGTTCGCAATCTCGAAGAAATCCAGACCGATCCTGCAGCGCGTCTGACTCGACACCTGCTCGTCGTTCGGCATCGTCGCCGCTCGTTCGGCGACCACGTTGACTCTTGAGAACGGTTGGTCCCGGAATAGGGGCTGCCGTACCCTCAACGGTTGCTCACGCCCATCAGGCGATCAAGGTCCTCCTTTGTTTTCAGCGTCACGTGTCAAGCCAAGAAACCACGCACCCACTTCTCATCCGCATCCTTCAGTTCCTTCTCGCCTTGTTCGAACGCCCGGGCAACCGGACGTGCTTCTTTGCCGTAAGCAACCCAGAGCAGAGCTGCATAAGAAGCCATTCGAACGGCCGTGTCTTCGCCTGTCTTGATGACGACCTCGGCGAGAGCGCGGCAAACTTTGCGATCTGCCCTGCCTATCCACATGCGACCCAGGCACACCGCGGCGTACGATCGATTGTCTGGGTCAGGGTCGTTTTGCAATCGTTCAACGACTGTGTCAGTAGATTCAAGAAGGTTGCCCCAGGAGATGAACCACATGACTTCATGGCGAACCCAGGAGTCGAGGTTGTGAATGTAGCGAGCGACCACATTTTTCGCCTGATCGATTCGTTCCCGTTCCAGTGGTTTGCCAAGGACGACGATGTTATGGGCCAGCTCTCGTCCTGAGAGTTGGCCCTGCTCGACTCGCGCGAGGACGTCGGCCCACTCGTCGTCAGAAAGTCGCCTGAAATCGAAGCGAGTCATCATTTTGCCGAGTTGATGGCGCTATTGGCCTGTTTGACAATCAGAAACGTGTGGCACCAAGATCAAGAGCAAGAATGCCAACAAGAATCGAGCTCGAGCAACGGTCACCAGTTGGCCCTCCGGTGACCGTGTTCCCTTTCGAGGAGTGACTTGGCCTGGGTAGATGGCTACCGCGGCTGAGCTCGAGTGCTACGAACTACCAGCTCTGAAGTCATCACGTCACAGAGGCGTTCCACGGCGATATTCTGAACTCCGAGTGTGTGAACACACGCCACGACAGCCTCGGTGGCTAACAAGAGGAGCGTTCCCCGTGGCAGGAAGAAATCACTACCGTCCCACGATTCCTCACCGAAATAAAGGCCCCGAAAAAAACGCCCGGGCATGTCGTCACGGCGCACCCGCTCACTCCGACTGTAGTCGGGCGGCCCACATCGTCCCGTAATGACCAAACCGAAATAATCCCGCTGCGTTGGGCCTTGTGTTTCGAGATTCACTGCATACGTACTCCAACCTGACAAATGCCGGGATTCGAATGCTTCTTTAAGCCTCCTGCTGATGAGAACGATCCCTGGATGCCCGGTCCAGACGATATCAGCGAGTCGATTGCCTTCTGAGCGACGAATCACGATCGGATTGATGGAGCGCGTTTCACCCGCGAGTAGGAGTGTGCCGTCAAGATGGTCAGCGATTTCGGACCTGCCGCGGAAATATTCATCGCGAAACGGATCGCCAAGGCGGCAAGCCCGTGCAAAGTCGATGTTCACAGCAATGGTTCCATTCGGTTCCGTACACGCGCTTCAGTCATCTGATCCACAAAAAATCTCCGTCGTCGAGGCAAAAACTCACGGACAGCTTGGCTCGATATTGTCGAGTGGGCTTACTCCAGCTTCTTTCCCCAGGCGTCGAATACCTGTCTGAGCCCACCAGGGCCAGATCGGCCCTCAATGAGCTTCGAGGCCAGAACGTGGACCAGTCGCACTGGGTTAACCGATCCGACCTTGAAGCCATCCAAGACGACATGCCCGAAATTCACACTCCGCTTTGCGCCGCGTTCCTGGCTCCAATGCAAGCCAGGATAAGCATGGAACAGAACCTCGGCGAGATACATTCCAATGTCCACCGTCAACGAAACGGTCTCAGAGGACAAGGTATTCGAGCTCATCACTCGGACGTGCTCTGGTAAAGATCCTAATTCTTGCTCAGTCAACGGACGTGGCCGAGCCTTGGCGACAAACCATTCACCCAGGCGATCGAGCGACGCTGGAGTCCGGTCGGGACGCCAGGACTCGAAAGTTCGATCGCTTGTAACGTAACTGTGCAACTCGGCAATCCTTGCTGGAACCGATCGGGTGAACCAATCAAGATAGGCACGCAGCTCCGCCTCGGTCATTTGTTCGAACGGCTTTGTGAGCGGAGGTTCGATGTGTCGGTAGCTCATGGCTCATCTGCTCATTAGGTATCCAATACACCACCTTGATGCCGGCGGCCTGCAGAGCATCGAGCAGCTGGCAGCGGCGGGGGGCCGTCAAGCTTGCTCGACGGCTCCCTTCCGGCACGCGAGCGTGTCTAACGCCCGCGCCTTCGCAGTCCGACGACGAGAGTCTGCGGCTCGGGCGTGGAGTGTAAGTGCGCGCGCCTGACGAGCGTTTCGAGCGTCACCGACTCGTACGTGCAGCGGACGAGCTCGTCCACTTCCTCGAACAGCCACTGCACGCGGCAGTCGGCCGATCGCGGACATACCTGACCGGGCTGGTCGTGCAGGAGACACGTGCCGGGCCGTCGCGGCCGCTCGAAGACGCGCAGGACATCGAGCACGGTGATCTTCGACGCCGGCCGCGCGAGGCGGTATCCGCCGCCGATCCCGCGGGTGCCGACCGCCAGGCCCGCGCGCACCAGCTGCTGGAAGACCTTCGCGAGTGCGCCTTCAGGGATATCGAAGCGCGTCGCCACAGCGGTCACGGTGACGGGCCTTTGCTGCGCGGCTGCCATCTCAGCGGCGGCGTAGAGCGCGTAACGACTCGATTTGCTGGCAGTCATCATTGTCAGGTGCGGGTTCGTGCGAGGTCGAGATCGAGGCACAGTCGCTGGGCGAGGGTGAAGCCTTCTCGCTGAAAGAAACTGATCAAGTGAGTGTTGTCCCACTGGACTTCGGTCTGCAGCCGCGGAATGCCCAGACCGAGCAGATTCGTTCGAAGCTGATCGAGAAGTGCGGCGGCCACGTGACGCCCGCGAAAATCGGGGTGCACGCCAATCACGTCCATGACGGCAGCAGGCTCGACGACCCCGAACTCACCGTAATACACGCGCGCCAGCACGAAACCGACGACGTGGCCGTCGATTTCAGCAGCGAGGGAGATCGCGATGCCGGTGTCGGCAAAGGCCTGCGTCAGCTTGAGTCCGAGGAACTTCTCGCGGCGCCGGCCGACGCTGGTGGCGTCGATGAAGATGACCGCCTCGCGGTCGGTGGGCCGGAGGTTGCGTACGAAGACCTCGTCGCGCGCTGGCTTCTCGATCTCCATGGTGCTCTCCCTCATGTTCGTCAACCGATCAGCTGGCCGCCATCGACGCGCAGTACCTGGCCGGTCACGTGGCGGCCCAGGTCGCCCGCAAGGAACAAGACGACGCGGGCGACATCGTCGGGAGTGCCCAGTCGTCCAAGCGCGGACTCGTCGATCGCTTTTTGACGGATCGCGGCGGGCACGGCCGCCGTCATCGGCGTGTCGATCCATCCTGGGGCCACGGCGTTCACACGAATGCCGAAGGCCCCGACTTCGCGCGCGGACGTCCGGGCGAGGGCGTCGAGTCCAGCCTTGCTCGCCACGTACGCCGCCTGCCCCACTTTGCCGCGAGTGCCGTTGATCGACGAGATGAATACGACCGACCCGCCGCCGCCGCGGCGAAGCAACGGCACGCCGCACTGCAAGACATAGAATGCCGAGTCGAGGTTGGTCGCAATCACGGCGTGCCAGTCGTCAGGCGCGAGCTTCCACAAGCGCGCATCGCGCACGATGCCGGCGGCGTGCACGATGACGTCGAGCCGGCCGGCGTCGCGATCGATCTCCGCCACGGCTGCGGCCACGTCGTGCGGTTGTGTGACGTCGCCGGGAATCGTGACGGTGCCGGCCGGACCCGGGTGATCCGGCAGATCGCAGCAATACACGCGCGCGCCCGCCGCGGTCAAACGCGTGGCGATCGCTCCGCCAATGGCCCCACCTCCGCCGGTGACGAGCGCCACGCGGTCGTCGAGCCTCGTGAGATCGATCGGCTCACTCATGAGGCCACCGAACCCCGCAGCCGCTGCAAACGTCTGGCGCGAAAGGCGCCCCACAGGGCCGCGCCCAACGCGCCGGCGAGAATCGACTGCTCGTGTGCACGGATATCGACGGCCATCTTCTGCTCGGCGGCGATTTCGCGCAGCGCCGCGACGAGTCCGACGTCGTTCGCCAGTCCGCCAGTGATCAACAACACCGCGGGCGATCCAATCGACACGATCAGCCGCGCCGCCCGGCCCGCCATCGACTTGTGAATGCCCTTCAGGATGTTCGGCAGGCTGATGCCGCGCGAGACCATGTTGATGACATCGGTCTCGGCAAGCACGGCGCAGATGGACGAGCACACTTCCGGCTGATCCGCCTGGACCGAGAGCGTACCGACTTCCTCGAGTGAGACGCCGAGATATCGCGCGATGTTCTCGAGAAACTGGCCCGACCCGGACGCACACTGGCTCGTCATGCGGTAGCCCAGCACCTTGCTTCGCTCGTCCATCGCGACCGCTCGGGTATGGAGCGCGCCCATATCCACGATCGCGCGGGCCGCTGGCTCGAGAAAGAGCCCGCCACGGGCGTGGGTCGTCATGCCGTAAAAGTGTCCCGTGCGGAACGGAATCGTTTCGCCCTCGCCAGTCGACGCCACGTAGGCGAGATCAGTCGTCGAGGCCCCCGCTTCTTTCAGCAGGTCATCGAACAAGCCTTTCGCGACGCCGATCATGTCGCGTCGGCGGATGCGCTCCGCCCGGCCGGAGACGAGCCGCTCGTTGCCCGCCTCATCGGTCTGGACAATCGCGGCCTTGATTACGGCCGAGCCCACATCAATGCCGGCCGTCAGCATGACTTCGCGCCGGGAGTCGTTGGTCATGGTCCCTCAATGCACGGTGGTCGGCGCCGGCGTTCGAGTCGCATCGCGCAAGGCGAAGAGAGCGGCGCCGAGCGCGCCGGTGTAGATCGATTCATCGGAGATGTTGATCGTGAGCTCGCCGTAGTTCTCGAACAGCAGCTTGCGCAGCGCGCCGACAGCCGCCGGGTTCTTCGCGACGCCGCCGGTAAACGTGAACTCGTTGCTGATGCCGCCCGATCGCGCGATGAGCGACATCGCGCGCAGGATGATGGCGCGGTGGAGCCCCGCGAGGATGTCCTCTCGTCGCTCGCCGAGTGAGAGCCGCTCGCGCAGCTCCGCGCCGGCGAACACCGTGCACGTCGAGTTGATGCGAACCGGCGAAGACGACTGACAGGCCAGCGGCCCGAGCTCGTGCAGGCCGAGATTCATCTCGTCGGCGATGTACCCGAGATACCGGCCGCAGCCCGCCGCGCACCGGTCGTTCATCTGGAACGACGTCACGATGCCCTGCTCATCGACCTGGATGGCCTTGGTGTCCTGTCCGCCGATGTCGAGCACGGTGCGTGTGTGCGGGAACATCGCGTGCGCGCCCAGGCCGTGGCAGAGGATCTCCGACTTGATCTGGCCTTCGGGAAACGGCAGACGCTGGCGGCCGTACCCTGTGCCAACCGAGCCGATCTGCTCGAGCTCGAGCGCCGCGATCCGCTCGACGGCCTCAGCCAACGCGTGCTCTCCGCCCGACGCACGCCTGGCGGCGCGCATGTGACTTTCGAACTGGCCAGCGGCCTCCGCCGAGTTCTCGACGTCGAGGATCGCCTTGTCGAACAGACCGACGAGCTGGTCGAAGCCGAGCCGCGTGCCGCGCACTTCCGCTTCCGCGAGTTTCGTGTAGCGGCTGCCGGCCAGGTCCCGGAAGAAATCGCTCTTGCGGCGCGATCCTTCGCCGTAGAGCTCGGGGATCTCCGCTTCCATCGCCGCGGTGATCCGCTGAACCGCCGTGCGCAGATCCGGTCCGCCGGTCAGCAGCCGCCCGGCGAATCGATCGAGCTCGCGCGAGAGGACAATCAGTTGCGAACGGTATTGCTCGGCGCGGAAGTGTCGTTCGAGCGTGCCGAGTCGCTGGGCGAGCTCGGCGGCGCCAAGTCTGGCGCGCTCGAGCTCGCGGCGGATGAGTGAGAAGCGCGTGTTGATGAGCGCCTCGCTCATCGCCACCTGGCAGGCCACTTCGTAGTTGCTGCGGCTGTTCGTGATGCCGCGGCCGAGCACGCTGCCGTCCTCGCCGAGCACCACCGCCTTGGTCGTGGTCGATCCAAGATCGACGCCGACGGCGTACTTCACGCCACACCTCCCAGCCGCTTCTGCTCGAGCATCTGAAAGTACGACTCGAGCCGGTTCTTGATGTTCGCCGCGGAGAAATAGCGCGGGTCCACCAAGTCGCTTTCGATGAAGCCGCCGGGCCGACCCGAGCGCTGCTCCACCTCCCGGAGGATGTGCAGTTGGCCGGCGCTGAACGAATTGCAGCTCTTCACCGAGTTGATGAGAAACCCGTCGGCCTCGAAGTCCCGCACGTACTTCGCGAGCAGATCGATGCGTGTCGGCAGGCCGAGATTCGTGTAGCAGCCCAGGCAATACTCCGCCAGCGATTCGAGTGGCCTCGACGGATCGTGCCGAAACCCGAGGTCGTAGACGCCGCCGACTTTCGTGTACGTCGACGCCACCGCCACCGCGCCTTCGTCGGCGAACATCTTCCAGAATTGACGGAAGCTCGTCCAATTCGGCGGCCCTTCGACGACCACGCGAAAGCGCTCGCGCTCAATCTCGCCGTCCGGAGTGATCGGTCCCTTGCCCTGCGCGACGCGCTCGTTGATCTCGCGGCGCAAGGCCTGGTAGTACCCGACGGCATCCTCCGTACCTCGAAAGGCGCTGAAGATGGGACCGACGTAATACACCGCGCCGAAGTACGCGTCGATCGGCGAAGGCCGGTGTTTGGCGGACGCGAGCACCCAGACCAGGTCCTCTTCCGCCTGCGCTGACAGCCGCAGGTGCGCCTTGAGCTTCTCCTCGTCGTAAGCCTTTCCCGTGACGCGCTCGAGCGTCGGGATGATCTCGGTCTTCAACTGCTTGACGACGTACTCGCGCATCGAGGGCGTGATCCGGCCTTCGGGCTGATACGGCACGTGTAGCATCGCCACCGGGCAGTGGTATTCCTCACGAAGCAGCTCAAACCACTTCATGAACGTGAAGCAGCCCGTGTACGAGAGGAGGAGCAGATCGGGATTGGGCAGCCGTTGGCCCGTCGGTCCAATGTTGCCGGACTTCAGCATGCCAATGTCGCTCTTGACGTACGTGCAGACGTCCTCGGAATGCCCGAGCTTCTCGGCGATCGCGATGTACTCGGCCGTCTTGCCGCGCATCGCCGACTGGAGCGCGTTGATCTCCGGCAGGACCGGCAGCATGTCGAAGCTCAGCAGCAGCTCCGTCAAGTTGCCGGGCACGAAGGTATAGGCGCTCTTGTCGCCTGTCTCGGGGACGGCCGCCAGCCGGTCGAAGTGCCTCGCGATCATTTCCTTCTGACGGACCTGGCTCGCGTCCTTGTGTGTCGCCGCCGCCGAAGTGTGATCTGTCATGCCCCACTCCACAATTTGATCGAGTCGGCGAACGTGCCGGCTTGTTCGCGAATCACCTGGAACTGTCCCGTGTTCTCCGAGTACTTGAACGCGGTCCACGGCACGCCGCGCTTTTCGACAGCGTGGACCATCATCGGCTGGTCGAGGAGCGCCGGGTCGCAGAAACTCGGCGCGCAGAAGATCACGCCCTCGGCTCCGCTCGCCGCCGCGCGCGCGCACAGCTCCGCACCCTTCTCCCCGCGATCGAGATACCGAGTCGGGCTCGCAATGGCGTCCGTGAGGAAAGCCATCACCAGGTTGTTCATCGGATCGCCCGCGACCGGGATGTCGGACTTGATCCAGCGGCTGATCTGCACGAAATCGTCGTCGACGATGTAGCACCCGGCGCGTTCGAGCGTCCGGATGAGACCAATCGGCGGCTGCTCGCAGAACGATCCAGTCAGCAGGACCCGCGCCTGATCGAGGGGCTGGCGATGAGAAGCGACCGCCGCGAGATCGAGGTACCGAGCCAGCATGGCCGTGCCCTCTTCGACGGGCAGCACCATCGTCGATCGCAGCACGAGGTAGAGCTCTGACGTCGGGACTTTCCACGGCTGGTCGCGGCGGAGGGCGTACAACTCGCGAACGACGCGTCGGTACGTGTTGTAGCGGTCGATTGAGGCGCGGAGCGCATCAGCGTCGTACGGCCGGGCGCCGAGTGCGGTCAAATCGGCAGACAGTTGGTCGAGCTCATCGCGATAGAAGCGGCCGCCGACTTCCGGGGCGAAGTTCTGCGGCACGTCGAGATACCGCACGAGCTTGCCCGGGAAGAGCATGCGCCACATGCCGGACAGATTCCGGATGACGTCGCAGATTGCGGGAAAAATGAGGCCGTCGAGGACATCGAGGCTGCCGTTGAGGCCGAGCTCAATCGTGCTGCGCGGGATGTGGCAGATGTAGGACTGGTAGTAGGCGTCGCCTTTGATGATCTCGAGGTCGTCGCGCGCGCCCATGAGCCCAACCGGCAGCACGCCCTGCGCGTCGAGCAGCTCGCACGGCACGTAGATCGGCATGTACCCGACGGCGAGTCCACCGGTGCGCTCCTTCCACTCGCGCACGGCCGTGAGGTGGTAGTCGCGATAGAGCGCTTCGGCCCGTTCGACGAGATCTGGCAGCGACTCGAAGGCAGTGGTCATGCGTCCCTCCACACCGGCGGCCGCCTTTCGATGAACGCGCGCAAGCCCTCGAGCGCATCCGCGGTCTTCATCAGATCGTTCACGTACAGACGTTCGGCCCTCGGCAGCTCTGCGCGTACTTTCGTCGCGAGGTCGGCGCGTATCGCACGTACGGCCAGCCGCAGGCTGCTGGCCGATCGGGATGTCAAGTTGGCGCGCGCCCACGCGAGCGCAAGATCCGTCGGGTCATCGCTGACCTCGTGGACGAGCCCCATGCTGAGCGCTTCGTCGGCGCCGACGAGACGGCCCGTGAGACACAAGTCCTCGGCGTGAGCCCGGCCGACGCGCTCGGCGAGCACCACGGACGCCGCAGGCGCAAACACGCCGAGCGCGATCTCTGGCTGCCCGAGCCGCGCGTCGCGGCTGGCGAACACCCGATGGCAGACGGTCACGACCTCGAGCGCGCCGCCCAGGCAATGGCCGCGCACGGCTGCGAGAACAGCGACCGGACTTTCGACGATCGCGTACATCAGGTTCCGGAAGGTCTCGAGCATGCCTTCGACCTGATCGGGCAAGTGTTCCTGCACGCTCGCGCCGAATGAGAAGTTCGCCCCGTCTCCCTGAAGAATGATGGCTTTCAAACCCGGCGCGCGGTAGGCGTCGACGAGCACAGCGGTGAGCGCCCGCATCGCGGCGCCGTCGAGGATGTTTCCTTTCGATCCTCCCAGCCCGACGCGCCACCAGGCGCCATCGTCAAGAATCGCGAGGGATACGGGGTTGGACATCGGCATCTCCGTCAGCCGCCGGCCTCGGCCGACAGCTCGAGTTGCACGTACGGTCCGCCGGCGAAGCCGTTCGTCCGGAAGAACGTCAGCACAGGCACGTTGTTGCGGCGCACCATCGTGCGAATCGTCGCCACGCCCTCCGCGCGCAACCGGCGGCAGGCCTCTTCGAGGAGCGCCGTCGCCACGCCGGCGCGCACATTCCTTGGATCCACGCCGACTTCGAGAATCCAGCCGCACGGCTCGGACCCGAATTCAAACGCGCGGATGTCGGCCAGCAGGAACCCGACGAGCGACCTGCCGCGCTCGGCGCCGAGCGCCACGCAGCCGCGCGCGCGCGGGCCAATGAAATCGCGGAGAATCTGCTGCCAGTAGGCGCGCTTCGCCTCGCCGGTGTGGATCGCGTCGATCCGGACGATCTCATCGAGATCCCGGCGAACGAGCGGCCGGAGCCGCGACTCATGCGCCGGCAGGCCGTGCTTCGTCCGATCACGCATGGGCGTGGACTCGCGCGATGACTTCCTCGGTGAGTGCTTCGTCCCAGGCCGCGCCCTCCGCGAGCCGTCGCCGCAGCAACAGGAAGTCGGCCTCGCGGCACGCCTTGCTTCCCTCGTGGAACGCCCGGAAGCCGGCGCGCCCTTCGGTCATCATGTTGAGCGACAGCCACGCGCGATTGCTCTCGCGGTTGCGATCCCAGTGCTCGAGCTTGTGCTTGCGGACGCTTTCGATCGTCTTCGTCAGACAGCCGGGCATGGTGTTCGCCAGCTTCCACACATATGCCTCGACCTCTGCGTCGAGGAGCGACAAGTCCACTTCGCCCGCCTCGAACAGCTTGCGCCCCTCTTCCCTCTCGGTGCCCGTCTTCATCTCGCCGAAGACAATCTGCCCGTGATCGATCCAGCGGTCGGTTACGACAAGCGGGTTCGGCAGGAACCGGCCCTGCACCTTGAGCGCCGGCACGACCTTGGTGACCAGGCCGAGACGACCAGCTTTGTAGGCGCTCCACGGCTCACACAGCGTGCAGCTTTCCATCGCGGCCTCGACGCCGACGAACAGCGGCAGAAAATCCGTGCTGCCGCCGTCGGGTGCCGATCCGTGGCGCGGGCCGGCTTGACCGAAGATCGCCAGGTCCTGCGCGATCGTGAAATCGCAGGCCATGCCGATCTCCTGGCCTCCGGCGATGCGCATCCCGTTGACGCGGCAGATCACCGGCTTGTCGCAGCCGAGAATCGCGCTGACCATGTCGTTGAACAAGCGCATGTACTGACGGTATTCCTCCGGATGGCCGGCGTAGTACTCGGCGTATTCGGCCGTGTTCCCGCCGGTGCAAAAGGCTCGCGACCCGGAGCCCGTGAAAATCACCGCGACGGCTGCGCGGTCCGACGAGGCGCGACGCATCCCGAGAATCACGCCCTTCACCATGTCCGTGGTGTACGAGTTGAGCTGCGCCGCGTTGTCGAGCGTCATGCGCACGACGTGCAGGCCTGGCACTGTGCTTCCGGTCGGGTCGCGTAGAGGGAGCTCGTCGTACGCGAGGCCAGACACGGCGGCAAACGTCGTCAACGTATGGTCCTTGAATGTCACGTCACGCCTCCGGGATCAGCACGATGCGGCCCCGCGCAGGCCGATGGTGCAACTCGTCGAACACGTCGTTGATTGAAGACAGCGGCCGGCGCTCGACAAATGGCGCGAGCGCGATCCGGCGGGACAGCGCGAGGGCGACGACCGCCGGATAATGCTCTGGCAGGCAGCCCCAGTTACCTTGCGCGACGGCATCGAACGCCATCAGGTTCGACAGCCGGATCTCCACGGGTTTCGCGGTGTATCCAACAACCGACAACAGACTGCCGTGCGTCAGCAGCCCGTAGGCCGTCGTCTGACCCGACGGCTGGCCGGAAGTCTCGAATATCTTCGTGCGCCACGAGGGGATGCGCCGCTCCTCCGCGATCTCTCGCACGCGCTTGCGCAACACCTTGAGTTCCATCTGCGCCGAGTTGAGACACACGCCCGCCCCGAACTCTCGCATGCGCGCCAACCGTTCATCATCGACGTCGATCGCGACGACAAACGCGCCGAGCGCCGCAGCGATCTGGACACCGAAACCGCCGACGCCGCCGATGCCGACCCAGATCGCCAGGTCACCGGACGTCACGCTGGCGCGCGCAATTGCCTGATAGGGCGTGGACACTGCGTCGGCGACCACCGACAGCGCCGCGAGGTCGAGTCCCGCGAGGTTGATCTGACGATCGGTCAGATCCGGCACGCGGCACAATCCGCGCGCCGGCACGCGGACGTGCGATCCGAAGCCGCCGTGTACGTCACTGCCCGGGAACACCTGCGTCGGACAAATCTGGCCGCGGCCCGCGAGGCACGCTGCGCACCGTCCGCAGGGAATCACCGCGGGCACCACCACGTTGGCCTCGAGCCACGGCTCCGCACCGTCGCCGGCCTCGACGACGCGACCGCTGATCTCGTGGCCGAGCGTGAGTGGAAACGGATGGCGCGTCGGTACGCCGTCGTAGTAGAAGCCGAGGTCGGTGTGGCACACGCCGCAGCCCGCGGTTTCGACAATCACCTCGCCTGGGCCGGGCCGTTCCTCACGGGTCTGACGCGCCATCGGTTGGCCAGGCTGTTCGACGACCCACGAGGTGATGCGCACGGCAGGCTCCGGTTAAATAGGTAAATCAGTTCCTATTTACCTATATACGCCTCGGCCGGCGACAGGTCAAGCGGAAAGCCGCCGGTGCGCACCGGGTCACACGGGTAGCTGGGTCAGCTCGTCGGCGTGCGGCAGGAAACCGATCGCATCGGGCTCGTCAGTTTCATGCACTACGACTTGGGGTACTTTGACGATGAGACCTGTCGGCTCGAGCCGATTGAGAACCGCTTCGGTCCGAGCCTGTTACCCGTGTCTTCGGAATGAAGTGTTATGCGTTTTCAACCCGTCGCCGCAACGATCTCCGCTAGTTTAGCCGCTGGCGTTCGGTATCCCAGCGTGAGTCGGGGACGAGTGTTCAGGCGCAACGCGATCGCATCAAGCTGCGCTTGGCTGTAGCGGGATAGATCGACCGCCTGCGGGAGATACTGCCGCAGCAGACCGTTGGTGTTTTCGTTCGATCCTCGCTGCCATGGGCTGCGAGGGTCGCAAAAGTACACTTGGACGTCGGTGGCAATCGTGAGCGCGCGGTGCGCGGCGAGCTCGGTGCCTCGATCCCACGTCAGAGATCGCCGCAGCCCGTGCGGGAGTCGTCGGATGCGGCGAGCCAAAGCGTGAATCACAGTCTGTGTTTCTTTATTCGGCAAACGAATGAGCAGCACGTAGCGCGATTGACGCTCGACGAGGGTCGCAAGGTAGGTGCCTCGAGCGCCTTCTAAGAGATCGCCTTCCCAATGGCCTGGCACGGCGCGATCTTGGACGTCGGCCGGCCGTTCGCGAATCGAGACGGCATCCAGGATTTGGCCGGGCCGCGAACGCCGTCGAGCGCCCGTGCGGGCGTGCCGAAAGTGATGCTGACGGCGCAAATGCTGAACCAAGCGACGTTTAAGGACGCCGCGACTCTGCACGAACAAACTGCGATAGATCGTTTCGGGCGACACCTGCATGTCAGCATCGCCCGGAAAGGTGTACCGAAGCCAGCCGGAGATCTGTTGGGGCGACCACTGCTGCGCCAGCTTTTGCGCCACGACACATCGGAGTGCCGGCCGGGTGGACAAGCGACAGGGCTGCGGACGACGGCTGCGCCGCCACGCCTGACCGTCAGCGACCGACGCTCGATAGACGCCGCGGCCACCGTTGCGCGCTACTTCTCGGCTGACCGTTGACGGCGCGCGGCCGAGCATCCCACTAATGGTGCGTACTGACTGGCCGCGGGCCAGCTGCCGCGAGATTTCTTCCCGCTCTGTCGTGGTCAGAGCGAGCCGTGACCGGCGCCGTGGCCGCGGTGCAATGCCGCCATCAGCGCCAACCGCAGCATAGACGACGCTTTGCGCTCGACGCAGCGCGTGGGCGATGTCGCGGAGCGATTCGCCATGACGCCATCGTCCCCACAGCTCGTTCCTTTCACTCCACGACATCCTCGACCAACGCACGCCCATAACGTCTCCGTTCGCTTATGGTGTTGCGTCGACCGATTGAATTCACCT
>CAYQRM010000150.1:0-1731 GCA_964419785.1 uncultured Solibacteraceae bacterium | reverse complement strand
ACTGGCGAGCGGCCGGTTGTGGTGTACCGGCTGAAGTACCAATCGCCCGGCGCGCCGAAGGCGCTCGACATCCTCGTGTCGAGCCCGTTCGGCAAATTGATGGAGAAGTAGGGCCCTTTCTACTTCGGCGCGAGCTCTCGTACCGCACGGCCGACGGCGCGCAGGTTCGGCACCGTCATCTCTTCATATTCACGCGACGCGACGATGCCGGCGGCACCGGCCTTGTAGGCATTTGCGACGGCTCGATAGACCGTCTCCGGATCGTCCGACGCGGCGCTCGGCACGTTGAAGCCGATGCCGGGATAGATCCTCGTCTTGCCCTCGGCGCTCGCGACGCTGCGTTTGGTTTCGCGGTAGACGTAGTCGGCCGATCCACCTTTTGTCGTCTCGTCGGCGCGCGGCTCGACCGTCTTGTCGTACCCAAACAGGTCGTAGTGAAGATCGAGCGCTTCCTGGAGCGTGAGCTGGCTCAACACGCTCTTTTGAACGTTCGAGACCCAGGTCCGAATGCGAGGGCCCGTGGCCGCGTGGTAGACGACCGTCTTGAGGTAGTCGGAGTGCGGCGCCATCTCGGCGTAACTCATCGCCGAGCGCGCGATGAGGTCCATGCTCGTGGCCCAGTGATCGACGTGCCAGCCGATCTGGGCGGACGGCTTGATCGCCTTGATCGTCCGGTACATCCCGGCCATGATTTCCTCGCGCGACAGCCGGTACTGGTATTCCCACGCCAGCACTTCCGGGTACTGCATGAACACGCGAAGGAACTCGGCGGCCGCGCCGTCAGCGGGTTTCAGCGTGCCCGCGCGCATGCCTTGCACGAACGCGAGAACTTTCTGGAAGCCGAGTCGCGCACGCTCGGCGTCGATGCCGTGCGTCTTGTTTCGCGCGCGGCAGAAATCGCAGAAGCACGTCGCGCTCGAATCATTGCCGTTCTGGATGATGTTGGCGAGCGGGCTCGCGCGCTCGGCGCCCCACTGGAATCCGTCGAGCTCGTAGCTGCGGAAGAGATCCTCGACCGTCGCATTCCAGAACGCCGTGTACTCAGGATGATTCCAACAGGCCGTCTGCGTCGGCCGGCCGCCGATAGTGACGGTCGCGACTTTCGCGACGTTCTGCACTTCGCGCGAGCCCGATTCGAGGATGCGCGCGTACAGCTTCATGCCGCGCTTGCGCACGGACGGCAGCATCTCCTTGAACAGATCGCGATCGGCGTAGTCAAACGTCGAATCGACCTTCTGATGCCGCAGCGTGGTGTCGTTGAAGTACTGATCGTGCTCCTTGACCCAGACGAGCGGCAGCTTGCGGGTGCGCTGGTCTCGCGGCGGGACGCCGTGATCAGTGGCGAGGCCGGCCAGCGGCTTCCGCAGATCGCCGCCGTACGCATGGCTGTAGACGAACAGCGTGTTGATGGCGGCGGTGTCTTGAATCAGATCGAGCGCGCGATCGATACCCTCGTCGAGCATCGTGTGCGGGCCCATCTGGATCCCGACGAGGTTGTTGACCGGCGCGGCAGCGGGCCCCGCCGGAATCTGCGCCGGCGCGGCCTCGGCGGCCGACACCCAATCGACGCCGGCGCCCGCGACGGCAAACAGCGCCGCCAGGCCTCTGATGAAGTCACGCCGATCCGCGGCCAGTCTCTCATCGCGCCGGATCGAGTCGTCGCCCATGGATGCCCCCGCCGCGGAGCATAGTAGACTGTTCGAGTCAGCACCAACAATCGATCTCCGAGAT
>CAYQRM010000149.1:0-2793 GCA_964419785.1 uncultured Solibacteraceae bacterium | reverse complement strand
GTAAGGCTGGATTCGAGCCGGACGTCACCGTGCGGACGACGATCGGCGAATGGCTGGCCGGGCGTGATCCGGTGCTCGAGGCCGCGATCAAACGATGACTTCGGGATTATTGGGCCATTGGGTCATTGTCTAGAGGAGTGTCGACCGCCGCAGCCGTCGCCACGTCAGGCGGACCGGAAAGAACAGCACCGCCGTCCACAGCAGCAGCGTCGGCGCGGCGCTGAGCACCGCGAGCGTCACACCAACAGCGCTCTCGATCGCCCCGCGCGCGCCGTCGACGAACGCGTTGCGCAGGCGCACACCGACCGGCGTCGGACTCGAGTCCGAAAGATCCGCGACGTATCGCTCGCTGACGTCGACCGTGATCGTCGAGAGCGTGGCGCGGTTGCGCATCGCGAGCTCCTGCGCCTCCATCTGCTCGATTTCCGTTCGCACACGCGACTGCTCCTGCTCCACTGACAGCACGTCCGACAGCTTGCCGGTTCGATCCTTGAGAATCTGATCGAGCCGCTGCTCCTCAATCTTCGCGTTCGAGATGCGGATCGCGAGGTCGCGGTGCGCGTCGGTCACGTCCTCGCTCGATTGCGATTCCTGCAGCACGCGCCCGAGCGCGCGCACGCCGGCGAGCGCGGCGTCGAGCTCCGCCGCCGGCACACGCAGCGTTGCGTTGATCGATCGCTGATTCGGTGGATCGCCCGTCACCGTAAGCGCCGCCACCGAGCCGTGATGCGTCGTCACGACACGCTCGAGACCCGCACGAATCTCATCGAACTTGTCGGTGGAGAGGCTGATGGTCGCTGTGCGCACGATCATCTGCGTGGCGTCCGCGCCGCCCGTTTGCACAATAAGCTGCGCGTCGAGGTCTGGAGTCACGCCGCCAACAACGCCCGCCTTTCCCGCTACCGCCCCGCGCCCGCTGGCAGTGTTCTTGGCCTCGCTCGCGCTGCGCTCGAGTGTGGCGCCCTTGGCCGAGCTGACGTAACCAAGCGATCGAATGCGGTCGGCGACGCCGTCAATTGAGGACGCCGCCTCTGACGTCGCAGGAACGGCACGCGACCGAATCAACGTCTGACCGGCGACAACGAGCACGAGCGCGGCCGCGACGCCCGAGGCCGCGACGAATGCCCAACGCGGCAGACCGAAAATCGCCGCGCCGTCGAGCCACGCGCGCAAGCCTCGACGCATCGCCGCTCGCGGCGCGCCAGCTGGTGCGACGAGCGTTGCGGGCGGCGGATCGACCGTCCACTCCTGCAGATTGATCGACACGTCGCGAAGCTGATCGGCGATCGCGCGGCAGTCCGCGCAGCGATCGAGGTGCGCCCGCACCTCACGCGCCCGCGCCGGCGCGAGCTCGCCGTCGAGATACGCCATCACCTCTTCGCGTTCGACGTCGTGCGTGATGGTCATGATCGAACTCCTGTCTTTAGCGATTCGCCCGCAAGCTGCTCGCGCAGCGCCATGCGCGCGCGAAACAATCGTGATCTCACCGTGTTGACGGGCGCGCCCGTGACGCGTGCGATTTCTGCGTACTCGAGCGCGTCGTACTCGCGCAGCATGAGGATCTCGCGGTCGTCCGGATCGAGCGCGGCGAGCGCCTCGCGCACCCAAATCGCCGACGACGGATCGTGCGAGGGGGCCGCGAGCGTGTCCGCCTGGACGGACTCGTCGCCCCGGCGGCCCGTCTTTCGCCGCCAGGCGAGCAGAATGTTGAATGCGATGCCGAAGAGGTAGCTGCGGAAAGACGCGCGCGGCTCGTATCGCCGCGCGCCCTGAAGTAGCGCGAGAAACGTCTCTTGCGCGAGCTCCTCGGCGTCGGCCGAGGTGGATGTCCGACGTCGGAAGAAGGCCCAAATCGGGCCGCGGTACCGTTCGAACAGCGCGTCGAAGGCGGCTCGATCGCCACCCAAGAACGCCAGGATCAGGTCATCGTCGCTCATAGGTGCCGGTTCGCCGGCGGCCCCTACTCGATGTAATGACCGGAACAGGGAAAAAGTTCCAGGCCCTATTTCACACTGGCATTCACTTCAATCGCGAGCGAGCCGCGCAGCGCGTTGGACACCGGACACTTGCCTTCCGCTTCCTTGGCCACGTCGGGGAACGTCTTCGGATCGATGCCAGTCAAGCCCTCAGCGACCACGGTCAGCTTCGAGCTCACAATCTTGATCCCCGCGTCGCCGAGCTCGGCGCTGATCACGCATGTGATGTGCGTCGTGCCGATCGCGCCGCCCTTGCGTCCGACGGTCGCGTTGAGCGCCATCGCGTAGCACGAACCGTGCGCGGCGGCGATGAGCTCTTCCGGACTCGTCGCGCCGGCGGCGTCGCCGATGCGGCTCGGAAAGTTGACCGGTAGCGTGAACGCGCCGGTGCCGGCCTTGATCTCGCCCTTGCCGCCTTCGCGCAGCGGACCGGACCAGTTGACAGTGACACTCCGGGAAAACGTCGGCATACGGACTCCTGACTGTTGGGGAAGCGGGACTACTTCTTGATCTTCGCTGATTTTGCGGCGCGCGCGCCGGCCGACTTGCTCGTGCCAAGTTGAACGCCCACGCCGATGCCGGCGAGCACGAGCCAGGCCGGCATGATCCACCAGAAATTCGGCATCGGGTCGAGCGGATAAACGATCCAGTCGCCGTTGCCGGAGACCACGTGTCGGGCGGCGCTGTTGCCCACGAGCGCCAGGCCGCCAAAAATCGCGGTCCACGCGCCCGCGAGCGCGGTCCCGACGATGACGACGTACCGCACGACGGAGAGCGCGGCGAGCGCGCCCAACACACACACGACAACGAGCACGAT
>CAYQRM010000148.1:0-6720 GCA_964419785.1 uncultured Solibacteraceae bacterium | reverse complement strand
GGTCTTCGAGGTGAAGTGAATGTTGCTTGTCGTCGCTGAACAGAAAGACGGCGCGCTGAATCGCGCGTCGTGGGAGGCGCTCGCCGCTGCGCAACAGCTGGCTGGAGCGCCGAAGGACGTCAAAGTCGTTGTGCCGGGCGCGGGTGTCGATGCGGCCGCGCGGGAACTCGCGGCGGCCGACGTCGCCGAGGTCATCGCGCTCGAACATCAGGCGCTCGCCGCGTACACGCCTGACGGGTACGTGGCGGCGCTCGCGGCGCTCGTCAGTGCCGAGTCGCCAACGCTCGTGCTCCTGCCGCACACCTACCAGACGCGAGATTTCGCGCCGCGCCTCGCCGCGCGCCTCGACCGCGCCATCGCCACCGACTGCGTCGGCGTCAAGACCGGCGGCCCCGCGCCGGTGTTCGTGCGTCAGATGTTTCAAGGCAAGGTGAGCGCGGACGTCGTGCTCGACGGCCCCGCGCCGCACGTCGTCACGTTTCAGATCAGCGCGTTCCGCGCGGACGCCGTGAAGAAGGGCAGCCAGCCGGCGCCCGTGCGCACGGTCGCGGCGGGCGTGGATCCGTCCGCCATCCGCCAGAAGCCCGAAGCGCCGTTTCGCGAAGCGAAGCAGGCCGTCGATCTCAACGAGGCCGAGCGGATTGTCGCCGTCGGTCGCGGCATCAAGGGGCCCGAACACATCGAGCTCGCGCAGAAGCTCGCCGCCGCGCTCGGCGCCGAGATCGCCGCCTCGCGTCCGATCTGCGACGCGGGCTGGCTGCCGATGGAGCGCCAGATTGGCAGCTCGGGCCAGACCGTCTCGCCGAAGCTCTACCTCGCGCTGGGGATCTCGGGCGCGATCCAGCACGTCGTTGGCATGAAGGGCGCGCGCACGATTGTGGCGATCAACAAGGACCCCGACGCGCCGATCTTCGAAGTGGCCGACTACGGCATCGTCGGCGATCTGTTCGAGGTCGTCCCCGCGATGATCGCCGCACTGAAATAACGCCGGGTGTCTTTTTACCTTTTACGTAAATAGACACCCGGCGTTATTCTTCGCTGCGGCGCCGAGGCGTCTCTGCGATGAGCGCGCGCAGGACCTGCGGCGCCACCGGTTTGACCAGGTGCCGGTCGAATCCCGCGGCGCGGCTGCGGAGGATGTCCTGCTCCTGTCCCCAGCCGGTCACCGCGACCACGAGCGCGGTCCGACCGGCGTCGGTCTGCCGCAGCCGGCGGCCGGTCTCATAGCCGTCCATCGTCGGCAACCCGAGATCGAGCAGCACGATATCCGGCTGGAACTGCTCGACGGCGGTGAGCGCCCCCGGCCCGTCGTACTCCATCCGCGTTTCGTGGCCCCAGCCGCCGAGCATGATCGACAGCATTTCGGCGGCGTCAGTGTTGTCGTCGACGATGAGAATGCGGCGCGCTTCGAGCGGCGCGGCGGCCGGGGCGTGGGCCGGCACGCGAGGCGCGCCCAGCGCGGGCGGAATCGGCAGCCGGATCACGAACGTCGATCCGCGGCCTCGGCCGTCGCTTTGGGCGTCGAGCGTGCCGCCGTGCATCTCGACGAGCCGTCGTGCGAGTGTGAGTCCCACGCCGAGTCCGCTCGATCCGGCTTGATCGCCGCGATCGCCCTGAGTGAACAGATCGAACACGCGCCCGAGCATCCCGGGCTCGATGCCGATGCCGTTGTCCGCGACGCGAATCGTCAGCGCGTCGTCGTGCACCTCGGTCGAGAGCCGGATATGGCCGCCCGCCGGCGTGTACTTTGCCGCATTGCTGAGCAAGTTGTTGATGGCCTGGGCGAGCCGCGCGGGATCGGCTTCGAGCTCCACCGGGACCGGGGCCAGCTCAATCGACAGGCCGTGCTGATGATGCACGATCAACGGCCGGCTGGTTTCGACGGCCATCGAGATGATCGGCTCCAGCTCGACGCGCTCGATCTTCAGTACGAGCTTGTCGCTCGTGATGCGGCTGACGTCGAGCAGGTCGTCGATGAGCCGCGTCATGTGCTCGAGCTGGCGGATGATGACGGCGCGCGCCTGGTCGGCGGCCGCCTCTGGGGCGTGGGGTAGGCGCAGCACCTCGACCGCGGATCGAATCGGCGCAAGCGGGTTGCGAAGCTCGTGCGCGAGCGACGCGAGGAAGACGTCCTTGCGGCGGTCGGCGCGCTGCAGCGCCTCGGTGCGCTCGAGCACGCGCCGTTCCAGTTCGAGATTCGCCAGTTCGAGCGCGCTCTGCATGGCCTCACGCTCGGCGATCTCGCGGCGGAGCGACTCGTTGGCGCGGGCGATCGCCTGACCCTTGCGGTAGAGCTCCACGAACACGGAGATCTTCGACCGCAGGATGTCGCCGTGGACGGGCTTGGTGAGGTAGTCGACGGCGCCGCTGCCGTAGCCGCGCAGCACGTCGCGTTCGTCCATCATGTGCGCCGTCAGAAACAGGATCGGCACGTCCTGCGTCCGGCGGCGCTTCTTGATCATGTCGGCGAGCTCGAGGCCGCCCATGCCCGGCATCTTCACGTCGAGGATGATTGCGGCGAAGTCCTGGTCCAGCAAGGCCAGCAGCGCCTCGTCGGCCGAGCGCGCCGCGATGAGGCGGCACCCGCTCTGCGCGAGCAAGGCATCGAGCGCTTCGAGGTTGCGAGGCTCGTCGTCGACCAGCAGGACGCGAGCGTCCTCGAGGTCCTGCGCGGCTTGAGGGGGCCTCTGCATCATGATGGCCACTGCCGAGCTAACGGTGCAGCCAGACGCGCAGCAGCGACAGGAGCTGCTCGGTGTTAACCGGCTTGGCGATGTAGTCGGAGGCGCCCGCGTCGAGGCACTTCTCCCGGTCGCCCTTCATGGCCTTCGCGGTGAGCGCCAGAATCGGCAGCGACTTGAACCGCGGCGACCGTCGGATCTCACGCATCGTCTCGTAGCCGTCCATCTCGGGCATCATGATGTCGGTCAGCACGATGTTGAGCTCATCGGGGCCGTGCAGGATGTCGATCGCTTGACGCCCGTTGGTCGCGCTCACCACTTCCATGCCGTGGTTTTCGAGCAGCGTCGTCAGCGCGAAGATGTTGCGCGCGTCATCGTCGACGATGAGCACGCGGCGGTCCTTGAGCACGTCGTCAGCCCCGTGCAGCCGCTCGAGCAGCTGCCGCTTCGCCGGCGGCAAGTCCGCGACGACGCGATGGAGGAAGAGGGCGGTTTCGTCGAACAGGCGCTCGGGCGACTTGACGTCCTTGACCACGACGCTCTTGGCCATGGTCCGCAGGCGCATCTGGTCGTCGTCCGAGAGCTCCTTGCCCGTGAAGACGACGACCGGAATGTCGCGCATCGTCGGCTCGCTCTTGACCACCTCGAGCAGATCGAAGCCGGACATGTCGGGCAGCCGGAGATCGACCACGCAGCAGTCGAAGTGCTGCGACCGCAAGGCGTTGAGTGCTTCGACGCCGGTGCCGACCGCGATGATCTCGATGTCGTTGTGCTCGAGCAGCTCGACGATGCTCTGGCGCTCGATGTCGTTGTCCTCGACGACGAGCAGCCGTCGCGTGTGGAACGTGACGTATTCCTTGAGGCGATCGAAGGCCAGCTCGATCTCGCTCGTGGTCGCGGGCTTGACGAGATACGAGAAGGCCCCGTGCGAAAGCCCGTGCTGACGCTCCTCCTCGACCGAAAGGACCTGAACGGGAATGTGACGCGTGTCGGGATTGAGCTTGAGGTGATTGAGCACCGTCCAGCCCAGCATGTCGGGCAGGAAGATGTCGAGCGTCACCGCCGTCGGCTGGAATTCGCGCGCCAGCGACAGCGCGGCCTGGCCGCGCGTGGCCACAATGCCCTTGAAGTTGCGCTCGCGGGCCAGTCCCAGCAGGATCCGGGCATAGTGCGGATCGTCATCGACGATGAGCATGACGCGATCGCCAGGCGTCACCGAGTCGCGATCGTCAGGAAGCACTTCGATTTGCGGTGTCACCGCCAGCGGGAACGCAGGGGCCGGGATCGGCACGGTCGGCAGCGCGGTGACGGTTCGTGCCGGGCCGAGATAGGTCAGCGGCAGGTACAGCGTGAAGACGCTGCCTTCGCCCGGCGAGCTGACCAGGCGAATTTCACCGCCGAGCAGCGTCGCCAGTTCGCGACTGATCGCCAGGCCAAGGCCCGTCCCGCCGTACTTGCGGCTGGTGCCAGCGTCGGCCTGATGGAAGGCCTCGAAGATCAGCTTCTGCTTGTCAGCGGCGATGCCGATCCCGCTGTCCGTGACCGACAGCGCGACGGCGCCCTGTGCGTACCGGAGGACTGGGTGATCCGGCGTCCATCCGTCGGCGGCGAGGCGGATGTCCATCGCGACGTGCCCCTGCGCGGTGAACTTGAACGCGTTCGACAGCAGGTTCTTGAGGATCTGCTGCAGCCGCTTTGGATCGGTCGAGAAGCCGCGCGGCAGCGCGGGATCGACGTTGATGAAGAATCCGAGGTTCTTGGACTCGGCGATGTGGTGGAACGATCGGCCGATCGTGTCGCGCAGCGACGCAAACGTGATCTCTTCCGCCTCCACCGTGACCGTGCCCGACTCGATCTTCGACAAGTCGAGGATGTCGTTGATGAGCGTGAGCAGGTCCGTGCCCGCCGAGTGGATGTTCTTCGCGAACTCGACCTGCTTCGCCGATAGATTGCCCGAGCCGTTGTCGCTCAGCTGCTGGCCGAGGATCAGAATGGAATTGAGCGGCGTCCGGAGCTCGTGCGACATGTTCGCGAGGAACTCAGACTTGTACTTCGACGTCAGCGCGAGCTCCGCCGCTTTCTCTTCGAGCGCGCGCCGTGCCTGCTCGACTTCCATGTTCTTCCGCTCGACCTCGACGTTCTGCTCGGCGAGCTGTTTGGCCTTCGACGCCAGCTCTTCGTTGGTCTGCTGGAGCTCGGCCTGCCGGATTTGAAGCTCCGTCGTGAGCTGCTGTGACTGCTGCAACAGCTTCTCGGTGCGCATCGTGGCCTCGATCGTGTTGAGGACGACGCCAATCGACTGCGTGAGCTGCTCGAGCAGCGTGAGGTGCGTGGTCGTGAACGGACGAAGCGACGCCAGTTCGATGACGGCCTTCGTCTCGCCCTCGAACAGCACAGGAAGCACGACGACGTTCGTGGGCCGTGCGGCGCCGAGGCTCGACTGGATCCGCGAGTATGTCTTCGGGACCTTCGTCAGGAGGATGCGCTGTTTCTCGATCGCGCACTGCCCGACGAGGCCTTCGCCGACTTCGATCGTCTCCGGGACGCTGGAGTTCTGGGCGTAGGTCGCGAGGCGGGCGAGCGCGGGCCGCCCCGACGACTCATCCATCTGATAGACGGAGCCCTGCTGGGCGTGCGTGAGCGGCGCCAGTTCGGACAAGAGCAAGCGTCCGACGGTGACGAGGTCGCGCTGGCCTTGAAGCATGCTCGCGAACTTGGCCAGGTTCGTCTTGAGCCAGTCCTGTTCCTCCGTGCGCTCGGTGGTCGCGCGGAGGTTGTCGATCATCGTGTTGATGTTGTCTTTGAGGTCGGCGACCTCGCCGCGCGCCTCGACCTGGATCGATCGCGTGAGGTCGCCCTTCGTGACGGCGGTGGCGACCTCCGCAATCGCGCGCACCTGGTTCGTCAAATTGGCCGCGAGCAGGTTCACGTTGCCCGTGAGGTCCTTCCACGTGCCAGCGGCGCCCGGGACGTTCGCCTGACCGCCGAGCCGGCCGTCGACGCCGACTTCGCGCGCGACGTTCGTCACCTGTTCGGCCAAGGTCGCGAGCGTGTCCGTCATGTTGTTGATCGTCTCGCCGAGCGCGGCGACCTCGCCCTTCGCCTCGACCGTCAGCTTCTGCCGCAGGTTGCCCGTCGCAACCGCCGTGACGACCTTGACGATGCCGCGCACCTGGTTGGTGAGGTTGGCGGCCATGACGTTGACGGAGTCGGTGAGGTCCTTCCACGTGCCGGCGACGTCGCGCACGTCGGCCTGGCCGCCGAGCTTGCCTTCGGTGCCGACCTCGCGCGCGACGCGCGTGACCTCAGCGGCGAACGACCGCAACTGGTCGACCATCGTGTTGATGGTGTTCTTGAGCTCGAGGATCTCGCCTTTGACATCGACGGTGATCTTGCGCGACAGGTCGCCGCGGGCGACGGCGGTGGTGACTTCGGCGATGTTGCGCACCTGGGCCGTCAGGTTGGTGCCCATCGCGTTGACCGAGTCGGTGAGGTCCTTCCACGTGCCGGCGACACCCGGGACGACGGCCTGAACGCCGAGGCGTCCCTCCGTCCCGACTTCGCGCGCGACCCGCGTGACTTCCGACGCGAAGGACCGCAGCTGTTCGACCATCGTGTTGATGGCTTCCTTGAGCTGCAGGATCTCGCCGCGAACGTCGACCGTGATCTTGCGGGAGAGGTCGCCGTTGGCGACGGCGATCGTGACCTCGGCGATGTTGCGCACCTGACCGGTGAGGTTCGACGCCATCGAGTTGACGTTGTCGGTGAGGTCCTTCCACGTGCCGGCGACGCCTGGTACGAGCGCCTGGCCGCCGAGTTTGCCTTCGCTGCCGACCTCGCGCGCGACGCGGCTGACTTCCGACGCGAACGCGTTGAGCTGGTCGACCATCGTATTGACGGTGTTCTTGAGCTCGAGGATCTCGCCCTTGACGTCGACGGTGATCTTGCGCGACAGGTCGCCACGCGCGATCGCGGTGGCGACGTGGGCGATGTTGCGGACCTGCCCCGTCAGGTTCGAGGCCATCCAGTTGACGTTGTC
>CAYQRM010000147.1:0-3590 GCA_964419785.1 uncultured Solibacteraceae bacterium | reverse complement strand
CGGCGGCAAGCGCCGCGCCGCGTCGGGACCGGGTCTGCGGCCGGAGAAGCCTCGCGTGGTCATCGCATCGCTCCTGTCGGCCCGATCATACGGCAAAAAAGAACGGCCGCATTCGCGGCCGTTCCGGTGCTGCAGCAGAACGCTGAATCAATACCGATTGTTGAAGTGATAGTCGATCCCGTCCGGGCCCGCGTAGCCGCGATAGTGATAGTACGGAGCGTCGACCGTCGTCGTCGTAGCGCAGCCGGCCAGCACTACGAGCGCCAGCGCGGTCAGGAAGGATTTGATAAGCATTCGCATGGGGCAACCTCCTTTCGGACATTCCCGAAGTATCAGGCCGATATTTGCGCGAGAGGTTCCCGGAGCCTCGTCGGACGAATGCCTACACGTTGCGCGCCGAGCGCGACACTTCACGCGACGCGCGCGCTCCACACCGGGACCATCCACGCGGCGTAGCCGAGCGGATCGCGGATGTTGGCGATCATCTGCTCGAAATACGCGCGCGCCGACTCGCTGCTGATCGGCGTCAACTCGCCGATCGCGTCCACGAAACCGTCGCGCCAGGCTTCCCAAATCGCCGCGAACGTCTCGCGCGGCACGCGCAAGGTGTCGACGACGATGTAGTCCACGGCGATATTCTCGAGGTTCAGCGCCGCGAGGATTCCGAAGACGTTGCGGCCGATGAACAGATCGGTTCCGGTCGCGGCTGCGAAGCCGGTGGGCGCCACGTGCCAGAAATCGCGCGGCTCGAGCACGCCGCGCTGGAAATGCAGCATGCCGTAGTCTTCAGCGATCAGATGCAGATACCCGCCGAGCCGCGTGACGCGTTTGAGCTCGGCAAGCACCCGGTTGGGATGCGGAATCGACTGCATGACGTGACGACACACCGTCAGGTCGAAACTGCCGTCGGCCGCGTCGAGCTCGAACACGCTCTGGTGCTCGAAGGACAGTCGCGACGCGAGCTTCGCGTGGCGGGATCGCGCAAGCTCGAGGTGTCCATCGATGATGTCCACGCCGAGCACCCGCGCTTTCGGGAAAAGCTCGGCCAGCCGCCACGCGGCCTCGCCCGTCCCGCAACCGGCGTCGAGAATGCGCGGCTCGGCCGGAAGCGCGTAGCGGCGCAGCAGCGGGACTTCCTGCGGCCAGATGGCGCGCGCCTGGGCGTCGAGGTTGCGCACCATCGACTCGTCGGCCATCTGCTTGCCCTGCGGGTTGAGGTCCGTCATGACTTGGAGCTCCGGCACTCAACTCGCCAGCGCAATCTCGACCCGCCGATTGCGTCGACCCTCGCTGCGGATCCTGAGCACGCGGATGCCGCCGATCTCGCGGATGTTGCGCACGTGCGTGCCGCCACAGGGCTGCAGATCGATTCCGGGAATCCTGAGCAAGCGCACGCGGCCCGCGCCGCGCGGCGGCTGGACGCTCATCGTCTTCACCAGCTCAGGGCGAGCATCGAGTTCGGCGTCGGTGATCCACACGGTTTCCGTCTCGATGCCGCGCGCAATCAGGGCGTTCGTCTCGCTCTCGATGCGTCCGGCATCGAGCAGGCTCATGTCGATGTCGAAATCCAGGCGCGCCTTCTCGGGCGCGATGTTCCCGCCGGTGACCGGCGCCACGACCACGCAGGACATGATGTGCAGCGCGGTGTGCAGACGCATCAGCGCATAGCGCCGCGCCCAGTCGATTTCCAGCGTCAGCGTTTCGCCGATCTCGGGTCGAGGCGTCTCCGGTGCGGGGACGTGCAGCACGGTGTCGATCGAGTCACCCTTGCGCGTGTCGGCGACGGCGATCCGCTCGCCGTTCGAGCGCACCAGTGCGCCCGTGTCGCCGGGCTGGCCGCCGCCGAGCGGATAGAAGATCGTGCGGTCGAGCGCGATGCCCCGCTCATCCACGGCGACGACGCGCGCGTCCGCGGTCTGCAGATACGCGTCGTCGCGGAACAACAGCTCGGTCGCCATGACGGGTCAGCCGGCGTTGGAGCGCGCGACGACCAGCTCGTTGTGCTCCGGATGCTTGGTGAGCCAGCGCTGCACGTAGGGACAGGTCGGGACAATGTGCATTCCGTGTTCTCGTGCGTAGGCGATCGCGCCCTGCGCCAGAGCCTCGGCGACGCCGCGTCCGCGCAGCGATGGTTCGACCTCGGTGTGGATCAGTTCCAGCGTGTGCCGGGCGAGTTGCCCGTAGACAAGCTCGCCCTCGCCTTCCGGAAGGCGAACGAGGAACCGATGGTGCTCGGTGTCGTTGGTCACGTCCATCGCGATATTTTGCCTGAACGCGACGAGTCCCGGCACGAACGACTGCCGGCGGGAGTCTCGATGAAGACTAGAACGGGCGTTGCGCGTTAGAGGCGCCGGACCGAGAGCGCCGCGGTCTTGGTGGTGCCCAAATAGGACGCCGAGATGGTCACCGTCCCGGTTGATGCCTTCGCCGCGGTGCTGACAACGAACGTCTTCGACGTCGCGCCCGCCGCGACGACGACGCTCGCCGGCACCGACGCCAGTGCCGGGTTGGAGCTCCCCAGCAGCACCGTCGCTCCGCCGGCCGGGGCCGGCGCGCTGAGCCGCACCGTCCCGGTGACCGAGCTGCCCGCCTTGACCCGGGTCGAATTGAGCGTGAGCGAAGCAAGAGTGGTGGAGACCGCCGCCGGATTGACGGTGAACGTCGTCGTCTTGGTCGCGCCGCCGTAGGTCGCGGACAAGGTCACCAGAGTCTGCGTCGTCACCGCCGAGGTCGTGATGCCGAAGCTTGCCGAGGTCGCGCCCTGGCCAACCGAAACGCTGCCCGGCACCGTGACCGCAGTGCTCGCGCTGCCGAGCGAGATGAGCGCGCCGCCTGAAGGCGCTGCGGAGCTGAGCGTCACGGTCCCCGTCGAAGGATTCCCGCCGACGACCGGATTGGGGCTTGCGCCCACGGAGCTCAGCGCTGCAGCGACGCTCGTCGGCTTCCATCCGAGCTGGACGACGTCGAAGTCGCTTGCGGACAGCAGCGAGAACGCCGGATTGAGGATGCTGTTGTCCCAGCGCGTATCGAACGTGCCGGTGATGTACATGTCGCTGCCGTTGTCGGCGACGATGAGCCCGTACCTCTGCATCGCCCGGAAGATCTTCTGCATGTTCGGATCGGTCGTGCGCAGCGTCGGATCCTGCCCGTTGACGCTTTTCTTCAGGCGAAGGCGCGCGCCCATGGGCAACGCGCCGCTGGTGCTGCCGGCGCGGTGCGACGCGGGATAGACGTAGCCGTTGGTCGCGCGCACGGTGACGCGAAAGGCGTGACCGATATCGGTGATCGCCGGATTCCAGGCGTCGTCGTAGCGCACGAGACCGGGGAGGATGGCGAGCCCTGCAGCGTCGGCGGAGGTCCAGCCGTCGGGCCGACGGTTGTCGGTGTTCATATCGAAGAACGCGCCCGAGCCCGCGAACCATTTCGACTGCGTCGCGTCGTAGAACACGTTGTACAGCTCGTAGAGGTACCGGTTCGTGCAGTCGATGATCAGCAGGTGACGGTCCTCGCTGCGGTCATCGACATTGCCGGGCGCGCCGCCCTCGACCCAGTGCGGCTGCGTGATCGCCTGCGCGGGAATCGGGTAGAAC
>CAYQRM010000146.1:0-18050 GCA_964419785.1 uncultured Solibacteraceae bacterium | reverse complement strand
TCGAGGTGCAAGAGCATGGGGACGGGGGATTTTTCCACAGTTTGGGCTGGTTAGGAGCCGGAGGTCCCTTGGGCATTTGCCCTGGGGACCTCCGGCTCCCACCGCGCCAAAACTGTGGAAAAATCCCCCGTCCCCTCCACGTTCGACAAGTGTCCCGCGCTCGGAATCACGACCCAGCGCGCGCCTGGAATCGACGCGTGCATGGCGGCGCCATCGGAGGCGGGAATCGTCGTGTCCTCGGCGCCGGTCACGATCGTCGTCGGACACGCGATCGAGGGCAGGAGCGGCGTCGAATCCGGCCGGTCGCGCATCGCCGCGAGACCGGCCGCGATGGCCTCGGGCGAATTCATTCGAATCAACCGGCCGATCGCCTCGGCCAGATCTGGCTGCTCGCGCTGCGTCGTCGGCCCGAGCAGCTTCGGCACCATCTCGCGCGCGATCGCGCCCGGGCCGTCGCGCTTCACAACGCCGATCAGCCGATCACGATTCGCGCGCGCCTCTGCTGAGTCCGCCGACGCGCGTGTGTTCGCAAGGACGAGCCCGCCAACGCGTTCGGGCGCGCGGCGCAGCATTGCGAACGCCACGTATCCGCCCAGCGAGAGGCCGACGACGACCGCACGCTCGATGTCGAGGTGCGTCATGAGCGCCAGCACGTCCGCCGCGTATCCATCCATCGTCACGCCCTCGACGCCGGGATCCTCGAACGCCGGACCGCTGCCGCGAAATCCGCGCAAGTCCGGCGCAATGATCCGGCAGCCGCGCGGCGCGCGAGACAACTGCGGGAGCCACAGCTCCGCGCTGAACGGAAACGCGTGCAGCATGACGATCGTCCGGCCGCTGCCGGCCTCGAGGTACCGAACGGATCGATCCGCGAGGTGCGCAACTTTGGTCAGCACCCCGCCATTCTAGTAAGATCGCGCCTCATGATTCGCCGAGTTCTCCTCGCGCTCAGCATCATCTCGCTCGTCACGGCGTGCACGCTCAAGGACGATTCGTCGAGCGCGCCCCCGGACGTCGCGGCGCCGCCGGCCGACGCGCTCAAGACCGCATCGGGCCTCGCGTCCAAGGTGCTCATCGTCGGTCTCGGCAACGTGCATCCAGGACCGACATCAACGGTCACGGTCAATTACTGGGGCTGGACGACGGACGGACAGCTCTTCGACTCGTCGGCGCGTGAGGGCGGTCCGCAGACGTTCCCGCTCAACCAGGTCATTCCAGGCTGGACCGAAGGATTGCAGCTGATGGTGAAGGGCGAGAAGCGCCGCTTCTGGATTCCGAGCAAGCTCGCGTATGGCGACAATCCGGGCAGCGGAAACCCGGCGGGGATGCTCGTGTTCGATATCGAGTTGCTGGAAGTGCGGTAACGCTCGTCTAGAACTGAAAGTAGATGAACTGCGCGCCTTCAAAATCACCGAACACAAGGACCAGATAGAACACAGCGACGTAGAGCGCGTATCGCAGAGGCCAGCGGAGTCCGAGCACTGCGGATTCCGATCCATGGCGCGCCTGATAAACCTGCACGACGAGCAGCGGCAGCACGGTCGCCAGACACGGCACGACGAGTGATTCGAGCGTGTTCGCGCGCGGCAGGAGATCGGTCACGAGCAGGCGCGTCAGCTGCACAATCTGGTGAACGGATTCCGCGCGAAAGATCAGCCAGCCGTAGCACGTGACGTGGAACATCACGACGCCCAGCGCGATCCGCCGCCAGTTCAATCCGTGCGGCACCACGATGCCCGCGCGCTCGCCCGCGCGGGCCATCCATCGTCCGATCACGAGCGCGACGCCCTGGTACGCGCCCCACAGCACGAACGTCCAGGCGGCGCCGTGCCACAGACCGCCGAGCACCATCGTGATCATCAGATTGCGCGTCGTCTGCGCGTTGGTGCCGCGATTGCCGCCGAGGGGAATGTAGAGATAGTCGCGAAGCCAGGTGGACAAACTGATGTGCCAGCTCCGCCAGAACGCTTGCGGCGAGGTCACGAAGTACGGAAACAGGAAGTTGATGTTGAGCTCGATGCCCATCAGCTTCGACAGGCCGCGCGCGATGTTCGAGTAGCCCGCGAAATCACCGTAGATTTGAAACGCGAACGCGTAGATGGCGACGAGCACGTCGAGACCCGACGGCGTCGCGCCCGGACCGAACACCACGCCGACGAGATCGCTGAGATTGTCGGCGACGAACATCTTCTGGAAGTAGCCCCAGCCGATGAGCCACAAGCCCTCGACGATCTGCGTCCGGGTGATCGTTCGCGGCCGCGCGATCTGCGGCACGAGCAGCGACGCGCGAAGAATCGGACCGGCGACCAGGTGCGGAAAGAACGACACGAACAGCGCGAAATCGACGACGCTCTTCACCGGCTCGAGCTCGCGCCGGTACACGTCGATGACGTAGCTCATCGACATGAACGTGTAGAACGAGATCCCAATCGGCAGGATCACATGCAGGGTGATCGGATCGAGACGCCATCCCAGGAACGTGAACAGCGACGCGAGGCTCGACGCAAAGAAGTTGAAGTACTTGAAGAAGCCGAGGACGCCGAGATTCGCCGACAGGCTCACGACGAGCGCGACGCGGCGTTTGCGCGAATCCTCGGTCCGGCCGAGATAGCGGCCGACGAGATAGTCGATCGCCGTCGTCCCGGCAAGCAGGAACACGAACCGCCAGTCCCACGCGGCGTAGAAGCAGTAGCTGGCCGCGAGCAGCAGAAGGTTCTGCGCGCGATGCGGCAGCAGCCGGTACAGCCCGTAGACGATGACGAAGAACCCGACGAATTGCAGCGAGTTGAAGACCATCAGCGCGAAGCGGTGAGGCCGCTCGCTTTGAGGAACTCGTCGAGCGTGTCGCCCACGACCTCGTGACCGCGGGTCGTGAGGTGCACATTTCGCTGAAAGAACAATCCCACGCGATCGGGTTGCCGCGCGAGCACCGGCTGCAGGTCGATCATGGGCAGCCCCAGCGGCGCGAGCGCCGCCGCGAATCGCTCGCTGCCAGAGTTGCGCACGAGCACGCCTCCCGCGGCGCTCACCGCTTCGGCAAGATGTCCGTAGTCGGCGTCGTCGGTCTGAAAGCGCGCCGGCATCAGCACGATCGCGGTTCGCGCGCCCTGCTTCGCCGCGAGATCGGCGATGAGACCGTACGCGCGACGCGTCACCGCCAGCCCTTCGCCCACCTCCGGCGGCGGATCGGCCGCGTACGTCACCAGCGGTCGCTCCGGGCCGGGCGTCGTGAACTTCGATCGAAGCAGATCGACGCGCAGCCGCACGTACTGCAGCACCATGCTCGATCGCACGAACCGCACGAGACGCGTGCGCGCACGATCGCTCACCGAGAGTTCCGGTGGGTGATCCGCGTCGATCCATGCCCGCCGGTCGTATGCTTCGATCGCATCGTTTCCAACGAACGGGACAATGACCACGATGTCGGGCTGGAACGCCGACGCGACATGCTCGTAGAAGAGCCACTCCTCCACCGGGCTGTAGCCCTGAATCCCGGCATTGATGACGCGCCAGTGATGCTCGCGATCGTCAGCGTTGAGGTCTGCTTCGAGCCGCTTGCCGAACCACGCGTGCAGCGGCACTTGGACAGAGAGCACGAGCGAATCGCCCAGAATCACGACGCGCCGCTCATCTGGCGCCTTGGGCCCGATATCCGCGTCGTCGCGGACGCCCTGGGCGTTGATCTTGAGATCCGTGCTGAACTCGGCGGTCGTGTACCGCGCGTGCGCGTTCGGTCGCAGCCGGTGGCCGACAACATCGTCGTCCGTGAACAGCGACTGAAATTCCGGCGACGCTTCGGAGCCGCCGTACCACCGCATGCTCGCCTCGAGCACGACGAATTCGCCGGCGACGAGCGCGGCCAGCACGAGCATGCGGATGACGAGCCGACGGATCGAGAGAGGCGGTTCGGACGCCATCACACCGATCCGAGCGCGTGCTCGAAGTCGTCTGGATGATTGGCCCGCAACGCCGCCTCACCGCGCTCCACGAGCCCGCCTTTGACGAGGCGCGCCAGACACTCCTCGAGCGAAAACGATCCAAGCTTGCGCGTGATCGTGATCTCCTGATGGAGGTGCTGCAGCGCATTGCGGCGGATGTGTTGCCGCGCGCCGTAGCTGACGACGAGCAGCTCGGCGGCGGGGAGGCGGCCGCCGGCGATCTTCGGCAGGAGCGTCTGAACGAACACGGCAGAGAGGGACGCCGCGATCTCCTGCCGAATCGTCGGCTGGCGCTCGGCCGGAAACGAATCGGTGAACCGCGCGATCGTCGACGGCACGTCGGTCGTGTGCAGCGTCGTCAGCACGAGATGTCCGGTCTCGCCGGCGGCGAGCGCGATCTTCATCGTCTCGGGATCGCGCATCTCGCCGACCACGATCACGTCCGGCGCCTGACGCAGCGCCGATCTCAGCGCCGTCGGAAAGTCCGGCGCGTCGACGCCGATCTCCACCTGCTGGACGAGGCTTTTGTGGTTCGTGTGTTCGTACTCGATCGGATCCTCGATCGTCATGATGTGCTTCGCATCGCGGCGATTGATCTCATCAACGAGCGCGGCGAGCGTCGTCGTCTTGCCCGCGCCGGTCGCGCCGCCGACGATCACGAGGCCGCGCGGCAGCCGCGCGAGCAGCTCCGTGCCCGGTGGGAGATCGAGGCTCGCGAGCGTCGGCACGCGCATGGGCAGCATGCGGATCACCGCGGCGGCATGTCCGCGCTCGCGATGAAGATTGATGCGAAATCGTCCGATCCCGGGCAGCTTGCGCGACGCGTCCGCGAGTCCGGACTCGCGATACGCGCGCTGAGCGTGCGGCGGCAGTTCAGGCAGGACCATGTCTTCGACGTCCACGCCGTCGATGGGCGCGGCGTCGCTTCGAACGACCTTGCCAAGCACGCGGAGCGACGGCGGCTCGCCTGGCACGAGCAGCAGATCGCTTGCGCCGCGATCGGCGACCGTGCGCAGCCAGGGCTCCAGGCGCGAGAGACCCGCGGGCGTTTCCAGGCGCTGCCCCTCCAGCTCATCCACGAGCCGGTCGAGATTCTCAAGATCGTCGGAAGGGCCGCTCACGTCCGTCGCGTCTCCATGTCTTAACCTCGCAGCCCGCCGACCGGTCTAAGCCAACAGACCCAGGAGCCACGCATGTTGAAACATACAGCAGTTGCCGTGATGCTCGGCCTGGCGATGGGCGCGCCCGCCCTCGCCGCGGAACCCGTCACTCCCGCGCCGGCGGCATCGGTTACGACCGCGCAGCCCGCCGCCGCCAGTTCGCCAAAGACGGCCAAGAAAGCCGCCAAGCATCGCAAGAACCGAAAGCGGCATCACAAGCGTCATCATCGGCACGGCAAGAACTCGGGCGGCCAGAGTTAGACCCATCGCCGCACGCGCTGGCGATACGCATCGTAGGCGTCGCCAAACGCGCCGTGGAGGTAGCGCTCCTCGCGCGCGATGATCGCCGTCATGCCGAGGAGCGCGACCGGCAGCAACACGAGCGGCCACGCCTGATTGTTGAGGATCGCCAGGCCGACATACGCGACCGTCAGCCCGACATACATCGGGTTGCGCGACACGCCGTACGGTCCCCACGTCACGAGCTGCCGTGCGGGACGAATCGGCGCGACCGCCGTGCGCGCCATCGTGAACACCACGATGCAGTACGCCATCCAGACGAGGCCGGCGACGAGCGCGGCCGTGCCGATCGCTTCCTGCGCGGGGCTGGCGCCCGCACCCGCGATCAGGAACTCGATCCGCTGATTGAGGACCCACGCGAGGAGATAGGCGGCGACAAATACGAACGGCGGCGGCAGCCAGATGCCGGGGCCGCGGTTCGGCGGCGTCATGGGCATATTATGGTCGAGTCAGCGCTCACTCGAGCCCAACATGTGCCGCAACATCAAGACGCTTTTCAATTTCGATCCGCCGGCGACTAACGAGGAGATCCGTGCCGCGTCGCTGCAGTTCGTTCGCAAGCTGAGCGGATTCAACAAGCCGTCTCGCGCGAACGCCGACGCGTTCGATCGCGCGATCGACGAGGTCACCATCGTCGCGCGCCGGTTGATCGACGCGCTCGTCACCGATGCGCCGCCGCGCGATCGCGAGGAAGTCGCGGCGCGCGCGCGGGCAGACGCGGCGAAGCGCTTCGGTCCGGCATCGTGACGGAACTGTGATCGAGTACCGGACGTAACTCCACTCCAGGTCCCGCGGTCTAAGCCTGCAGACGAACCCCACGTCGCACGCGCCTGCTGAGAGGAGATGGACCATGAAACGAACGGTACTCGTCACCGTGATGAGCCTCGGGTTGTTCGCTCCCGCGGCGCTGGCTGCAGGGCCGGGCGCGACCGGACATCCGCGCGGCATCAACGCGCGTCAGGAGCGTCAGGTCGATCGCATCAAGAACGGCGTGAAGAATGACGAGCTGACGAAGGGCGAGCTCGACAAGCTGAAGGCCGACGAAGCCGGGATTCGCGCCGAAGAGCGCGTGTATCGCCACTCCGGCGACGGCTTGAACAAGGCCGAGCGCAAGGACCTGGAGAAAGACCTCGACAAGACGAGCAAGGACATCTACAAGCTGAAGCACAACGATCGCGCGCCAGGCGGCGGGAAGTAGACGCGCGCCTTCAACGGGTGCCAGGGCCGCACGCGCGTCCTGGCGCCCGCACTTCTTTCGTCAGACCACGAACGCAGGCATCTCGAGCTCGCCCTTGCGGAACGCCGCCTGGAACGCGTCGACGACCTTCGGATCGAACTCGGTGCCCGAGCCTTGCACGATCGTCTCGCGCGCCTCGTGCGGCGCCATGGCCTTGCGGTACGGCCGGTCGCTCGTGAGCGAGTCGAAGACGTCGGCGACCGCGATGACGCGCGCTTCAATCGGAATGTTCTCGCCCTGCGACGGCGTGTAGCCCGATCCGTCGAACTTATCGTGGTGCGCGAGGATGATCGGCAGCACGCGCCGCAGCGATCCGCCGACGGGCTCGAGCATCGCCGCACCTTTCGAGACGTGCTCCTGCATCTGGGTGACCTCGCTCTCGGTGAGCCGCGCGGCCTTGTAGAGGATCTGCCGGCTCACGTCGAGCTTGCCGATGTCGTGCAACAGCGCGGCGGCGCGAATGTCCTCGATGCGCTGCACGTCCATGTTCATCTGCGCCGCGATCTTGGTCGCGTACACCGACACGCGATACGAATGGTTCTCCGTGTACTTGTCGTTCGAGATGAACTGCCGCAGGATCATCAAAATTCCGGTGTACGTCTCACGCAGCTCGTTGAGCTGCCTGTCCTTGTGCTCGTACAGGGAGCCCATCGTGTAGCCGGTGATGAGGAGGATCCCCGCCCACACCACGAGATCGAGCCAGGCATCGCCGCGGAATCGCACCTGCGGCGCCTGCAGAATTTCCGGCTTGTACCAAACGAGCAGGACCACGAGCAAGACGCTCGCGAGCGCGGTGAGCGTCGCGTGACGACGGCCGTAGTGGTAGGCGGAGAAAATCGTCGGCAGCGTGTAGAAGGCCAGCACCATCCGGCCGCCGGAGACGACGAAGTTCATGACCGCCGCGATGATGAACAGCGAGAAGACCACCCACAACTCGCGGTTGACCTTCTCGAACTGCTTGACCACGCTCACGTGAATGCTCCCTCAGTGCGGATGGCCGCACCCATAGACGACGGGCCCTCGATTTGCCCCCTTGGTCGTTTCGGCCACTCGGAAAGGGACTTTAGGACAGGCTAGAATTCGGCGGGAAATGCCGCAGCTCTATCGGGAGTTGCAAAAAAGATACGGACCGCGTGACGGGCCAACTCGACGCGAGATGCTCCAACGCACGCTGGCCGGCGCCGCGGGCTGGCTGTTGAGCGATCGCGCCGGATGGACTGCGACGCAGGCCGGTCGCGGCCATCGCATCCTGATTGTCGGCGGCGGTTTCGCGGGTCTCGCGGCCGCCCACGAGCTGTCGGCCGCCGGCTACGACGTGCGCGTCTTCGAAGCGCGCAATCGTCTCGGCGGCCGCGTGCTGTCGTTTCACGATCTCGCCGAGGGCAAGACGGTCGAAGGCGGCGCCGAGCTCATCGGCACCAATCATCCGACCTGGCTCTCGTACGCGAAACAACTCGGACTGAAGTTCCTCGACGTGACCGAGGAGTCGGGCGATTCGCCCATCGTGCTCGATGGAAAGCGGCTCGGAGCGAAGGAGGCCGAGGCGCTGTATGACGAGCTCGAGCAGGCACATGGTGCGCTCGACGCGCTCGCCTCCCCCATCGACGCCACTGAGCCGTGGACGAGCCCGAACGCCGCCGCGCTGGATCACGCCACCGTCGCCGCGTGGATCGACGAACAACGCGTGTCGGCGCGCGCGAAGCGGGCGATGCACGCGGAGTTTGCCGCCGACAACGGCGTCGAAACCGCGTGGCAGAGTCACCTCGGCAATCTCACGCAGATCAAAGGCGGCGGCCTCGAGCGCTATTGGACCGAGACGGAAGTGTATCGTTGTCGCGGCGGCAATCAGCAGCTCGCGATGAAGCTCGCTTCGTCGCTGCCAGCCGATCGTGTCCGCGTGCGGACGGCGGTCCGCAACATCGCCACCGTCGGCGCGACTGTCTCGATCACGCTCGCGGACGGCACCATCGTCGAAGGTGACGAAGTGATTCTGGCCGTGCCGCCGTCGGTGTGGCATACGATCGCGTTCGATCCGCCGCTGCCGTCCCCCCTGCGACCGCAGATGGGAACGAACGTGAAGTTTCTGGCCGTGCTCCGTTCGCGCTTTTGGCGCCGCGCGGGTCTGACGCCCAATCTGCTCTCGGATGGTCCCGTGCACCTCACATGGGAGGCGACGGACAACCAGCCGGGGCCTGGCGCGGTGCTGACGGCGTTTTCCGGCGCCAATTCCGCCGACCTCTGCCGTTCGTGGTCGCCATCCGACCGCGCGAACGCCTATCTGCGGACGCTCGAGATCGCCTATCCCGACATCGCCGCCGAGTTCGTTAAGGCGCGTTTCATGGACTGGCCCGGCGATCCCTGGACGCGAGCGTCCTACGCCTTCCCAGCCCCCGGTCAAATCACGACGATCGGGCCGGTGCTGCGCGAGGGACTGGGCCGGCTGCACTTTGTTGGCGAGCACACGAACTTCGCGTTCATCGGCTACATGGAAGGCGCGCTTGGATCGGGCGTCGCGCTGGCGCGGCGGCTTGCCGTCCGTGACGGCGTCGCCCGCCGAACCGGCGATCTATAATTCGCGCACGGTCCCAACATGGAGCTGACGCCGGGCGCAAGCCTCGGCCCGTACAAGATCCTCGAGGAAATCGGATCCGGCCACATGGGCAAGGTCTATCTGGCCCATGACGAGCGCCTGGACCGCCGCGTGGCGATCAAGACGCTGACCGGCTCGACCGGCACCGAGGCCGAACGCCGCCTCAAGAAAGAAGCGCGGGCGATCGCGCGACTCAACAACCCGAACATCGCCGCCCTCTACGACCTCGCCGAGTACGACGGGATCTCGCTGCTCGTGATGGAGTATGCCGACGGCGAATCGCTCTCCGATCTCGTCATCGCGGACATCGGCGTCGATCGCACGATCGACATCGGCCTGCAGCTCAGCAACGCGCTGGCCTACGCGCACCGCGAGGGCATCATTCATCGCGACGTCAAACCGGCCAACGTCAAGCTGACGCGCGCCGGCACGGTGAAGCTGCTCGATCTTGGCATCGCCCGCGTGTCGGCGAGCGATCCGGGGGCCACCACGCGGGACATTGCCGACACGGCCGTCGCGGCTGGCACGCCGGCGTACATGGCGCCGGAGCGGCTGCGCGGGCATCCCGCCGACGTGCGCACCGACGTCTACAGCGTCGGCGTGCTGCTCTTCGAGCTGCTCACCGGCGGCCGGCCGTACCCGCAGCGCGACATGTTCTCGCTTCACGCCGCGATGGGTCGGGCCCAGACGCCGCGCGCTCGCGCGGTCAATCCCAAAGTGCCGCGCACGCTCGACGATGTCGTGGCGAAAGCGATGGCGCACGATCCGAGGATGCGGTACTCGAGCGCCGCCGAGCTGCACGACGACCTCCTGCGTGCGCGCGACGCGTCGTCGCGTCGCGTCGTGCCGATCGTCACGCCGCGGAGCGGGTTCGGATGGGCCGTGCTCGCGGGGCTCGCGGTCATCGCGGCCGCGATTCTCTGGGCCGTGCTGAGGCCGGCTCCGGCCGCACCAGTGCCGCTGGCGCCGCCGACCCTGGCCGTGTTACCGGTACACAACGCCAGCACCACTCAGCCGGAGCTCGACGAACTGGGCGGGCTGTTGCAATCGACCATTGCTCGAAACGTCGCGAGCTTTCCCGGCGTGACGCTTGCGGCGTCGAACGACCAGGCCCGGGGCAACCAACCATCGCCCGGATACACGACGTCAGTGGAGCTGCGTCCCACGTTGACCGGCATCGTCGCGGATATCGAGCTGCGTCAAGGAGACAAGAAAGTCTGGAATGGCTCCGTGCCCGGCGATGGGGTGACAGTGCTGCGTGAGGTCACTAGCAAATTAACCAGTGAACTCGAGCGCACGTTCACTTCGACAGAGGGGCCGCCGCTTACCGACGCTGTCCGCGCAGCCTATCATTACACGCCGACTCAGGACCCACAGGCACTCGAGTCCTATCTCAAAGGCCGAGGGCTCCTGGATACCTCGCAAAATGAGACCGTAGACGACCTCGCGGCCGCGGACTTTCAGGCGGCCATCAGTCGCGATAAGTCGTTCGTATTCGCGCTGGCAGGGTTGAGTCAGGCCTACTCCTCACACTTTCGGCACCGAAAGGATCCGGAAGTGTTCAAGCGATCCGAGGATGCTGCCACTCAGGCACTCAAATTGGATCCAAATGTCGATCAGGCGCACATCGCCATGGCGCTGGTCCATTACAACAACGAAAAGCGCGGCGACGCCGTCACGGAGGCGCGGAAGGCGGTGACTTTGACACCCGAGAGCGATGACGCGTATCGCACATTAGGGATCGCGCTCTTCGAAAAGACGGTCAGAGACTCTGGAATCCCGGAGTTATCCTTGGCAACGAAACTCAGGCCGAACCACTGGATTAATTACTACTACTTGGGAAGAGCCCTGCTGTTCTTCAACCGGTTCCAGGATGCGATCGCGCCGCTCAGTACCGTGAAAGAGAACGTGCGAGACTACGAGTCTGCCTGGGTGAATCTGGGCTTTGCGTACATGAGTATCGGAGAGGAGGAAAGCGCCATCGGCCATCTCAAGCATGCGCAGGAACTCAACGAGACGGATTCTTCCGCCTTCAACAATCTGGCCACGGCCTATTACTGGAATAAGCAGTATGACCAGGCGCTGAACGGGTACCGCGACGCAATCGCGCGCAACAAGACGAGTCCAAAGTTACAGATGAATCTGGGCGATGCCTACGAGGCATTGCATCAGCCGCGCAACGCGCAGGATGCGTACAGAAACTGCGTGAGGCTCGCTGATGACCAGAAGCCGACAAGCCTCGCCGACCAGGCGACGTACGGGGCAATTGCCGCGAAGTGCCAAGCCAAGCTCGGTAAGACGCAAGATGCCGAGAACCGCGCGCTCACGGCCCAAGCGGTGAATACGGGCGACGATCCGGACGTGCTGTACAAGCTCGCGGTCGTCCATGCGCTCGCGAAGAATCCTGACAAGGCGCTCGATGCGCTCGAACGCGCCGCCTCGCTTGGGTCATCGCGGTTCTTCATCGAGAACGATCCGGACTTTTCGTCCTTGCGGGACGAGCGTCGATTCAAGAACCTGATCGCACCGGCCGGCAAGTAAAACGAAGAAAAACCTCAGACAACGCTCAAGGTCCGGCGACCCGGTCCAGCGTATCGTCCTCTTCGGAGGCACTATGCAAGCGACCACCACAACGTCGACCGCGACCAGTCCGCAGACATCCACCCCCACCAAAGTCAATCTGCCGTCGCTCTTTCCGGCGCTGCCGGGGACGGTCGTGCGTTTCGAGGTCAAGCCCGGCGGCCTCATCGACGTCCCGCCCGGACGGTTTCTCGCCGGCCAGGAAGAAGTCGTCTCGTGGGTCATTACGAACATCAGCAACGAGCAGATCACCGTCGCGCTGACGAAGTTCATGAAGAAGGCGCATTTCAGCCACGCGCACGGTCAGCATCCTGCCGGGGGGTACTTCCAGTGGCTCGGCCACAATCAGATCACGCTGAACAGCGGCGAGATCGGCCGCATTTACGCGAGGGTCAAACGCGGCCCGGATTATCCGCCGATGGTGGACTGCCTGTCCTACACGATCGAGGTGCGCTCCGCGACCGTTGCCATCGACTACGACCCCGACGGCGACATCAAGCCGTAGCAGCGAGCTCGGCCGAGATCGGTCGCTTGAGCGATTGGGGTAGTTCGGGTATTCTCTGGCGCTCGTTCAATACGAGGCAAGACACGACCTCGGCTACCCATGCGAGGCGCCATTCAGTTTGGTGGCCTGGACAGGCCGCCGAGCAGTGGAGGCCGTATGCCGCAGAAAAAGAAGCTCAAGTCCGCTGATAGCGATCCGCATCCGAATCTCATCGGCGTCGCGATTGGCGCGAACGGTGCGATTACCAATCCCCCGACGCGGTTCGCGGCTCATCCTGACGACGTCGTGGTGTGGGCGATCGGCAACACGAGCGGACAGCCGATCACGGTCACGTTGTTTGAGTTCTACCGGAAGAAGTCAGACGGGGACGACAAAGGCGATCCGAACGACGGGGTGATGCCGTTCAACTGGCTCGTGTCCAATATCGTCCAGATCGATGACAAGGCGCTGGGCCTCATCGCCGCGCAGCGGGATCCGAACTTCCAGATCAAGGGCATGTTCCACGATCGGGTTTCTTACACCATCCGCGTCGAGAGCCGGGCCGCCGTCAACCCGTTCCCTTCGATCGATTACGACCCGGACGGCGACATCAAGCCGTAGCGGAGGACACATGGCCAAGCAAGTTCCACTCCCCTCGCCAATCGTTTCACTTCAACCCAATACGCCCAAGATCAACGTCCAAAAGGACGGATTCATTGATCCAAACGATGCGCCGGCCAGGTTTCTCATCAGCCAGCAGTTCCAGGAGATCGTCGTCTGGATTGTCACCAACAACAGTGGCCAGCCAATCACCGTGACGCTGACCGATTTCAAGCTCAAGAACAGCATGGGCGCCCCGAAGGGCACGAAATTGGTGAAATGCATGAGCTGGCTGGCAGGCAATACGGCGCAGGTCAACGCCGGCCAAGTGGGATTGCTCGGCGCCATCATCGACCCCGGTTACAAGATGAACGGCGCGTTGGATTCCCTGTCCTACACGATCCAGGTGCGGAGCCAGGTACCGCAACCCCCCGCCGGAAACGGGTTTCCGGACGTCGACTACGATCCGGACGGCGACATCAAGCCGTAAGCAGACACATCAAGTCAGAAGTCAGAAGCCAGAAGTCAGAAGTTCGGAAGATCACACGGTCGCTCAGAACTTCTAACTTCTGGCTTCACACTTCTAATTTCCACTCCGCTACTGCGCCGCCTTGCGCGCGCGAATCGTCACCTTGTACTCGTTCTCCGCATTGAGATTGATCAACGCGACGAACGTGCGGTTGTTCTGATACGTCCCGATCGTCCCCGACTGCGAGCACGCCGCGAGCTCCCAGCCGGCCGGCAGGATGATCGTGTTGCGCAGGCCGTGCAGCGTCCGCTCGAAGACGAGATCGTCGCCGGTGATCTTGTACCCGTCCTTGAGCGTGCCCGTGATCTTGAGATGCGCGCTCTGCTTGTCGTCGGTGATGGGCACGTCGAGCTTGACGACGGTCTTGCTGCCCGACTTCGTGGGGGTAAACGCCTTGGCCGTGTCCAGATCGATGACCTTCAGGTCTTGCAGCGCGAGATAACCGAGGGAATCGAGCGACGCGCTGTCGCCCTTCCGGTAGTCGCTGTAGGTCTGCTCGACGTGCGCGACGCCCGTCGCGTCGAGATCGTAGAGCGTCTTGATGTCGTCGAAGAACATGTCGTCGAACTTCGACGGCGTGAAGACCGCGGTCGTCTTGCGCGCGCGAACCGTCACCGGATTGCTCTGGCCGCTCGGGTTCGCGAACGCCAGCCGCAGCCGCCCGTCTGCCGTCGTCGACAGCTGCGCCGCGACGTTCGACGAGATGAACGCGAAGCCTTTGGGCAGCACGACGCCAAGCCGGTAGCCAGCCAGGCTGCGCACCCACGCGATGTCCTGTCCGTCCATCCGGTACGTGCGCTCGTCCTTGTAGGTCTTGAAGATCAACACGCGGCCGATGCCGCCCTCGGGCACGGGCATCGCAAGCGTGGCGCGAATTTGATGATTCTCAGGGCTGTTCGGCTGCGGCTCGTAGACGAACGGCAGCGGCTTTCCGGTCCGAGGATCGTACACCTCGACGTCGCCGCCTTCGCTTCCGCCGCGCGTTGGGTTCGTGAGCTCGGTCGACCCGGCGCGATTCTGCTCGGGCAGGTACTTGATGCGGAACGATTCGCTGCCCGGCTCGAGAATTTGATACTCGGTGTACGCGTCCTGCGTGAACAGATTGCGGAGTGCCAGCGCAGGCCCGACTTCTTCCTGACTCGGGATGGTCACGCGGCCCGCGCCGCCACGGCCCTGTCCCTGCCCTTGCGGCTGCCCGGCCTGGCCCTGGCCTCGCCCCTGGCCCTGGCCGTCGGCGAAAAGATACGCGGGAACGAGCACGCCGAAGACAGCGGCGAGACGCAGGAACTTGGTCATGGGCAGACAATAGATCAAGTTAGAAGTTGGAAGCCAGAAGTTAGAAGGGCAAAGGACAGAGGGCAAAGGGCAGAGGGCAAAGGGCAGAAGTTTGAGTGATCGTCCGAAACTTCGAACTTCTGGCTTCTAACTTCTGGCTTGATCCGTCACTGAGTTCTCAGGAGCTCGATCGGATCCACCGTCGCCGCGCGGCGCGCGGGCAGGTAACAGGCCGCGAGACCGAGTGCGAGGACCCCGGCACTCACGAGCGCGTACGTCAGCGGATCGTAGGCGCTCACTCCGAAGAGCAGGCTCGACGTGACGCGGCCCAGCGCGATTGCCAGCCCGACGCCGACGACCACGCCCACCGCAATCAAACGCGCGCCGTGACTGACGACGAGCCCGGCGGCGTCGGCAGGCGTGGCGCCGATGGCGAGGCGCACCGCAATTTCGCGCTGGCGCTCGGCGACCGACCTGGCGAGCGCGCTCGTGAGGCCCACGATCGAGACGGCGAGCGCAACGAGCGCGAGCGCGGTGACGAGCTGCAGGCGCAGCGTCCGGCCGGCCATCGCGAGTGACACCTCCTCGCCGAGTGGCCGGACAATCGGCGGCGGCAGCGTCGGATCGAGCTCGTGAACCGTCGCGAGCACAGCCGCCTCGAGCGCCGCGGGATCGTGCTGCGTCCGGATCACGAGGTACGACACCCCCGTCGGCAGCTGGCGCCACGGAATGTAGATGTTGGCCTCAGTCGGCCGCTCCAAGCCGACGAAGCGAACGTCCGAGACGATGCCGACGAGCGTCGGCCGCACGCGCTTGCCGCCGACGGCGGGCACCTGGATCGTCAGCCGGGTGCCGAGCAGGTCGTGCCGGGACGCAAACTCGTGCTCGAGCATCTGGCTCATTACGGCGACCGGCACCTCGCCCGCCGCGTCGACATCGTCGAAGTCGCGTCCGCGAATCATGCGCACGCCGAGCGCGCGGAAGTATCCGGGCGTCACGGCGACGAGATTCATGCCGTGCGAGTCGTCACGGCCGCTGTCGTCCACGAACCGAATCGTCATCTCGAGCTGATTTACGCGCGGCGGCAGGTCGCTGCCGATGCCCGCAGCCTCGACGCCGGGGAGCGCGCGCACGCGCCGCAAGAGGTCATCGACCAGCTGACCGCGCGACGTTGCGTCGAAGCGCGTCGTCTCCGTCAGCGCCAGCCGCGCCGTAAGGACGTGATCGCGCTCGGCGCCGATGTCCGTCGTCCACAAACTCCAAACCGTGCGTGCGAAGAGGCCCGCGCCGGTGAGCAGCAGCACCGTCAGCGCGATCTGCGCGACCACGAGCGGGGCGCGGACGCGATGGCTGCCGCCGGTCGTCGTGCCGGACTCGCGGCGGAGCGCGATTGCCACGTCGCTTCGCGCGGCCGCCAGGGCGGGTGCGAGTCCGCACGCCAGCGCGACGAAGAGGCCGGCAATTCCGCTCGCGATGAGCACGGGCGCGTCGAGACCGATTTCCGACGCACGCGGCAGCGTCGCGCCGACCAGCGGCACGAGCGCCTCGAGCGTCAGCCGCGCGATGATGACGCCGAGCCCGGTCGCGAGCGCCGCGATCACCAGACTCTCGGCGAGTGCCGCCCGCACCAGCCGCGAGGGATCGGCGCCAATAGCGAGCCGGACCGCGAACTCGCGCTGTCGCGTGAGCGCGCGACCAGCCAGAAGTGTCGCAACGTTCGCGCAGGCGACGAGCAGCACGAGCAGACCGGCAGCCGCAAATGCGGCGATCGCCGGCCGCGCGGCGCCGACGAGGTCGTCGTCGATGCGGCGAACCGCCACGCGACGGCCGATCACGCCCGGATGGAGCTCGCGCATGACGCGCTCGCCGTCCTCACGCGCGTCTTCGATCGTCACGCCAGGCCGCAGGCGCGCGATGAGACGGAACTGTCGAAAGTCGCGCGTGGGATCGAAGATATTCAGCGTCGGCACGGATCGCGCTGGCACCCACACCTGCACGTCATCGTCGGGAAAGCCGAACGCCCGGGGCATGACGGCGCCGACGCTCATCGCCAGCGCGCCAAGCGAGAGCGATCGGCCGATGGCCGGCCCCGAGGCCGCGAGACGACGTGCGTAGCGATCGCTCGCAGCGACCACCGACGTGCCGCGATCGTCGGAGAACGTCTGTCCTGCCGCCGGCGGCACGCCCAGCGCGCGGAAGAAATCGCCCGTGACCGCAGCCGCCTGGACGACGTCGGGCTCGCCGGCGCCGCGCACCGTGAACTCCGCGCGCGCGTACGCGGCGACCGCATCGACCGTCGTCAGCCGCGTTTTCCAGTCATCGAATTCCGACAGCTGGAGGCCAAGATCGGATCCGTCCACGGGGCGCTCGGTCGTGATGCGCACGAGCCGAGACGGCTCGGGAAACGGCAGTGGCCGAAGCAGCACGCCGTACGCGACCGCGAACACGGCGGTGTTCGCGCCCGTGCCGAGGGCCAGCGTGAGGATGGCCGCGAGCGTTGTCCAGCGCGACGCGGCGAGAGCGCGAACCGCGGCATGAGCGTCAGCCAGCCAGCCGGACATACACGGTGCATTACAGCACGAACGGGATCAATCCTTTGGTCCTGCGCTGATAGTTGCGATAGGCGTCGAAGGGAGTGAAGGGCACAGGGGAAGTTAGAAGTTAAAACTTCCCTTTCCGAACTTCTAACTTCTGGCTTCTGACTTCTCTTACGCGCAGCCGCTCGTGGTGCCGCAATTCGGGCACTTGTAACACGCGCCCGAGCGCACCATGATCGAGCCGCAAGTCGAGCACGGCGGCGCGTCTTCCTGGTTTTGAATCGCCGCGAACTGCGACTTCTTCGCGTGCACGGTCGCAATCGCGTCGGCCTGCTTGGCCGCAGACGCTCCTGCCGACTGCGTCACGTCGAGCAGCAGCTGCTCGGGTGTCGTCGTCGATGCTTCATCGCGGTTGTTGACGCCCGCGCGGTACTGGGCTTCGGGCGAGAGGAACTTCGCGGCCAGCCAGCGGAAGATGTAGTCGACGATCGACTTCGCGAAGCGGATGTCGGGGTTCTTCGTCATCCCCGCCGGCTCGAAGCGGACGTGGCTGAATTTGTCGACGAGGTCCTGCAGCGGCACGCCGTACTGGAGCGCGTAGCTGATCGCCTGCGCGAACGCGTCGGCGAAGCCGGAAATCGTCGAGCCTTCCTTGGCCATCGTCAGGAAGAGCTCGCCGGGCTGGCCGTCTTCGTAGAGGCCAACGGTGATGTAGCCCTCGTGGCCGGCGATGTCGAACTTGTGCGTGATCGACTGGCGCTCGTCGGGCAGCCGCCTCCGCCGAGGACCGGCCGCCTCCGCCGCCGAGGCGGCTTCGGCG